>DATDGW010000087.1:0-7961 GCA_036521895.1 Candidatus Sulfotelmatobacter sp. | reverse complement strand
GTCTTCGTCGTTCATGATGACCAGCCACTCGTCGCCGTGCTTCACGAACGCAACGTCGGGCTCGATGAGGCGCGCCTGGACTTTGTTGTAACGCAGGCCGGGGCGCGGATCGAGGGTGCGGATGTAGTCGAGAGCAGCCTGCACGGCTTCGATGGGGCGGCCAATCGCCTTGGAAATCTCTTTGTGCTGCTTGTTCTGCAGGCCGCGGAGGTGTTGGTCGACAACGGCCATGGCGTCCTTCAGAACTTGCTCCGTGCCGTTGCCGTTCTTGTGCAACGGGAGCTGCGCCTGGTGATAGAGGAGCTGGCACATAAGGCAAGAGCGCAGATCGCGGCAGGCCACGCCAGGAGGATCGAGTTGACGGACCACCTCCAAGGCCTCCTGAAGATCGGCAGCCGTGAAGTTCGGCGTATAGATCGAAGCGGCTTTAGGAGCGGGTTCCGGTGCTGGGGCAACGGCGGCCGCAGAGTCTGCTGAACGCGAGGAGAAAGAGGCTTCCGGACGCGGTTCGACGGGCGCTTCAACGTGTCGACTTTCGGCGTAGGCCGGTTCCGCGTTCTCCGCGAGATCAGGATTGTCCTCGTCGGCCGAATCTGCGATGCCTGACACGGAGGAAATCTGGTCCTGCCCACCACCGGGCCCCTCCGGGCCGGGCTCGGCGGCGACCTCTGCCAAACCTAAGGCTTGCGCCTCGTTCACGATACTCTTTGCAGTCTGGGCGTCGACTTCGGGAGCCGCTGGCGGCGCGACGCCGAGCAACTCGTCGTCGCTGGCGATGAGGTATCCGTCTTCGTTCAGATTGCCGAGGATCAGGTCCGCAGCTTCGCGGACTTCGCGGCGCAGGCTGAGCGCTCCTAACTGCCACGCCAGGTGGTCCGTGAGGTTTGTCGGCTTGGAGAGGAAATTCTCGAACGACGGGCGCTCGATGTCTTCCATCTCGCTATGGGTACGATAGCCTGGGTCGAGATAATCCTGAAAGAACGAGCCAAAATCGATCTCTTCGAAGGGATCTTTTTTTTCGACCGCAGTGATGGGATTTTCTTCGTTAGAGGCGGCCGCAGCACGCTCGCGGTCTTCTTCCTTCTTGCCGACTTCGTCAAGCAGCGGGACGGAATCTTCCAGTTCTTCGAGGACCGGGTTCTCGACCATCTCGGCATTGATCATGTCCTTGAGCTCAAGCTTGTTGAGCGCGAGGACGGAGACCATCTGCACCAGGCCCGGGGTAAGGATCTGGCGCTGCGAGAGTTTGACGCTTAGTTTGTGCTGTAAGAGAACCATGTTTCAAAGTTTCAAGGTTTCAGAGTTTCAACGATCCAAGGTTTCCGGCTTCCACTTTGAGCTTGCAACCTTGAAACTTTGAAACTTGCTTCTTCACACCAGCGAGAAACTCTCGCCCAAGTACACCCTTCTCACTTCCGGATCGCCTGCCAGCTGGCCAGGCTGTCCTTGACGGAAAATTCTGCCGTCATCGATGATGTAGGCCCGATCAGTCACCGAAAGCGTTTCGCGCACGTTGTGATCCGTAATCAGGACTCCGATGCCGCTCGCGCGCAGGCTGCTGATAATTTTCTGCAAGTCGAGCACGGCAATGGGATCGATCCCGGAAAACGGTTCGTCCAGCAAAATGAAGGTGGGATTAATGCACAAGCAGCGGGCAATTTCCACGCGCCGGCGTTCCCCACCGGACAGCGCATATCCGCGATTCTGGCGGATGTGCTCCAGTCCAAGCTCATCAATAAACTTTTCCATCTTCTCGCGGCGCTCGTGCCAGGACATCGGCTGCGCCTCTAACACCGCAAGGATGTTCTCTTCGACCGTCAGCTTGCGAAAGACGGAAGCTTCTTGCGGGAGATAGCTGATGCCATACTGACGGGCCCGGAGGTACATGGGAACGTCGGTGATGTCCTGACCGTCATACAACACGCGGCCAGTATCGGGCGGGATCAAGCCAACGATGGCGTAAAAGGTGGTGGTCTTGCCGGCGCCGTTAGGGCCTAATAAACCAACAACTTCGCCCTGCTCGACAGTCAGACTGACCCCATTTACAACGCGGCGGCCACGATACGATTTGCCAATTTCTTCCGTGGCTAGGGTACGCATTTATCTTGCCAATTAACGAGCCACTCGCGTTTGTGTTACCACAGGGGTACTTCCTTCGCCTTCTACGAGCACCCTATCATCGCGTCTAAAGAAAGTCAACGAAACCCCGGTAATCTTGCCTTGTTCGGCATCAAAAATGCTAGGCGGTCCGCCAGTCAGGACGAACTTGTCGTCAACCGCCGTGTAAACCAGCCTTTGGCCGTCGGCGCGGCGGCTGGGTTGCTGGATCACCACGTCGCCCTCGGCGATCATGTGATCAAGCTGGCCCGGACCGGCAAACGATTGAGTGCTTGAGGTTTGACTGCGTGCGAGCAGGTAGGCCTCGACGGTCTTGGCGGACGTGGTGAAGTCCAGGCCTTTGGCTAGGACCCCTCCTTCATAGTGGACTTTGCGCTCGGAATCGGCGTAGGTGAGCTTCGCGCCGGTGATTGAGATGGGGCTGGAGACGGTCTGCCGAGCTGCATTCGCCGGCGTCTTTCCCGTCATTTTTCCGGATTGCGAGCCGTTTTCTGCTTTGGCTTTGTCCTCCTGGACCAAAATCGTCTGCACCGGCTGATCGGGGGTACCTTGGGCAGT
This sequence comes from Candidatus Sulfotelmatobacter sp., assembly GCA_036521895.1. Classification (GTDB taxonomy): domain Bacteria; phylum Acidobacteriota; class Terriglobia; order Terriglobales; family Acidobacteriaceae; genus Sulfotelmatobacter. The sequence continues at coordinate 5,285 of DATDGW010000087.1, read as the reverse complement.
GACGAAACGGCGATCGCGGTCGAACTGGATGCTGGGGGCCTCGATCACGTTCGCGTCTTGCCAGAGGCGCGCGTTTCCTGAGTAGAGGGCCAGCCCTGGTGTGCTGTGCGCCGTCATGCTGTGCGCGGTCACGTGGATCGGCGAAGAAGAAGCCAGCAGGGCGCCGTCCGGTTGCTCTTTCAATTCGCTGTACGTGCTCTTGACGCTGCCCTCCGCTAGCGCGTCTCCAGTGGCACGGTTCATGCGGATAGTCTTGGCTGTGGTCGCCATGCCGCCGTTGACGACGCGCGGACTTCCGGTGAGCACGAGCATCTGGTCGCCAGGCGTGTACCGCGCGGAGTTAGCCCAGGCTTGCATGCGTTTGTCGGGCTGCTGACCGTCTGTGTAGACGACGTTGCCCGTTTGCGCGACGGCGTCGATCCCGCCCTGAGGAAGGAATGCGGCGTCGACCGAGTCGCTGGTGCTGACGCGGTCAGGCTCGCCGGAGGCCGAACTAACGATGCGGGCATTAGGCGCGCCGTGAACGCTGGTGAGATGGTTTCGACCCTCGACCGCCGAGAATTGCGCCAGGAATTTGCCGGCGGTGACGACCGTCCTTTGGGCGGGGGATGGCGTGGAGTTCGAAGGCGCTTCCTGCGCTTGCGCAATTGTGATCTGGGCGGCGCCCGCGGTTTCGGCTTGCTGAAGAACGTGCCCTTGCGATACGGTGAAGTCCATGAGGGGTGCGGTGATTTCGAAATCCTGCGGGCCGTTTGCCGTGCCTTTTGCTGTCGGCTTGTTTCCGGCAATCGCGTTCTGGGTGAGCCGCACTCCATCGAGGGCATGCACTTTCTGGAGCTGGTTCTGGCCCGCGAAGTCCATAATCACACGCCCGGCCTGTCCCTGCATGGGTTGAGGTCCGGTTTGCTCGATGTGAACGTTGCCCGTGAGGGTGGCGGTACGAAGCAGGTCTTCTTTTCCCGTAAGCAGGAACTCCGCCTCATCGGCGCGGCTGCGCATCTCTGACGGTGTAGCATCGCCGACGGCTGGACTACTCCGTGCCCCACCCAGTTGCTTCGCACCTTGCATCCGCGTCACGGTGCTTACATCTCCCGTGGCCAGCACGCGTTCCACCTGATTCTCATGGCCGAGCTGAAACACCGCTTTATCGGCCTGCAGCGTTCCGTCCTCGCGGGTGAGATGGGGGTGGTCGAGGACAATCTCGCGCGGATCGTTGGTGATGATGCCGTGATCGGCCTCGATAACAGCTCGGTTGGCGTTGTTGAGCACCACGTGAATTTGCGACGACAACGTGAGCGTGTTGCTCTTGCCCGCGTAGTTCACACCCACGGCCCAGCCCGTGGCTTGTGGCGTGCGGAATTCGACTCGAGCCTCGGTCGAGGCGTTTCCGCTTTCTTTGTTAAAAACCAGATCGCGCGTCTTCAGGTGGATGGGATTCTTGAGTTCCTTCGGCGTGGATTGATCGGGACTGGCGAGGCCGGCAGGATTGGCTACGAGGTCGATCTGTACGTCCCCCTTGGCAGAGACATCCCCGGTTTGCTGGTTGTAGGAAAAATCATCGCCGTAAATCTGGTCGAAGCGCGACGAGTCGCGGCCATAGAGGACGATGCTGACGTTGTGCAGTTCGGCATTGCCGTTGAGCTTGAATTGCTTCAGATCGCTAGCTTGAACCGTGAAGAGCGTGCGCTTGCCGTCGGACTTGGAGAACTGAAAGCCGCTTGCGGTCTGCTTGATGTCATAACCGATTTTGCCCGGGATTTGTTTGAGCACGTTCGTCGCCTTCGAGCGCGCGTAGAAATACATCGCGGCCACAACCAGCGTGAGCAGCACGGTGGTCAAGGCCAAGAGGCGGCGCAGGCGATAGACCTTGAGCGGCATCTGGGCTCAGTGTAATCGAAGCCGCTCGACATGGGCTGGAAATCGGCTTCTCATCTACACTTAGATGCACGGATCCGATGAACTCGACGCAAAAACCAGCTTTGCTGGACTTTCATAACCTGCGCGTAATGCGCGGACAGAAGATCGCGCTGGACGACTTTAGCCTGCGCATTGGTGCCGACGAGCACGTGGCGATTCTCGGGCCCAACGGCTGCGGCAAGTCGACGCTGATCAAGACCATTACGCGCGAGTGCTATCCGCTGGCTCGGCCGGACTCGTCGATGTCGATCCTGGGAGAAGACACCTGGGATGTGTTCGCGCTGCGCGCTCGGCTCGGCATTCTGTCGAATGACTTGATGCTCTCGTGCACGGGCGAAGCCTGCGGGCGGGACGTCGTGCTGTCAGGATTCTTCAGTAGCATCCGCATTTTCTCGAACCATACCGTCGATGCCCGGCACCGCGAGATGGCTGACGCTGCGCTAGAAGGGCTGAAGATCTCGCATCTCGCGGACCGCCCCGTGTGCGAGATGTCGTCGGGAGAAGCGCGGCGCGTATTGATCGCGCGCGCGCTGGTGCATAAACCGGGTGCGCTGCTGTTTGATGAGCCCTGCAATTCGCTCGACCTTTCGGCCCAGCAAAACTTGCGCCAGACCATGCGTGCGCTGGCCAACTCGGGGACCGCGATCATCCTTGTCACCCACGAGCTAGCGGACATTGTTCCCGAGATTGGGCGTGTCGTGCTAATGGATCGCGGACGAGTGGTCGCCGACGGACCCAAAGCAGAGATTCTGCAGGTCGAACGGCTCGCGACGCTGTTCGGCGTCGACGTGGAGATGGCCAGGCGCGACGGACACTACCATTTATGGTGAGTACGGAGCCTCTCTTGCGCTCACTCAATTGAAGCTCTCGTCCACATTCACAGCCATGATCATGCGATCGAGTTCCGTGTTGGCCTGGCTCTCCTGCGCGGTCAGGTCTGCGATTTCCTTGCGCAGGGCGGCCAGCCGGCTTTCCTGCGAATCGAGCTGGCCCACGTAGCGCTGGAGCAAGGTCTTCTCTTCGGAACTGCCCTTGAGCGCTTTCATGTTCTCGCGGATGCGGGCCTGGTCGGCCGCGATCTGGTCCGACTCGCGTTTGCGATCCGCGATCTGATTGGAAATTTGCTCGACCTTCAACTTCTGCTTCAGGATGCTGTCGAAGGCCTGCTGCAGGGCCGGAGTGATCCGCTTCTGCTGGGCAAGAACCGCAACCTCATCGTCATCGAGGTTGGTCAGTTCGACGCGGCTTTCGTCCGGGTGGATGGCCTCGACTGTCAGCTCTGCAGTCTTCCCGGCATCGACCGGAACGCGAAAACGGTGGTACGACTCGGTGGACTCCTCAGGCTGAGGCGTTCCGGGCGCCAGCTTCCACCCCTGTTCTGCGGGATATTCCACGACGACTTGGCGGGGTTCGGTATCGGCATTGCGAATCGTGAACTTGTTGGCCTTGTGTTCTTCTTTGGTCATCAGCATGATGCCCTTGGCGATACGAATGCGGCTGAACGGCTTGTCGCTGGATTCTTCCGAGTACTTCACATGCACCGCAGCATCGCCCGCATAGGAGAGCAGCCGCCGTTCCTCGGGATGGATGGTCTCGAGCACGCCTTCGCCCGCGAAGGTTTCGGCTTCAAGCACGTTGAAGGAACCGGCGTCTAGGACCTGGCCGCTGGTGTTCTTGATCCATAGCGCGCGCAGGGGAGCCGACTCTGCATTCCACAGAGTAACCTTCTCCGCCTCGATGTGCGCCTGCAGAATGGGGACCAGGGCCGACTGATTCTTGCCGATCGTGATTTTCTGCTTGATCTTGTATTCGAAGAAATCTCCGGCTGACTTGCCTTCCGCTTCGGAGCCTTGCTTTTCGACTGTGCTGGACAGCTCCGCACTTTCTGTATTGAGAGTGGTGGCCCGTCCTTGCACTTCCACCGTCTCGCTAGCAGCACCCACGTTCAGCGTGGCATCGATCTCGTTGTTGCGGCCGATACCCAGGTAGATGTTGGCGAGGTTGAATCGCTGGAAGCCGGGCGCGTTCACGAACACCGCAGAGTTGCCTGCCTGAATATCATCGAAGCGGTAGCGGCCCTGGGCATCAGTTGTGGTGACCTGCGAGCCGCCGGTTTCCTCATTGCGAACCGTAACTCGAGCTCCGCCGACGGCAGCGCCCGAAGGATCTTTCACGAAGCCGTAAAGACTGGTCGTCGCGTGGGAACTACCAGGTGGGGGCGGTGGCGGCGCAGCCTGCAACTTTGCATACTGCTCTAGCGTCGCTTCGTGCGACTGCGGCGTGAGCATGACCGACTCCGGCAGCGGCAGGACAGGTCGGCGGGCGTAAAAAGGCTGCGAGATATCTTGAATAAATGACTGCGGAGCTCCGGCGACCAGCGAGAGTTGCACCTCTTTCCAGTCCTCGCCGATGGTGTTGTCGACGATGGCCCAGCCCTGCAGCAGAGGCTTCTCGTTTGGCTTCTCGGGAAACAGAATGCGGTAGGTGCTCTTCCAGACCGGCACTTCACTGATGTAGCTGACAACAATGTCGCGATCGCCCGATCCGGCCGCTGTAAAACTCATGCGGCGCACATCGCGAGCGCGCGAAGAACCAATCAGACTGAGGTAGCGACCGACTTCATCGGTGAGTTCGCCTTCGGCGATGCGGACCGAGGTGCCCGCGCCGAGGTCGAAGTTTCGCATTTCTCCCGTGTCGGTGACGATGGAGAAGGTGGTGACATCTTCGAAGTCGTCGCGGCCGCGCTGCTTGCGGATCTTCTCGACGCTCAGCAGGCGTCCGGTGGCCGTGGCCGAACCACTGCGGACTTCGACCCGGGCTCCGCGCAACGCCGTCAGGTACTCGGCCTGTGTTACCTGCTCACCGAATGGCAGCCGTAACGATTTCAGACGCTCGTCGAGGGGAGCGATTGAGTTGTAGCGCACCGATGAGACGCGGCCGTCACCCAAGTCGACGGCGGTCAGCGACTTGAGAACGTCGTTGAGTTGCGCAGTCGTGAAGTCGATGCTGAGATCCTGTGTGCCGCGAACCCGCGCGCTGTGCTCGAAATAGCCGACGCCGTTCTTGTATAGCACCACCCGCTTGACCGGGAGGCGAGAACCGGAGTCGGTCGGGGCTGAGGGAGTCGGTAGCGGAGATTTGGTCTGGCCGGCATTGTTCTGAGCGCAGAGGCTGCCAATGAGAAATAGCGTGAACAGAAAGGAAAACTTCGAACGAAGCATGCGCGCCTCCCTCTGCAGAAACCGCGCTTCTGCAGAAGCGGAGGTTTAACAGCGGTATCCGCGTATGAAAGTGACCTGGGTACTCAGTCAGTGAACGGGAATTTGAAAGTCGCAGAGGGAGAGTTCCAGGCCGCCGTATTCGGGATG
>DATDGW010000086.1:0-3940 GCA_036521895.1 Candidatus Sulfotelmatobacter sp. | reverse complement strand
AATTGCGATTGTCGCTCCAACAAGCTCGACCGTGCTATTGCATGGCGAGACCGGGACCGGGAAGGAACTGCTTGCGCGGGCCATTCACAACCGCAGTCCGCGTCGCGAGCGCACGTTCGTTCGACTGAATTGCGCCGCTATTCCTTCCGGGCTGGTCGAAAGCGAATTGTTTGGGCACGAAAAGGGCGCATTCACTGGCGCACTCATGCAGAAACGAGGCCGGTTCGAGTTGGCCGATCGAGGCACACTTTTCCTGGATGAAATCGGGGATATCAGTCTTGACCTGCAACCAAAGCTCTTACGCGCTCTGCAGGAGCGAGAATTTGAACGTTTGGGAAGTACGAAAACTATCCGAGTTGACGTTCGCTTAATTGCCGCAACCCACCGCGATCTGCAGGGCATGATACGCAACAACCAATTTCGCGAAGACCTTTTTTACAGATTGAATGTCTGCCCCATTGAGATCCCTCCGCTTCGCGAGAGGCGTGAGGACATTCCTCTCCTAGTTCATTACTTCGTTTTGCGTTTGTCCCGGCAGATGCAAAAGCGCATTAAGTCTGTCCCGAAGGACGCAATGGAGGCGTTGGTGAATCACGACTGGCCTGGAAACATTCGGGAGCTTGAGAACTTTATCGAGCGCTGCGTGATTTTCACGCAGGGGGACGAGTTGAAAGTTCCTCACGACCAGCTAAAGAGGACGGCTAGCCGCAGCGTTGGATCGGCGTCATCGACATTCGAACAAGCTGAGCGGCAGGCAATTATCGACGCCTTGAAGGCTGCGTCCGGAAGGATATCGGGCAAAGGCGGGGCGTCAGAACGCCTCGGACTGAAACGAACGACGCTCCAAAACAAGATGCGCAAGTTAAACATTGGTCGCGCTGAATATTCCAGCACATAGGGATTGCGTTTTGAGTCGCTGGCAGGAGCCGGGAAGTCTATCAATCGACATGAGTGTGCTTCGCTTCCAATGCCTGTTTTGTCATTAAGAGGAGACGTCCCAGCGAGGAACGGGCCTTGTCGACGGCCACCCTGCGCACGATGCTTCCTTTTAATCCGGTTAGGCCGGCCTGCTTCGACCCTTTGACGGTAACGAGGTAGAAACCAGTGCGTTGCGGATCTCTGACGCAGATCGTGAGGTCGAGCGCTGTTTCGAAGTAGTGGCTTGCGTAGAGCTGTTTCTCAGCTAATGCATAAGCAGGGTCCGTTGGACTTGCTCCGCGATACACGATCCGCTGCACGATCCGAAAGGTAGGCTTCAATCCAAAATTAACTTTCTCCCAGTAGAAACCAGCCTGCACTTTGTCAGAGCTCGCCCTGGGATATTCAAGAAGATATTCGTTGAGTTCGGGAAGGTACACCGGAAGTGCGCGTAATCGTGTTATTAGTGTCTGAAAGGTTTCCGCCACCGCAGCAGGATGGTTTTTGTCACGGTAGACTCCAAGTGCTGCATTGCCTCCATTCCTGTAATTGAGTAGCGCCTGAAACGCCATTTGACGGGCCAGCTGATTCACCTCGTCGGCGACGTCAGGGGCGGACCAGTCGATGGACTGCTTAAAGCCCTCCATCGCCTCCGTTGGCAGTTGAACCTCGCAATGTCCCAGCTTGCAATTTCTCAGTTCGTCGATGTCTTGCTTTTCAAGGGTGAAGCCCGCAAGGTCCGAAATCTGTGGCGGATCACTGAAGCTTTGAATTGCCAGATAGCCCGGGAGCTTGCGCAACGCGTCGACGTCCGTTGCGAGTTTCAGGTAACTCTCAGGACTCGCCTCGACGTATACCGAGCCGAAGACAAACACTTCGTCAGGAGTGCGCGATTCAATAACTTTGGCAACGGCCTTCCCTGAGCGGATCGCTGCTATCTGGTCTTCACTTAAGCCAACAAACTCTCGGAAGAATCTATACGGCTCGTCCGGGCCTTGACCCTTAGTGACAGGTGCTATCAGCAGCAACGCGGCTGCAAGCGCGATGCAAACTCTGGTCCTCATCATTGCCTTTCACCTCCATTGTGTTCGTCGACCCGCCTCTCTTCGTCACTATCATGTAGGTGGCTCCGACTGCTGCCCAGAAGATGGACCGCACCCGCCGGCACAAAGCCAACGTCAATCCTGCGGTTCCCGTCACACCAAACAGATTTGCAATGAGCATATTCCCGCCTTCGTAGGTTCCGAGGTTACCCGGACTCAGCGCGCCAACGAGGTTGATCACTTTGGTCAAGCCTTCCATCGCAAACGCGCCAACCACAGCAACATCTGCTCCCATAAATCGCAGAATGAGGTACACCTCCAAGACCGCCATCGCGTGCCACAGGAAATTGAGGATCAGGCTCGCACAGAACGCGACAGGCTCTTTGCGACAAAAGCTGAGCAGGTTCTGTTCGGCTGAATCGATAACCGATAACTTATCGCTGACCAGTTTGTGAAGCCGCGGCAATCGCCCAATCGCTCTAGCGGTGTTTCCCATTAGTCGCCACCCACTTGCGACAGCCACAGCTGAAATGGCCACTATTGCGATGAGAACGCCAGCGAGTAGCAGCGCGTAAATTCGCCATCGACCATCAACAACGGGAGCGAGCAACAGAGTAGCGGTAATCCCCAATACTGTGACCACTACCGCTGTGAAAGCATGCAATCCTCCATCAATCGCGGAAGACGATATTCCATTCGCTAGTGGCACGGCCGAACCAAGCATGGAAATGCGCAGGCCCTCCCCAAATAGCTTTCCGGCAAAACCAAGTTGCCCGACTGCATCAGAGACGAGCTGCGCTCCAAGGCTGCGCGACCAGGAGAGAGCGCTGATATCGCATGCAAAAGTCTGTCGCCATGCGCATGTCTTAATCAGCTGAGAAAAACCTCCCATAATGATGATCAAAGCCAGGCCCCAGCCGACCGCCTGAACTTGCTTCCAAACGGCCCCGGGGCCGGCTCGAAACACCATGTACCCCAGTAGGCTGACCCCAAGGAGAAGAACAAACGATCGAAAAAAACCTCGAGGCGCTTTGCGATGAGTATCAAGTCTTTCGGTGGACGTCATATTCAGGCTCCGATGTAGTTACCCTTTCCGAGGTTTGGATCTGTTAGCAACAGATCGGTCGCCGTTTGCGGGAGGCTCACCTAACGTGGTCAGCTCGAGCTGCCATTTGGAGCGACATGCAAATTCAGACGCTCGCACACATCGAGCACGTAGGAATTGGGGGCGACAAACTGGGCTCCGAACTGGCCAAGAAAAGACAGCACTTCTTCCCCTACCGCGTCGATGAATACCACTTCCGTCAGATCGACAAGAGCCTTTCCGCGCGCGGCGAAGCGCTCTGCCAGCGTGCGAGTGTGTTCTGCGTCATCACCAGTGAATCGGCCTTCCAGCCTTAGGATCAAAGTCTCAGCCGAATCGCATATTTCCACGCGGAGCATCCCGCCTCCTTAGTATGTGAGTCACCGGAAAAATCACCGGCCATGCCCGTTTCAACGGGCGTTCCCCTACGAACTATCGCCCAATGAAACAGCAGGTCTCGTGCCAGAAGGCGGCCGGGGTAAGTTATTCGAATCAATAGATATGGCGGAATGCGTTCGAATGGAACTTGCCCTCATGCGGGCGAAGCCCTGATGTGGGCACGGTATGTCCTTTTCCAAGAGCACGAAGGCCAAGCTGCCAACTGTCTTTTCGGGGAGGCAGGCAGCGGCGATCTAGCCAGTCAACAGGTTCACCTTCCGCAGCAGATCAGCCTTGCGACTGGTGTGTGCCGGTTCTGAACAGAATCGGATGAGGTCTCGCGATTGTTGCCTGCCATCATCGCTCACGCGGCAGCATTGCCCGCATTCGGGCACGCCGAACTTGGGAGTGATGCGTCGGCCACCAATAGATCGAACAACTTGCGAGCGGTGCAGGTTGGCATGGTCCCTGCATTACTCACAGGCGGGGACGCAAAATGAATCCACTGACCAAAAAA
>DATDGW010000085.1:0-3179 GCA_036521895.1 Candidatus Sulfotelmatobacter sp. | reverse complement strand
TGGAACCCGTTCAGGCCTTTGGGAAACGCGTCGAATTGCGTGCTGTACCCCAAAATCTTGAACAGATTCTCAGGATCGTCAGTCTTATATCCAAGTACCTCGACGCGCCCGCGCGTGGGCCTCACCAGCCCTGTCATCAGGTTCATCAGCGTCGTCTTGCCCGAACCATTCGGTCCAACCAGGCTGGTGATCCCCGGCGGAATCGACAGGTTCACACGGTTCACGCCAAGAATCTCGCCGTAGAACTTCGACACATCCTCGAAGACGATGCGATCGCTCACTTGATCACCTCATAGGCGCGCACCTTGCGCATGAGCAGCCAGAGGCAAATGGCGCAGTAGGCGAGGAGAGCGATCCACGCCTGTGCGACCGGAACCGCGTGGTCCGCGTCGACCTGGAACAGCGCATTCCATACCGTCCCCATCATGAAGGCAACGTTGAAAAAGTGCCCCCACTCCGTGCGCAGCACAGCGTTGATGGCTTGGGCGAAGCCGGCGCCGAAGAACATCACGCCCAGGAGCAAAGCCCCGGCCACAATTCTCCATTTCACCCACGCCGAAAGCGCCATCGCGAGCAAAGACAGAATTGCGATCCAAATCAGCGAAGACACAATCAGGCTGCCCGCCATCCAAAGATTCGACCACGCCCAACTGCCCCCTGCAAGGCCAGCCTGCACGGCAAATAGAATCAAGCCCGGCACCCAGGTAATTTGCGAAAGCAAAATTGCCAGCACCGATGACTTGCCCAGCACATACTCCGCCCGCGAAAACGGGCGGCAGAAATACAACGGCAGCGCTCCATTGGCAAGGTCCGGTGAAATCAATCCCGGCCCCGCAAATGCCGTCAGCAGAAACGCAAACACCCCCTGCACGCTGATGAAGCGGAAGAAGAACTTGTTGTCGATCGACAGCACGCCCGCAGGTACGCCTAATTGCTGCAGAAAGCCCGCGTTGTGAGCCAGGTAGATCATGAGCAGGCAGGTCAAGGGATAGAAGAAGCACACCACAAACAATCCAGTGAGAAACTTGGAACGAAACAAGTTCCGTCTGGAGTAGCGGAAGAGAACGAGACAGCGCGACCACGCCGGAGTCGGCCTTCCCGTATATGGCTTGTAGTTTCGCCGGTAAACAGCCATCTCAGCTCTCCATGGCTTTCAGGAAAATATCTTCGAGCGTGTCGCGGCGGAAGTTCATCCGTCGGATGCGAACCTCGCGTTCCGCAGCCAGGCGGAAAATGTCGCGGGTCTCCACTCCCTCCGCCAGAATCATCTTCATGCGATTTCCGGTCACAGCGCACTCGCAACCAAGCTTCTCGATCGCTTCCGTGAAATCGCCGTTGGCCCCATAAATCTCGAGTTCCAGGAACCGCTTGTTGGCCCGGCGCTCTTCGTCCAGATTCGAGTAATGTGCGATTCTCCCCTGCTTCAGGATGAGTACCTCATCGCATGTATCCTCGACATCGCGCAGCAGGTGCGAGCACAGCACAATCCGCATCTCCTTCCCGTCGCGAATGTCTTTGATCATGCGGATCATCCGCTGTCGCGCCGAAGGGTCGAGGCCATTGGTGGGCTCGTCGAGAATCAGCAACTTCGGCCCATGCACGATGGCCTGCGCCAGCTTCGCCAACTGTTTCATGCCCAGGGAATACGTTCCCAACCGGCGATAGCGCGCCTCCGCCAAACCCACGTAGAAAAGCGCCTCGTGGGCGCGCTCCAGGGCCATGCTCGCAGGCAGGCCTGACAGCTCCCCCATCATCTGCACGAATGACACCGCGCTCATTTTGGAGATGAACGCATCATTCTCTGGCATGTAGCCCACCAGGCTACGTATCTTCCGGATGTCGGTTCCGACGTCGTACCCAAACACCCGCGCCGAACCAGCAGAGGATTTGTAAAAGCCAAGGAGGGTATTGATCAGCGTGGACTTTCCAGCTCCGTTCGGACCCAGCAAGCCAATGGACCGTCCGCGCAACGACGCAGTCAGACCTTGCAGGATGTCGCGGTCGCCAAAGCGGACTGAAAGACCCCGCATTTCAACCAACGGCGCCAGCGCAGCAGCAGGCGGCGTCTGTTCCTGCACGCCGCCTGCTGCTCCGCTATGTATCGTCGTACTCACTGAATTTGATGTGTCGATTGATTCATGGTGTCGCCCAGAAACATCTGTGGCAGGAAGGGCCCATTATGACCCATCGTTAACAGGGTGCCCAGATCAAATCCCATGAACCCGGTGTTGCTTGCCACCACAATCCGGTCTGGCTCGCCGTAGGCATAAATCAAGCCCGGTGCCGAGTTTGCCGTCAACGCGTCGACCGATTGCTGCTGCTGCCGAGTCAGCGCGCCGCTCGATTTCAGCTGTGCGGCGAGCGGTCCCACGACCGGGCCGAGGTTGTGGTAGAAGATCGCCGAAAAATTCGTGTATCCATCGGTCGGCAGCAGCGCTTGAAAGGCGCTCGAATGCGCCAGCGTGTAACCCGCCTCGCGGGATTGAATGGCCCGCGAGATCGTGCCCATATCTGGCGCAGCGATGAGATAGTTGTCGACGAAGGTGTAGTCAACCTCTGAGTTCGGCACGTTGGGGCTGCTGACTACGAAATAGGTCCTGGAGCCGACTTGCCGCTGCGTCAATTGCAGCGAGTGCGCCTTGTTAGTAGCTTCCCGATTGAAACTGTCGACCAGTTTGGCGATCGTCGCTTGCAGCGTCGTCGGATCGTAAACCTCGAAGATCAGCTTCCACCGGGGCGTTGGAACCATCGGACCATCGAATGCCATCGTGACTTCGCCGCCCAGCGGCGCCGCAATGTCGTTCAGCACATTCACGCCAGTCTTGGTCTCAAACTCTGCCATGTGCTGGGTGAAGTCGGCATCGCCGCTCCCGATCATCTTGAAGACTTCTTCCATGATGCTTCTCGGGTTCTTGATCACCGCCGACGTCACCATGCTGGCTTCGGGCGACACAAATTCCAGCGAACCCATCGAAGCCGGTGCTGCCAGCCACGATGCCACGCCTTGCCGCTCGGACGCGAACATCAAATCGGCATGGCTTTCGCTCTTGCCGCCAACCTCCCGGTGTTCCATGGTCAGGTATCGCATGTCCGCTATTCCTGGAGGCAGTTCATTGCCCTTGCCATTAGCTTGTACGTTCTTTGCGACAATTTGTTCCATGTCGGCGCAGAAAATCCAT
>DATDGW010000084.1:0-2966 GCA_036521895.1 Candidatus Sulfotelmatobacter sp. | reverse complement strand
AGGGCTGCGAACTGAAAGCTGCTGAAGTGATTATTTATTGAGAGAAGTACTCTCTCGAATGAATCTCGTCTCCCATGGCGAGTACCCTACGAACTATGGCCGGAAGGCAACAACTGGTCAGAGAGCGTTCCGACAACGAATCCTGCAACCGCAAGGTTGGCACCCGAACCGTGAGGGAACGGTGTAGCTGCTAGCATCGTGGCGGCAAAGGGCAAGGGTGAATAGTATTGGTGAGCATATGCAAATTCTCTTAAGCGTCGTCATCAGCGGGGAGCGGAAGATGCTCGGCGCTCCCTTGCAGCGGGTACGGTAGGCTCCGTACTCCTCCGTCATGGGCAAACAACGCTGCCGGCGTAAAGAGAGCACCTAACCTATTGTCATGTCACTTCAACGGAACAGGATAAACCCGTATCGCTCCCCGGAAGCAAAGGGGAAAGATCAACCGTAAGGAGGATCGATGGCGGCGCGGGCAGGAGACTGGAGAGGAAGCAAATGCTGCCCTGTAATGGGGCAGATATCGGTTGCGTCCGTTCCACGGACCACATTACCGAACGCGAAAGCGGGCAGACTTCTCCATGGTGCTGCACACGAGAGAACTTGATGAATCGGCTTATGCGACAAAGCAGATGACGACAGCTAAAACTGTTGGTGCGGTCTCAAGCGAAGCGGCGGAATGGTATGCCATCAACTGGCAGGCCATCCACCAAAACGTGCGCCGACTCCAAGTGCGTATCGTGCAGGCAACGAAGGCTGGCAGATGGAATAAGGTGAAATCCCTACAACGTCTGCTAACCCACTCTTACAGCGGCAAGGTTCTCGCCGTTCGACGAGTGACGGAAAATACTGGCAAGAAAACTCCAGGTGTGGACCAGGTAATCTGGAAAACACCGGAAGATAAAATTCGGGCTGTACATGCATTGAAGAGTAGAGGTTATCAATCGCAACCTCTACGACGTGTCTATATACCGAAATCGGACGGCAAAACGAGGCGTCCGCTCGGAATTCCCTGCATGATCGATCGAGCTCACCAAGCCTTGCATTTGCTGGCGCTCGATCCGGTGCTGGAAACCAACGCTGATCGAAACTCTTATGGGTTTCGTCAGAAACGGTCCTGCGCCGATGCCATTGGACAGTGCTTCATCACGCTGTCCAATGCACTGAACACGCAGTGGATTCTGGAAGCGGACATCAAAAGCTGTTTTGATCAAATTTCCCATAACTGGCTTCTGGCGCACGTCCCTACCGACCGCGCCATTCTCCAACAATGGTTGAAATCCGGGTACATGGAAAAACACGTCCTCCACGAAACGACGGATGGAACCCCACAAGGCAGTATTGTCTCCCCGGCGCTCGCTAACTGCGCGCTGGATGGACTTGAGCAACTCTTGCAGGAGAAATACCCTGCAAAAAGGCGTCTCAAATCCCTCGGAGGCTCATATCCCTCGGTGAATTTCATTCGTTATGCGGATGATTTTGTCGTCACCAGTAAATCGAAAGACTTGCTGGAAGGAGAGGTCCAACCCCTCGTTGAGCAATTCCTTCAACAACGTGGGCTCAAACTCTCTCCCACGAAGACCGTCACTACGCACGTGGAGAAAGGCTTTGATTTTCTCGGACAAAACGTGCGCCGCTACCCTAACGGGAAACTGCTCATCAAGCCGTCCAAGAAGAACGTTAAAACCTTCTTGGCAGGAGTCCGAGCAACAATTAAAGCCGGGCTTGGCATGTCGGCCGCCGATCTGATCGATCAACTCAACCCAAAGATTCGGGGTTGGGTTAACTATCATCGGCACGTGGTGGCCAAACGCACTTTCTCATACGTTGATCATTCTATCTTCCACAGTCTGCGGCGGTGGGCACGGAGAAGGCATCCGAAAAAGTCCTCGACCTGGCTCAGAGAGAAATACTATGAGCGCAATCGGAGACACAACCGGTGTTTCTTCGGGGAACGCTACGATGACGAGGGACAGCCTCGCAAGGTGTGGCTGTACCGCGCCAAGAGCACACCCATTAAGAGACACATTAAAGTGCAAGGCGAAGCCAACCCTTACGATCCCGCGTACGAAACCTATTTCGAAGATCGGGAAGGTTCTCATATGCTGGACACGTTCCGGGGTACTAAGACTCTTCGCTTTCTCTGGATGGAACAACTCGGCCTCTGCCCTCTTTGCAATATCAAAATCACTCGAATCACGGGCTGGCGCCTTCACCACTGCGTCCCTCTTGTGAAGGGTGGTTCGAAGAGCGCGGACAACCGCGTTCTACTTCATCCAGAATGCCACGACAGGGTTCACCGCCAGCACCTTTCCGTATCGAAGCCGCGTCTCCCTCAAAGAGGCGTTCGCAGGGCTTGAGCCGGATGAGTACGAAAGTCTCACGTCCGGTTCTTAGAGGGCCGGGTCCCAGCAATGGGGCCTGGCTACTCGGTTCAGAATATACAAATGCTCGCAAGCGTCGTCAGCCGAAGAGAGTCTAAAATGCTGCGTGGCTCTTCTGGCAGTGAGTACAGAGGCTTCCGGTTTCTCTGTCATGGGTAATCAACACTGCCGGCGTATAGAGCAGACCTAACCGATCGCGTCATTTTAGCGGAACAGGGTAAGCCCGTAGCGCTCCCCGCAAGGGGAAAGTCCATCGCAAGATGGAACTGATGGCGATGCGGGTAACGGAAATGGGAGCAAGCGAAAGCTGCCCTGTAACGGGGCAGATAGAGGTTGCGTCGCCTCGTGGGGACCAGATCACCTCGCCGGAAACGGAGCTGACTTCCTGTTGGTGCTCAGCTCGAGAACTCTTGAGGAACCGATGCATGAAGCAAAGCAAATGATGATGGCGTACTGCCATTGGTGCAGCTTCACACACGCCTGGTGGATTCTCCACCGCCGTGCGAATCGGCAGCAAGCCAGTATCGAGTAGGCCTTATTCGTTTTTGAATTAGGCCGCGTCCTCGTTTTTCAGGGGGGCGTTTTTGG
>DATDGW010000083.1:0-2381 GCA_036521895.1 Candidatus Sulfotelmatobacter sp. | reverse complement strand
CCGCACATCCTTCTTCTCCACGGACCGAAACGCGCGGACGGTGCTTTGGAGCTCGATAATCGTGGGCGGAGCGTTCTTTCTCCTGAATGCGAAACTGCCGATTACGCGAAACGCGCTCTGCTACGCGAAGGCGGCGCTCGGAATCATTCAGCATCACTATAACCCGGTTCCAATTGCGCACGACCTCGGCTGGACCTCGGGCAAAGCGATCTTTGTAACAGTTCAGGCTGTACATCCTGACGTGATGAGCGTACCGTATGGTGCGTGAGTGCGTCGCGCACGCGCCGGCCGCAGAAGACGCCAGCGAGGCCGCGAGAGAGCGCGTTTTCCGATAGCCGCGAGGCGCAAGAGATCGAGCGACTGAAGCGAGAGAATGACCGGCTTCGGGAAGAGCTGGCCAAGCGCGATCGACAGATCGCGGATCTGGAACGACAACTTGCCCTCCGGCAGCAGAATTCCACGACGTCTTCCAAGCCGCCCTCGTCCGATGGCCTGGCCGGTCGGCAGCGGGAGCGGGGCCGCCGCAAGAAAAGTCGACGCCGACCCGGCGGTCAAGTCGGGCATCCGGGACACTGCCGCGCGCTGGTGCCACCCGAGCGCGTGAATGGGTTCGTGGACGTCTTTCCCGACGCGTGTCGGCATTGCCACCACACGCTGGCGGCGCCCGGGCGCCACATCACCGGTGAACCGCGGCGCCACCAAGTCACGGAGTTGCCCGTGATTGAAGCGCACATCACGGAATACCACTGTCCGCTGGTCGTGTGTCCGGCGTGCGGGAAGACGACGCAGGCGCGACTGCCCGACGAGGTCGCTGGCCAGTTCGGGCCGCAACTCACCGCGTTGATTGCCTATCTGACGGTCGTGTGTCGCTTGCCGCGGTTGGTCGTGCAACGGCTGCTCGAAGGCGCGCTGCAGATTCCGATCAGCCTGGGGAGTACCCAAAAGGCGTGGGAAGAAGCTAGCGCCGCGGTCGCGGCCCCGTATCAGGAACTGCAGCACGCGTTGCCCCATCAGCCGGTCCTCAACGGGGATGAAACCGGGCACCGCACGAACGGGCAGAAGCGTTGGCTCTGGACCCTCGTGGCCCCCGCGTTCATCTTCTATACGATTGCGACGTCCCGGGGCTCCGACGTGCTGCGACGCCTGCTCGGCGCCACGTTTGACGGCATCTTGGGCAGCGACCGCCTGCCGACCTACCTGACGTACGCGGCGGGACTCCGGCAATTCTGCTGGTCGCACTTCACCAGGAATCTTTTGAGCGCCCAGGAGCTGGCAAAGACCGCCTCGGCGAAACGTTTCTGTCGCGAAGCACTCGCGTTGCAGAAGCGACTCTTTCGATTGTGGCATCGCTTTCGCGGTGATCCGAAGGCCCGCGGCGGCCCGATCACCCGCCAGCAATTGATCGCCAAAACACTGCCGATCGAAAAGGCGTTCGCTGCGCTCGGCGATCGCTACCTCAACGCGGCCGACAACGACGTGCGTAATCTCGCGTGGGCGTTGTTTGTCCACAACCAGCACTTCTTCACGTTTATCCATGAAGACCGTGTCGAGCCTACGAACAACGCGGCGGAACGCGCCCTTCGCGCGGCAGTCCAGTGGCGGAAGATCAGTTTCGGCAGTCGTAGCGACGATGGCGAACGGGCCGTGGCGCGCCTGCTTACCGTGACCCGCACGTGCCAATTGCAACAACTCAACATCCTCGTCTACCTGACCGCCGCCATTCGCTGCCACCGCCGCCGTCAAGCCGTAGCGTCCTTGCTGCCGGGACGACTAACCACCTGAACTGTTACGATTCGTCACTACGAACGCGCCACGGGCGACGTCGCGGGCTCAGTCGACCTGTTGCTAACATTTGTGGCAGTCGGAACAGATCAGGCCGCGGATCTTGGCTATGGCGACGATGCCTATTTCAATGCTTTGGAGCGCGGGGTTCGGTCGGCCGTGGGCATGATGTCGAAGCTCGGGGCCGAGGATTTCGCGAAGGCTCGTGAGCAGCTGCTCTGGATTCGGAATCGGGCGAAGCATATTGGCTGGGGGTTCTGCGATGACGTCGATGCCCTTACGGCGACCTTCGTCGAGTCGAACGGCAGCTCCGCCGCCAAGTCGCGGCCACGGCGGTCTAACACCCGAATGGAGCCGACGGCGCGGAACTGACGCTGGCGCTCCGCGGCTCATTCGGAAACGTTAGGTTGCTGGCTATTCTTGTCGGGTCTTGGGAGCACGCAATGTCGAAAGCAATTGCCGTCTTGGGCTCCGCTCTGTTCTTCGTCATTGCGCCGTTCGGGCTGGCAGGCTTCGTCCCCTGGTGGGTCACACAGTGGGAATTTCAGCCAGCTTTTTTCGGTGTTGATCTAACCCGCATCCTCGGCGGTATATTGATC
>DATDGW010000082.1:0-3019 GCA_036521895.1 Candidatus Sulfotelmatobacter sp. | reverse complement strand
ATTTCACCGCTGGCGGTGGTTCTGGAACTTTGGCGGCGGGGCCATGACCGATCTCTTCACTCATTGGATCGACGTGGTGCATTGGGCCATGAGATCCGACCAGCCACGTGACGCACAGATGCTCGCCAACAATTACATTTTTGATCAATGGGATTGTCCCGACACGGTACAGGCGGCGCTGCGCTATCCGGGCTTCGATGTGGTCTATGAAGGGATGATGGCCTCGTCGATCGACGACGGGGGCCTCGAGTTCCGTGGTACGGAAGCAACCATGAAGCTCAACCGGAACGGCTTTAGCATCTATCGCGAAGGCGTGTCGGGCAGAGAGAATCCGGTTGTCAAGGCGGACAGTTTCCGCGACGGAACCATCGATCACATGCAGAATTTCTTCGAATGTATCAAGACTCGCAAGGAGCCCAACGCGCCAGTAGAAACCGGAGTCGCCGCAGCGCGTGCCGGCCATGTAGCCAATCTGGCTTACCGACGTAACGGTCAGATCGCGTGGCCCGCGAAGACCTCGGCTTGAGTCCGCGCTGTAAGTGGAGTTGCGGGGAAGCAGAAGGTTCGTCGAGTCGATTGCGAAGTGGGCGCGCGCGGGGGGTGCGCGACTTACAAGTGGAAGTTAAGCCGCCGCCCTGCGTCCCTCCCAGTAATCTTCAAACTCGCCATTCAGATGGCAGCAGCGGAGAGCCAGGATGGCGTTGGCTCCTCGAACGGTCCAGAACATTCCTGAGCTTTTGAGACGGGAAGCGATCACCGTCTTGCATCCGGCTTCGATGACACCCGAGCCAACAAATAAGTGTTGGCGGCGAAACTTGGGGTAGCGCATGCGCTTCGCGTTCCGGTCAAAATAGTCTGCCTCGATGCAAATCTTCTCTATTAGTTCGGGGTTGTCGGATTCGATGGAACGGAGTGCGCCAACCAGTTTTTCGATTTTCCCGCGATCCAGAAGACGCTTCTGGTGGATCTTCATCCAGGCTTTTTGCTTTCCTTCGTCATTCGGGTACAGCTTGCGCGCGACCTCCCAAAGATGTTGGCGGGCGTGGTAGAGATCGACAATCTGAATGGCCTCGGAAAAATGCAGGGCCACAAGATTCCAAATCCATTCGGCGCCGTCGCCGATCACGACCTTCTTGAGTGCGCGGCTCCAGCCGCGTCCCCAGGCTTCCCCATAGATTCGACGGCCAAACTCTTGCGCACTCTCGATGGCCCCGGTGTAGGTGGTGGAATCGGGATCGCGGATTGGATAGCCTTCCTTATCCCACGTCGTCTGGGTGAACACGCATCCCAGCTTGGCTTCCCGAGTATGGGCGGGTTGACCTTCGGTCTTGCCCTGCCGACCGACTGTTTCTTTCTTCACCACCGGAACTCCCGTCCCATCCATTTGTACATACAGGAAGGAAATCGGCTCGCCGGCAACGACGGGCAGGTCCAACTGCAGGACTTTTTGGATCTCGGCTTGTTCGCGCTGAGCGATATCGGCTCCGATGGTCTCCGCTGTGCGCTCCACCGATTTGGTGGTCACCTCCAGGCCGGCCAGAACTTTCATCTGTTCGCGGCCGTGATCGAAGGGCACCTCCTGGCCCACCAAGGCGTGCATGCGGCGCACTCCGGGAGAAAACTCCGTGTTCTCGATATCCAGTTCGGCATCCACCGGAAACTGGCCGACGCCGCAGGACGCACACAAATAGTAGGGACGGGAGACGCGTACCGGGCCGACGATCGTCAGGACGGGTTTGCAGCGGAGTTCCTGGTATTGAGCGTGATGGCCACACGCACACGGCAACTGGCGCTGCTCGGCCGCCGGGGCCTCGAACTTCAGCAGTTCGGCTAAGCAGGCGGCCCCCGCTTGGTGCAGAGCGGTTCGCCAGGCCGACTCCACGGCTTCCAGATCGGTCCGACCGTCCTTATGGCGTTGTGCAAAAACAAGGCCGAGGAATCGGTTTACTTCTCGCGCCACTTCCTCATGGATCGCAGCAGCGTTTTTTTTTCTTGCTCCGTCCAGCCGCCCCGTTGCTGCTCGACCGGGCGGAGTCGACAGATCTTTTCGTTGAGGGCCACCAGGTCCTGGCTCAGCTTCTGGAAGCGGTGAAACTCGGTGACCTCTTGCTGGGCTTTACGCAGGGCGGTGGGATTGGGAAAGGTCTCCGTCACGGTCTTGCCGCCCACGCGGCGAGTGAGGCGGAATTGCGGGTCATGTCCCGGGTCGTTGCGTCTGGCGCAGTGGCAGGACGGCTTGCCGCAGCGGCGCATCACCGCGGTAAGGGAGCCGGGTCGCAGATCACCCAAGCTGAGGAACTCCTCCAGGAGCTGGGATCTTTTGGTCTCCAAAGTATCGACATTTTCAGGCATAAGGGTTTCCTTTCTGTACCGCAGATTGTCTGTACGTATATAGACGTTCAGAACAATGCTACAAAAAAAGAAATCCCGCAACATGGCACCTCCATGTCGCCCACCCGCGCGCGGGAATCGCGTTGACAGAATGCGGGAGGTACTTTAAGATTAGCGTTTGTGTCTATAGGGAAAGGTGTGGCTGAGAGCGATGAGGACGTACGTAGCCAGGGGAGGGGAAGCGGAGGCGCTCAAAGTGGGCGCGAGTTGGTTTGTGGTGGATGCCACGGACCAGGTTTTGGGGCGTCTAGCGACGAAGATCGCGCGGATGCTGATGGGCAAAGATAAACCGAGTTTTACGCCGTACCTCGATTCCGGGGATCATGTTGTGGTGATCAATGCGGACAAGGTGCGGATGACCGGGAACAAGGTCGAGCAAAAGGTTTACTACTCGCATAGCGGTTATCCGGGCGGGTTGAAGGCCGTTCCGGCGAAGCGAGTGCGCGAGACCAAGCCGGAATGGATGATTCGCGAGGCTGTTTTGGGAATGCTGCCAAAGAACAAGCTGCGGGCGCGGCGAGCGAAGAAATTACGGGTTTACCGGGACGCGGCGGGTTTGGCGCGGCACGCTGGGCAGAAGCCGCAGGCGGTTGGGGCTTGGTAGAAGTGGCAAGGAGCACAGGCTAAG
>DATDGW010000081.1:0-5299 GCA_036521895.1 Candidatus Sulfotelmatobacter sp. | reverse complement strand
TGGTGAAACCCCGCGCGTGCCGTTCGGCCTTGTGCTGCTTGACCGCCTTCTCGAACCCCCCACGCGAAAACAACTTCAACACCTGCGAGAAAATGCTGCATACTTTCATTAGGCTGAGTCTCCTCTGGTTGAATTGGTTCTCGATGGAACCCAATCCAGCCTATCAGGGGGCTCAGTCTCTCTCACCCGTGGCGACACCCTCCGCTCGGCCAGCAGTTAGCCCGCGAATTTGGACAGCAATGCTGGCATATCCATCATGTTACGTATCCGTCCAGCCACTCGGCGTGTGCGGGCAACCGATTGCACTTAGTGTTTCTTTTTGGAGCCTCGTTGCGGCAGCGCCCACCAGTTGCGCCAACTTCAGCCAATGCCTCGGATGCGGGACGTAGCCCTTCCGGATCTTTCCTGCGTACCAACGAGAGACACCTATTCGTGATCGAATCGCGGATGCGGGAACGTTCGCTAGAAGCGGCTGGATTTGCTTCGTAAACACTTCAGTCGTAAGCCAATCTGGTTGCCTCGATGCGTCCCATTCCGAACACGCCAGTGCGTGCCGTACTCGCGACGCCGAATGTTTGGCACGAGCTTCCGGGCTGCGTGCGGCCACGCGGCCGAGCTTAGCAGCACTAACTAGTCGCTCCGTCGCTCCGCCAATGGCACACTCAGCGCAGTTGCTTCTTCCATTCGTGATCGTACTTCCGCACCCTCGACAAAGATGGTCCGATTTCGGTGCTTCAACGGTGGTGATCCAGATCTTGCCCTTAGCCTCCGTGCGTCGCTGTTGGGTTAGCCGTGTCGGAGAGACAATAGTGCGAGCGCGTCTACATTTCATATTGGCCGAAAGCGTCTGCGCAACATACTCCGCCCACGGTGCAACCAGTTTTCCCCAAATGGAAGCCGTCTCGCTAAGCTTGGTGCACATGTGAGACATGAGCCGAGCGTTTCCTGTCGTCGTTTCAAAGAAGTCCGCACGGCGCAACGGCTCGCTTGCAATCCAGCTTAGTAACCATCTCTCAACTTCAGGACGCACAGGTTCGAGAACATCGAACGCGAGAGAAGAACGGTCAGCGGTGTCGGTGTGTAGCCCCAGCCCCAAGCCCACATCGAGGCCGAGGGATGCGATTGCTAGTCTGGTCTCCGCTTCCAACAACGCAAAGACGTAGTTCAAGATCGCGTGCACTGGCGTCACCGCGAGGCGCGGTCCGCCCGTTAACGGGGATTGCCTACTCCCGACAGTTCGCCAGTGGTTCGGAAGTTTTTGTAGATCAGCTTTCGGCCAGCTTACTGGAAGATCACGCCACTCACGAAAATACAAGGCGGCAGCATTTGCCTCTAGATTGCGGATCACGTCAAAACTGTCTGCCGAACTAAGCCGGCTCCGAACACGAGCGATTGCGTCAGCCGTGGCCGGGCAATTCAGATCATCGCGCAGTACATTTTCTTCGCCTTGAATTTTGGCGATTATCAATGTGCGGCAGATCTCAAGTCCGACGCCGTTGCTGATGGCAAAAGCCTGGGCACGCCTTAATTTTGCGTTTGACGATCCGACGGGCCCTGTGACACACAGCACCTTGCCATTGCGCTCCAGAAAAGAGAATGTAACGTCCTGGTCCCGGAGCCACCGCAGCGCCGTCAGCGACATTTGACCGTCAGAACCCACGACGACGAGTCGCTTCAGACCATGCCCCACGCGAGGGAGCCGGTAGTTGCAGCGGTCAGCGCCGATGCCGTCTTGAATGACGAGGTGTCCCTTATCGACACGAACCTGAATGCCGTAGCCGACTAAGGTTAGAACGCCGTGACGGGGAACTGAATTGAGGAATTGCGCGAATTGAGATACGGTTTTCTTAGCTGCCATTGGAGCATGTCTCCTTTGGTGGTAGGGCTTGCCTGGCTGCTTGTAACAGTCGGCAGGCCCGCTTTGTTCAATACGTTAAACTTCCGATGTTCACTGGAAATAGAATTGTCGCTCCGCACTTTGGACACGCGTGATCTCTTGAATGTCCCTGATAGCCGCAGGAACACTCGATGAAGAACTCGTATCGAAGAATGTGATGAGCTTTGGCACTCTTGGCTCTCTTCGCTCTTTCTTGTGCGCTGATATCGCGGGAACGACGTGGAGTGACTACTCCCACGCCCGCCAGCGAATCCGCCAAATAGCGTTGCAGTGGCTTTGGTCTTTTGGGCAATGTGGATTCTTGCAAGACCTGAAGTATGAGTGCCGATAGACCGGGGGCAAAGTTCCCATCGTACGGAGAGGCACCGTCCTGAAACGCCTTTGTCACTTCTGCCTCGCTACGCGCATTCGAGAGAAGCGGCCACAATCGATCCCACACCTCCCCCAGAATGTCCCGCCAATTTTCAGCTCTCCCGTAAACCACCGACGCACGTATTTTCGGGGGTCGGCCGCGTCCTCGTTCCGATCTGAGTTTCGAAGTTTCTGCGTTGTCCATGAGCTTTGTCATTTCTGCGGCGAAATCAAGTCCTTCGCATTTAATTATACGTATAAATACGCTAAATACAAGCTAAATATGCGGAACGTTTTCGGGTGAATTCTAACATTATTATTAAAATGAAATAGTTACAAAGATCATGCCATTTGACGGGGCGTTCTATTTATGCGTATAGTTTCGCTAGGAATACCGGAATGGATCGGGCATCGCCCGTTCCCCGAGAATTGAGGATCTCAGAAATGAAACGCAAACAAGCTCGACCTAATGGGAAGAGGCAGAGAGGTTCCCGCCGACCAAGCAAGACAAGATTCGTCCAGCCACAATCTGTCGAAGATTTTCTCGCCATGTCCGAGCGGGATCAGGACCTTTGGAGAACTGGCGCTCAAGTTGTCACGGAATTGAGAGCTGGTGCTTCACTCCGTCAAGCTTCGCGCAAATTTGACCTCGACCCGCGCAAGGTGTTGCCGCTCGTGCGTCGGGCGTTACGAAAGCGGCGAAACGGGCGATGGGCTGCAAAAACATCTGATCGGCTCTTGCGCGTCCTTCCACTTCCGAGTCGCGAGGGACTAATCGACATTGGAGTGGGTGATTCCCGCCAAGCGACAGTGATAGGGAAGTACTGGAATGCCGTCGATCTCTACCTCTCCACGGGAGATGAGTCCGCGCTCCACGACTTTCAGGGAAAATACATCATCGACGCTGACAGAAAACGGTTCCCACTCATGACCGATGTTCGCGAACTAGATCGCCTGGGTTCGGCAGGCAATCTATCTTTCGAATCTCTATACGCGAGGGTAGCCTAATGGCCAGAAAAATTACGCCTCGTGATCCTGAAGCTGCCTTGGTCCGTAGAGCCACCGCGGCGCGGCGGGCTGGCCTGGGAGCCCAGTGCGGATGTGGTGAAGCACGTCCTGGCGCACTCGTTAAGAACAGCGAGCCGAAAATTTGCCACGAATGCCGGAGGAAGAAGGAAGGGAAAACCACCGCGGACAACCACCACGTTTTCGGCGCAGCGAACAGCCCGACTACGGTGGCGCTCCCCGCCAACGATCACTGCGCCGAGCTAAATGCAGCTCAATACGACTGGCCGAAGAAAGTACGAGAGAATCCTGATGGTAGCCCGCTACTCGCCGCCGCTGGGTGTGTTCTCGGATTCATTGATATGGTCGTCTACCTGATCGAAAAGGGGCTACGGTTCGTCGCGGACCTTCTGGTAGGTGTTGACGAGTACATGACAGCAGAAAGAGGGCAAAAGTGGTGGGTCGGAACGCTTCTGGAGGGTTTAGCACCCAAGAAATCATGAACCCAACTGACCACCCTGTGGAAATCAGATCGGAGGCACAATAGTGTGGTCAACACGAGCCACGCATGCCCAATCGTGAACCCTCTGCAGTCGTAATCGCGGTCCGGGTCTATCCCGACACGAAAAAGACGGATGCAGATTTCGATCCGAAGAAAAAGAGAAAAGATAAATGGAAGCTCCCGGACACAATGTTCGTCTGGGATACCGAAACACGAACTGATAAAACCCAGCGCTTGACGTTTGGGAGCTATCGCCTTGTCGAGGCGGGCCACCTGGTAAAAGAGAATTTGTTTTACGGCCCAACGCTGCCCGCCGCAGATCGACACATTCTTGAACGCTACAGTGCAACGCCGAAAGCAATCGTAGCCGGTGAGCCTGCACACCATCTGTCGTTACTGACCCGCCACGAATTCGTCGAGAAACTGTTCCGCGCCGCCTACAAAGGCCGCTTTCTGCTCACGGCATTTAATTTTCCATTTGATGCAGCACGAGTTGGACGGGATTCCACGAAGGCCAAAGGTCGGTTCACCGGCGGCTTTTCTCTTAATCTCTGGTCCTATATCGATGGCGTCATTGAACGAGGAGATCGGTTCAGGCCTAGCATCTGCATCAAGCACATCGACAGTAAGCGAGCGCTGAAAGGCTTTACAGGGAGGCAAAAACCTGACGATGTAGATCGGATTCCGGAAGGCTCGACGACCGGTAAACCAGAAAAGGGCTACATCTTTCGCGGCCATTTCCTCGATCTGCGCACCCTGGCATTTGCTCTCACCGACAGGGGCTACTCTCTGGCGGACGCCTGCGAAGCTTTCGGAGTAGAGCACGGGAAACAAGTCGTAAAACGACATGGTATCGTCACGAAAACGTACATCGACTACAACCGGCGCGACGTGCTGGCGACCTCGGAGCTGGCGGTCAAGCTTCTCGAAGAGTACGACAGGCACCCGATAGATCTTCAGGCGACTAAAGCATATTCGCCCGCCTCCATCGGCAAATCCTATTTGCGAGCGATGGGAATTCCGCCGATTCTGGAACGCCAGCCCCGCTTCTCCAAACGCTATCTTGGATACGCTCAATCAGCGTTCTTCGGCGGTCGCACGAGCGCCCATATCCGGAAAGTCCCGGTGCCCATCGTCTACACCGACTTCCTCTCGATGTATCCGACCGTTAACAGCCTCATGGATTTGTGGAGTTTCGTCACCGCGAAGAAAGTCACGGTTGTTAAAGACTGCCAAGAGGAAATCGAGGTATTGCTCCGTCAGGTAACGGTTGATCGTTTGTTTGAGCAGAGTTTCTGGAAAAGGTTGACCGCGTTCGTTCGGGTCATCCCGGACGGTGACATTCTGCCCTCGCGCGGCAGGTACACCGTCCAAACCAACGACTGGCAGGTTGCGGTAAACCACATTTACGCTGGTAGCAGCAGTCCAGACGACGCGTTGTGGTACTCACTGCCCGACATCGTCGCGTCCGTCCTGCTGAACGAAGGACGAATCCCGAAAATTGTTGATGCGTTTCGCATCGAAGCCCACGGGCAGCTGGAAGG
>DATDGW010000080.1:0-2306 GCA_036521895.1 Candidatus Sulfotelmatobacter sp. | reverse complement strand
GAACACTGACCGCGCAGTATCGGCCGAATGCGCATTTGACGTTGGGGGTGAACGACACGCTAAATGCATTTCGGCTGCCGCAGGGGGATTTTGACGTAGAACTGGCTGGGGTGCAGGTGAGCTACGCGTTCAACCGGTTCCTGAACCTAACGACGTTCGTGCAGGCCAACACGTCGGACGTGGAGGCGGTGAGCGCGAATGTACGGCTGCGGTATACGTTTCGTCCGGATAGCGATTTATATGTGATTTATAACGCGGGGACGGTGTTTCAGGCGATTGCGGCGGGGAATCCGGCGCTGGTGCGCCAGCAGAAAGTGGCGGTGAAGGTGACGTACTCCTGGTCGAGGTGATTAGGGACGGCCTCTCTGGCGAATATAATGTCGCAGGGGGAAGCCAAATTGCAGGGAGATTTTACTATTGGCGACTGGCTGGTCAGTCCGACCCTGAACCAGATCTCGCGGAACGGCGGCGGCACGCGCGTGGAGCCAAAGGCCATGCAGGTGCTGGTATTTCTCGCCGAACACCCAGGTGTCGTTAGCAAAGGGCAGTTGATCTCGGCGGTATGGCCTAATGTTTTCGTTTCCGACGATGTCCTACCGGGCTGCATATCAGCCTTGCGCAAGGCCTTTAATGATGATGCCCGTCGCCCGAGGATTATCGAGACGATTCACAGAAGCGGTTACCGGTTGCTACTGCCAGTGGAGCTAGACATCCGCAACGGCGATGAGCGGACCGAGAGTGCGTTAACTGACGTCTCTTGGTGGCGACGTGCGTTCTCCCATCGTTTGGCGGTGCCCATCGGTCTCGTTTCCTTGGCCGTTATCCTGATTGTGGCGTTCGCCTGGGTGTCCTCCCAGCACCGCTACGATTCCGTCGCCGTACTGCCCTTTCTGAATGCTGGCGGCGATTCCGCGACACAATATCTGAGCGATGGCATTGCAGAACAGGTCGTCAATGATCTCTCGCAACTAAGCACTCTGAGAGTGATGGCATGGACGACGGTTTCCCGCTACCGGCAGCCGCAAATCGACGTACGTGCAGTCGGCCGCGCTCTGGGCGTGAAGGCCGTCCTCATCGGACGACTTGTTCGCGAGGGCGATCGTATCGTCCTGCAGACCGAGTTGGTGGATGTTGGCGGCGGGTCGCAACTCTGGGGGCAGCAGTACGAGCGGAACATGTCCGACATCCCTGGACTGCAGCAGCAGCTCTCTTGGGATATTGCCACAAATCTGCGAGTCCGCCTCGCCGGTGGCGAGCAAAACAAGATCCTGCACCAATACAGTGCTTCGCCTGCTGCTTATGAGCTTTACCTGAAAGGACGATTCTTCTGGGGGAAGCGGACGAAACAAGGTCTGCAACAAGGTATCAATTACTTCCAGCAAGCAATTGGTGTGGATCCAAATTATGCTCTCGCCTACGCCGGGCTGGCGGACTGTTACAACCTGCTTGACGACTGGGGTGAGACTGCGCCGCGTGATTCTTTTCCCAAAGCCAGGGCCGCTGCGGACAAAGCAATTGCGCTCGACGATTCTCTCGCCGAAGCGCATGTCTCTCTGGCCATGGTGCGCGAAGGTTATGACTCGGACTGGGTAGGCGCTGAACAGGAGTTCAAGCACGCCATCGAATTGAATCCCAACTACCCGACCGCGCACCAATGGTATGGGTTAATGCTCGCGACCCTGGGTCGTTTTCCCGAAGCGGAGGGGGAAGTCAAACGAGCGCAGCAACTCGACCCACTCTCGCCCATCATCAACATGGCTGTCGCGGAAGTCTACAATTGGGAGCGCCGCTACGACCAAGCCATCGAGCAATACAAGAAAGTCATCGCACTGGATCCGTCGTTTGCCGGCGCCTACGGCAACTTGGCGAACGTTTATGAACAGAAACATCTGTATAGCGAAGCTGTCAGTGCCATGCAGCAAGAATGGAATTTGAACGGGGATCCGACTTTTGCTCGTGTGATTGAGCAGGCCTACTCAAATGCCGGGTACTCGTCTGTGATTCGCGAAGAACTGAAGCGCGTTCTCCAGGAGCGCGCGAGGGGACAATACGCAGATGCGGTAGCAATTGCCGGGTACTATGCCGAACTGGGCGACGAGCCCGATGCTTTCCTATGGTTGCAAAAAGGCTATGAGGAGCATTCCAGCGGGATGCAGTTTCTAGGCGTAGCGCCGGATTTCGACTCACTCCGGTCGAGCACTCAGTTCCAATACTGGCTCAGCGTTTTCGGTCTGTCGCCTGTCGAGATCACCGCAGGAGGCCGCATAGTTAGTTGCTGCTGGAATATTTCAAAGGAGAGACCCTCC
>DATDGW010000079.1:0-4036 GCA_036521895.1 Candidatus Sulfotelmatobacter sp. | reverse complement strand
CCGCACATGACTAACGTGAACGGCGACGGGCATCATTCAAATCAAGTAGGCCAAAAAAAGCCACGCCTGATTTTCTGGGAGTTGACCAAAGGGTGTAATCTACGCTGCATCCATTGCCGGGCCAGCGCTACAGAACTGAGTTCTCCCTCCGACCTCTCCACCCAGGCTGCACGCGATATCATCGATGAGATTGCCGCGGTGTCCACTCCCATCCTCGTTCTTAGCGGTGGTGAACCCCTCTTCCGGTCGGATATTCTCCAGTTGGCGCGGTATGGCACGGACAAGGGTCTGCGCGTGGCACTGGCCACCAATGGCACGCTGGTTACCAAGCAAGTCGCTCGAAAGATTGTCGATAGCGGCGTGCGGCGGGTTGCCATCAGTCTGGACGGCGCTGATGCGCTTACGCACGACACTTTCCGCGGCATTCCCGGCGCATTCGATGCCGCCATTACCGGTTTCCGCAACCTGAAGGATCTGGGCATGTCGGTGCAGATCAACACGACCATCGCCCGTCACAATGCTCATCAACTTCCGCAGGTACTCGAACTGGCAAAGTCGCTGGGGGCCGATGCGCTGCACACCTTCTTGCTGGTGCCCGTAGGTTGCGGTGTAGATATCGCGGCCGAGCAGATGGTTCCGCCGGAAGAGTACGAGAAGATGCTGAACTGGTTCTATGACCAGTCTCTGGAAGGTGGTATCGAGCTGAAGGCGACGTGTGCGCCGCACTACTTCCGCGTGGTTCGCCAACGGCGGGCTGCGGAGCACCGTTCCGCCGCAGCGGCCGTTCAGGCTGCACAGCCAACTATTGAAGCTGCGAACGGTTCACCGAACATTGGCCCCACAGAGATAACGATGCCCGGCTCAACCGGCATTGAGCTAAAGCCTCATGGGCTGGGAAAGGCAGTGGGACACTCTGGAACTCACCCTTCCGACATGAACGCCATGACCAAGGGATGCTTGGCCGGGACCGCCGTCTGTTTTATCTCGAATCAAGGCGAAGTCTATCCCTGCGGATATTTGCCGGCTTTGGCAGGGGATCTGAAAAAACAGTCGTTCGCCGACATCTGGGAGAACTCGGTTGTATTCAATCAACTGCGCGATGTGAACAACCTGCAGGGAAAGTGCGGTTGCTGCGAGTTCCGCAATGTCTGCATGGGTTGCCGCGCGCGTGCGTTTGCTGCCACGGGCAACTATCTCGATGAGGAACCGTTTTGCGTCTACGCACCGAAGACGAAGAACGTCCCTGCGAAGCACGGCGGCACGCAGAACTCTGAAACTGGGCAGGCGCCCATGCTGGTGGAAATCGGACACTAGACGTGGCCTATCAGGGAAGCCAACTCGCAGATGTACCCAATCGGCGACTGGGTTCGCTGATCGCTCCCCGTGAGCACGGAGCCTGGGGACTTCTGTTCGTTCCGCTGGCGATCGGAGGGGCTGTCGGACTATTCGCTGGCGGGAACGGCCTTCCGCTCGCGGCATTTGCGATTGCGGCGCTCGCTCTTTTCTGGCTGAGAACGCCGGTGGAAAGCTGGCTGGGCACGGGCCTGCTCCGCACGCAAAGCGAGTGGGAACGTCGAAGCGTCGGCATCACAATTCTCATTCTCGCCACGGTAGCGGCTTCTTCGCTGGCGGTACTGTTCCGGGAGAGTCGCAATCGCGGACTTCTGTTGTTGGGTCTAATCGCGGTCTCCGCATTTATTGTCCAGGCTCTTCTCCGCAAGTTGGGCCGGCGGACGCGAATGCTGTCTCAGATTGTGGGTACGCTGGGACTCACCGTGACGGCGCCGGCCGCATACTACGTGGTTACAGGACACCTGGACCGTGACGCCTGGGCTCTGTGGATCGCAAACTTCCTGTTCGCCGGTAATCAGATTCATTTTGTGCAGCTTCGCATCCACTCTATGCGCGTCAGCGGTTGGTCGCGAAAATTAGCGTGCGGGCGCAGCTTCCTGACAGGACAAATGCTCATGGCAACAGCTTTGGGGTTTGCCTGGCGCTTCGCTCTTCTGCCCGGACTGGCGGCATTGGCATTCCTGCCGCTTCTGGTTCGCGGCATGGCTTGGTTTTTCAAGGGCCAGAAATCCGTAGCCGTGCGCAGGCTGGGCTGGACCGAACTTGCTCATGCGGTCATTTTCGGAACAGTGTTCGTCGCCGGATTCCTCCTCCGCTGACTACCGGAAACGGCGGGTCAATTCACGCGAGTCGAGGGTGAGACTCCGCAATCACCGCTCTTCAATCCTGCTGTTTCCAATAATCAACCGCTCTAACTATCTGACAATAAAGGGCAATCGCTCACTGAGGCATAAGTTGTGTTTGGCCCACGAGGTGCTTTGCAGCAGAGTAGCAGCAGGAGATGAAGCTTTGGAACCCACTTTGATGGTCGTTGGCCTGAACCACCGCACAGCCCCAGTAGCGGTGCGAGAGCATTTCTGGATCGGCGAAAATCGCCGCTACGAAGCCCTGGTGCAGTTATCCAGAGCCGAAGGCATCGAGGAAGTCATCGTGCTGGCCACCTGTAACCGCACTGAGTTCTTGCTATGGGCCAACGATGTGACGCTCGCCGCCAACTCGGTGATGCGGCTGCTGGGGGCCGAATACGGACTCAAGCTGTGCGATTGGAAGCACTTCTACCGCTTGCTGGATGAAGCAGCCCTCCTGCATATATTCCGGGTCGCATCTAGCCTCGACTCCATGGTCGTCGGCGAGCCGCAGATCGTCTCCCAAGTGAAACAAGCTTGGCAGCAGGCGCAGAAAGTTGGGGCAACAGGCCGGTTCCTGGATGCTGTGCTGCAGAAGGCGCTGACGGCCTCGAAGCGCGTGCGCAGCGAGACGGCAATTGGCAACGCGGCGGTTTCGGTTCCTTATGCGGCTGTGGAACTCACACGTCAGATTTTCGGCACCCTGGAAAACAAGAAAGTGCTCCTGTTAGGCGCGGGTAAGATGAGCGAACTCTCAGCGCGTGGGTTGCTTAACCATGGCGCCAGCTCCGTCCGCGTGATCAACCGCACTCTGGAGCACGCGGCGGAGCTGGCCACGAAGCTGGGCGGAGTTGCCATCGCCTTTGAGGAGCGCTGGCAACACATGGCGGAGGCCGACATCATTATCAGTTCGACTTCCTGTCCACACACTATTCTCAGCCGCGAGGAAGCCGAGCTCCTGATTCACGAGCGTCAGGTTCGCGGGCGCGAGGATCAACCCCTGGTGATCGTAGATATAGCGTTGCCTCGTGACATTGACCCCGCGGTGCGCGAGGTCAAGGGCGTCTTCCTCTATGACCTTGACGACCTGGAAAACGTGGTAGACCACAACACAGGCGAGCGTGAGGTTGCCGCCGCCGAAGCACAGAAAATTCTGGAGGCCGAGGCGCAAGGCTTCCGTCGCAAGCTGATGGCGGAGCGGGTAGTGCCGACGATCATTGCACTGCGCCAACGGCTGGACGAGATTTGCCGGCAAGAACTGGATTCCTTTCGACAAGAGAACGGACCTTTTTCCAAGGACCAGGACGAAATGTTCAATGCAGTTATGTCCAGAATGACAAAGAGGATCGCAGGGTCCCTGGCCCGTGAACTCAAGGAACTTCCAGAAAAGGTGGAGCAGGAACAGATGACCACTGCAGTGCAGCGGCTGTTCCACCTGCAAACGCCTGAAGCGGCGCTTGCCGGCACCATATCGTGAGAGGAGTTGCTGAAGACCATGGCCAATACAGAGCGAAACGCATCCCATTCCCAAGCTGCCGACCGCGAAAACTGGACTAGCACGCAAGCATACATACTGGCGTGCTTCTGTCTGGCGCTGGGAGTCGCTCTCGGTTACCTGTTTCGCGGGTCCGCTTCGCCAGTCACTCAGACCGTCCAAGCATCTGCTGCAGCTAATGGCAGTGCGGCTCAGGGCGAGGCGACACAACCGCAGTTGACCCCTGAGCAGCAGAAGGCGATGGCAGACCAGGCCGTTGCACCTCTGCTCACAACCTTGAAGACCAACCCCGAAGATTTCAACACCATCGTGCAAGTGGCGAATCTGTACTACGACGGACGGC
>DATDGW010000078.1:0-4061 GCA_036521895.1 Candidatus Sulfotelmatobacter sp. | reverse complement strand
CTAGGCAGACGAAGAGTTGCGGGCAAGACATTCGCTTGGTCGAGAGTCTTGACGTCGGAGAAAGAATGCTCAAACCTTGTAAATGTGGCGTGGTTGCGGCGAGAACAAGCTGCACCACTTGCCGCGCGAGGTCGTCGGAATGTCCACGTTCTTCTAAGGTTTGATCGACGCCGTGGTAACTACGCTGCTCCATCCCTCGCCCGGGTTGTATTCCGCCATCGCGGCTGCGGTGTCTGCGGTTTTTTCGCCCAAATCCTCTTGATAGACGATGCCGTCCTTGCCGATGACGAAGGTCATGATTCCAGAATTCCTATAGTCCACGGGATAGGCGAGAATGCCGAACCCACCGGTCATTTTCCCGTTCACGATGTAGTCCTTCGCGCCGCCCTGCACTTTATCGCCTTGCTTGGTGAGGATCCTGAAGTTGTAGCCATTGAAGGGCTGAGGCTTGTCGCCGGAATTCCCGTAACCAATCGCCTTCGCAAAGTCGCCGAGTTGGCCGAGAGGGCTCGCAGTTTGACCCTCGGGAGCGTTCCAATACAACCCGTTTTGCTGGCCTACGTCGCTCACGAACTTCTGGGCGAACTGCTTGGTGTTGTCACCGTCGTGAGTCTGGCTGAAGTATTGCTGCTGGGCATCGGCGACAGCTAGACACGCGGCGATGGCGGTCAACTCTCCCTTGCCGATTCGGCGGGCCAGGATGTCATCTTTGCCGGCGGCCGTGTCGAAGACCCACTGACCTGAGGAATTCCTGGCCAAAGGAATCGGGAAAGGATAGTTGTCCGCGCCCACGTAAAGAATCTCGCCGCCTGCTTTGATCTCGCTCCAGCGATTCATTTGCGTATACGCAGCGACAAAGTCCTGTAGGGCGTTCTTATCTTTCACAGGATCTCCGGAGAACAGCGCATCCTTGCCATCGGGCCCGAAGATCGCCAACAATGCACCCTGGTCCCCAGACTTGGCAGCTTCCAGAAACGCTGAACCGGCCTCCGCGGGTGACGCGAACGTCTTCTGAGCGGTGTTAGAATTTTCCGACTTGTTGCACGAAGCCAGCGCGATGATCAGCGCGAACAAGGTGGCAAACATCGCGACCCTTGTACTTCGAATCTTACCTTTGCAAATTAGGCGAGACATACCCATTCCTCCAAAAGCCTGAGGTTCTCCGTTCGGCCGGTTCGCAGCACAACCGGCCGGCCTCAGCGACGAAACCCTCCACCGCCGAAGCGGCCACCACCACCACCGCCGAACCGGCCGCCGCCAAAACCGCTGGAGCCCATGCTCCCCCAGCCGCGACCGCTTTCTGCTCTCGAAGACCAGCCGCCGGAACTGCCAAATCCACCGGAGTGGCTGTCCATGCCGCTGAACGCCGTCGACCTTCCAGCGCTCCCACTGTCGTGCTGGGCCCACGAATCGGAACCTGCGGAATGATTGGCGCTGAAGTTCGAGGCGTTCTTGCGGTTGACATTGACCGTATTTCCGCTCACGTTCTTGTTATAGGTGTTGCCGCCGCCGCGGTAGCTGTTGTTGTAGTTATTCCCGTAGTGGTTGTAGGAGTTGTTGTAGCCATAGCTGCTGTGATACCCACCGTTGTAATAACCGCCGTGCCATGCAGAATTACCGTAGTATCCTCCGCCGTGATACACGACCGCGGTG
Source organism: Candidatus Sulfotelmatobacter sp. (assembly GCA_036521895.1). GTDB lineage: Bacteria > Acidobacteriota > Terriglobia > Terriglobales > Acidobacteriaceae > Sulfotelmatobacter. Next base: position 2,408 of record DATDGW010000078.1, on the reverse strand, counting down.
CCGTGCCAACCACAGTTCCAACTGCTGTATCCCCATCCGCAACATCCGCCGCTCATCATGGCCCCGACCGCGATCCCCGCCCCGAACGAGAGCAGGCCGGCCGCCACCATGTCCCCAGTCGAGTATGCGGGCGCAACATAACCGGGAACCACGTACGGATAGCCGTAAATCACCGCCGGGTTGTACTGCGGCACATAAACGACCTGCGGATTCGCCGCTTGAATAACGATCGTCTGCGGTGACTGCTGCACTACCTTGATCTGGGAGCTGGACTGTAGATTGCCTTTCGCTTTGGCTTGCGCGCGCAACGTCTGGATGGCTGTCATTACGTCAGCCGACTGGTTGTGATAGGCCTCTCCCAGAGACGAGGTCCACGTGAGATTCGTCGCCATGTTGTCGAGTACGGACGCGAACTGAGTGAGCGCCTTGACGCTTGCATCCCACGTTTGCTTATCGACCGCCTGCATTAGCGAGCTTCCGCTCAAGGATTTGTTTTGCTGTAGCCAGTAGTTCGCGATGGCAACTTCGTCCGGAAACGTCGACGCCGTAAGAATCTGGGCTACCAGCGCATCCGGATAGAGCGCGATGGGCGCAACTAACGCTTGCAGGCTGCTCGCGCTCATCGGAGCAGATTCTGTCGGATTTCCAGAGTCAGCTGGAGCGCCTGAATCCTGGTATCCGTACGAGAGTTCGGGTGCCGCTGTAATAAGAATGAAACTAAGCACCACGGCTAGGGCTTTCTTTGCGTGTGTCGCGTTCATGGGTCTACTCCAAAATCAACGCAGCAGCCTGAGGGCGTCGGCCACCACGGTTATCGTCACGGCCCGCCTTTCGATGTTCGTGGGCCGTTTGCTACTTGGTTACAACGAGTTCGGCATTCGCCGTGTCGCACATCCCGTAGATCGCCCCTGACCGACAGGCCCCCGCGGAATACTTAAAGCATCCCGTCCTCTTCGCTACCACCGAAACAGAGCGGTCGGATCCTCCGATGATGGCGCCAGCCGGGTCAAATGGAGAGGAAGGCCCAACATCAACAACAAAGCCGTTTTCCTTCTCCGTGCTCATCCACGTCACCTTCGTGCCGACCTTCACGCAGAAAAACGAGTTACCCTGGGCGTTCGGTATGCTGGGAGTAGAGGAAGCCGAATCCGACGTCCGCTTCACATCCACTGCGCAGGGACTGGAAGCGGATCCGCACGTGTTCGCGGCTGTGCACATTTGCGCCGGATTCGGCTCCGAGCACGCGTACTTGCTATTCGACTGAGCAGTCGCGTTGCTCGGGAAAATCAGAACCAGCAATGACAACGCAACCCCTGTCATTGCCAGGCATCGATGAACCTTCATAAGGCACCTCACGATTCGCAGTCCCAGTCAGTGCGCTTTGCCGCACTAATGGACGCCGGGCTTGGACAGAATCTGTTTGTCCGCCGGTGACGAGAACTCGTAAATCTTCAATCTCACGCCAATATTGGCTCCCGGGTGGGTCCCGGTGTCGAACGCAGTGGCGTCGGTGGTTTCAGTTTTGTCTCACGCGAAGCTGGAAAGGCTACTTGCGATCGACAGCCCCAGTAGCAGCGCCGCCCGGAGGGCGACTCTTGCGATTCTCATTTTTTCAGCCATAAAATTCCTCGATTCGATGCAATGTAAGCAGCGTGGCCGAGTCAGGCGGCTACTGCAGGCCGGTCCGGTTCGTGAACGTTGACCTCCTGAGCCGCTGTGTTCGCCAGAATGCGGCGTGCCGCTTCCGCCTCTTCCGCTGTCCCGTGGGCAATGAGCACGAACTTGCCAGCTTTGACAGAGCTTTCATACTTCAGCGCACTGTCTTTGGGGATTCCAATGCTGAACAACCCTGCCCCAAGCGCACTTAAGCCGCCCACGACTGCAGCACCTTCCAGCCCCTCGACGATCCATGCGACCGCCGAACCGGCGACCATGACTGGTCCGACACCAGGGATCAAGAAGAACGCCGACCCGACCAGCAGGCCCCATATTCCGCCCCAGAACGCACCTCGCTTGCCCCAATGCTTCATCCGGTCGCCGGTTGTGTAATACCCGACAACCTGATCCTCGGTGTGGTACCCCTGACCGACGATCGCCAGCTTCTTGATGTTGAAATCACTCTTCTTGAGCAGGTTGATGGCGTTCTCGGCGTCGGTGTGCTGCAGATAAGTGGCGACGACGGCGCTTTCCTTGTCATTGCTTTGTGTCATTGTTCTTCTCCCGACTTTTGTGCCGATCGTCTTTGCGACGAACGGGTTAGGACCAGGTAATCGATTTCCTGGCCAGAAGTACGACACGACCGATCGCAGTTGCGAGACGAGGTCGATTTCTTGCATTCTGCACTCATTGATTCTCGGAATGTAATTGTCAAAAGTACTAGTCTTGCGAAGTGCTATAGCGACCCTTTG
>DATDGW010000077.1:0-3432 GCA_036521895.1 Candidatus Sulfotelmatobacter sp. | reverse complement strand
CTTCGAGCATGCCATAGCTGGGCTTGAAGTAGCGCGACACGAAATCAGCTTTCGTGCCAGGCGCGGTGACCGCTACAACCGCAGCATGCAGTCGTTCCAGGCGGGAGAAGTCTGGCTGCATGTTTTGGATTGCGGCTTCATTCTCGTAGATCGCCAGGTAGATATCGTTCACTTCCCATAATTCGGACGGACGAGGTCCCGGCCCGAGCGCGTCAACCAACCCATCCGGCGTACTTTCACAACGCCTCGGGAAGAGTGCAGAGAAGTCCATCGCCAACAGATCGCCGTCCTTACTGACGGTGAGGATTCCGCTGTGGCGCGTCTCAAACTGCACTTCGTTCAGCCCCGGCTTGAGTATGTTCAGCACCACATACGCCGAAGCCATGGTGGCATGGCCGCAGAGCCTGACCTCGCCGCGACGGGTAACCCACACAAGTTCATAGTGGCCGGCGTTCGGCACGAAAAATGCGGTTTCAGAAAGATTATTTTCTGCAGCGACCTTACGCAGAGTCTCGTCATCTAACCACGCTTGAAGGGGGGAGACTGCGGCGGGGTTGCCGGTGAACGGCTTGGGGGTGAATGCATCGACCTGAAACAAGGGGATGCGCATCGCCTGGATTGTACTTGTCGCTGCCGAGATGGATTCTCGTTGTCTTGCCTCAGTTGCGAGCGGTTGTGTGGCGGTGGTAGTCTCTGAGACCTCGTCGACTGGAGGCGGATGGCCCGTTCCTCGCGGCTTGCGGACGATTTCTGCCGAGACACGTGAGGATGGGTACCCACATCCCATGGTGATCTGAGACAGGTTCGCTGTTTCGTCCAACCCGAACCCCAGGAGGACCCATGCCGGTTGCTCAAGCAGATGTCGCCGTCCGGCAACAACTACGGGAGCGGGTGTCCGACGCCCGGCGTCGAAGCGACGCGCTGTTCCACATCGTGCGCACAGACTCGATTTATGAGCGGCCCATACCGGAGCGTCATCGCATCATTTTTTATGTAGGACACCTGGAGGCCTTTGACTGGAACCTGCTCCACGAGAACGTTCTGGGTCTGAAAAGCTTCCACCCGGAATTTGACCGCTTGTTTGCGTTTGGCATCGATCCGGTGGGCGGTGGATTGCCCTCTGACCAACCGTCCGACTGGCCCTCTCTCGAAGCTGTGCGCGACTACGTGACCAGGATTCGCACCGCGCTGGACGAGAAGTTGGCCGATGGACTACTGGAGGCATTCGGCCAGGGCCGCGACGGTTTTCCGCTCGACACATTGCTCAACGTGGCCATTGAGCATCGCTTGATGCATGTCGAGACTCTGGCATATATGCTGCACCAGTTGCCGCTCGATCGGAAAGTCCCGCAAGAAGATCGCCCTCGTCTTGGCTTTCCACCCGTCGATCAGCAGATGATTTCGATCCCCGCCGGGACTGCGACGCTGGGCCTGTCACGAGGAGGCGAGACTTTCGGCTGGGACAATGAATACGAAGCGCACACAGCTCATGTGTCTGCCTTCGAGATCGACCGGTACGAGGTAAGCAGCCGCCGGTACCTCGAGTTCATGGCCGCGGGGGGGTATGAGACGCGCGCATTCTGGAGCGACGATGACTGGAATTGGAAGACTGCGCATGCGATCTCTCATCCCGTGTTCTGGACAAAGGCACGCGATGGATGGCAGTACCGCACGATGTTCGAAGAAATTCCCCTGCCCATGGACTGGCCAGTCTATGTGAGTCACGCCGAGGCGGCCGCGTATGCGCGCTGGGCGGGCAAATCGCTGCCCACTGAGGAGCAGTGGCACCACGCTGCATACGGCACTCTGGACGGGACTGAGCGGAATTATCCCTGGGATAACCTGGCTCCTGACTCCCGCCTTGGCAATTTCGACTTCCACCATTGGAGCCCGACAGCGGTGAATGCGTTCCCTGCCGGCCGCAGTGCTTTCGGTGTTGATGACTTGTTGGGCAATGGATGGGAGTGGACCTCCACGGTCTTTGCCCCATTTCCTGGCTTCGAGCCATTACCGTTCTACCGTGGCTACTCGGCTGAATTTTTTGACGGCAAACACTTCGTCATGAAAGGCGGCTCGCCGCGCACGGCTGGGTGCATGTTGCGGCCGACATTTCGCAACTGGTTTCAGGCTCACTACCAGTACGTGTATGCCGGATTCCGGTGCGTGAATCAGTGATCGACAAGAATCTGATCGAAGGAGTTGGCACATGCTCGTTCATGCGATTCCGTCCAATGTCTCATACGAATTTGCTGCGGATGTGCGCGCGGGGCTTACTCGGACAGGACAAAAAGAACTTCCCTCGAAATATCTCTACGACAATGTGGGCTCGGCACTGTTTGAGGTAATCAGCCATCTCCCCGAGTACGGGCTCACGCGGGCCGACGAGCGGTTGTTGCGACGGCATGCCGACGAGATCGTGGACCGGGTTGCCGGGCCGGTTGCGGTTGCGGAACTAGGGAGCGGCAGCGGTAAAAAGACTCGCTGGCTGCTCGAAGCGCTCTGCCGCCGGCAACGCACGTCGTACTATCCGGTCGAAATCTCGCACTCGGCTCTGGTCATGTGCGAACGCGAGCTTAGGGATATCGATGCGATCAGCATTGTGGGGTTTGAGCGCGAGTATCTGGATGGATTGTTGGAGGTAGCTGCGTACCGCAAAAGTGGGCAACGGCTGTTTGTGCTGTTTCTTGGCAGCACCATCGGGAACTTCGATCGCCCCGCGGGGATGAAGTTCCTGTCGCAGGTCCGGTGCATTCTCGAGCCGGGAGATTCCCTGTTGCTGGGAACAGACCTGGAGAAGCCCCGCGCGCAACTGATTGCTGCGTACGACGATGAGCTGGGAGTAACCGCGGCGTTTAACCTCAACCTGCTCGGCCGCGTGAATCGCGAACTGGGCGCAGATTTTGATTTGCGCGAGTTCGCTCATGTGGCCAGGATCAACCCTGAGGCACGAAGTGTCGAGATGCACCTCGAGTCAAGGCGCCGGCAAGTCGTGAGCATTCCGGTCGCAGAGGTCGTGGTGGAGTTCCTCGAAGGAGAAACAATATGGACGGAGAGCAGTCATAAGTATTCAGCCATCGAAGTGATCCAGACGGCGCGCGACGCCGGCTTCCGCTGCGACCTGCAATGGATCGATGAGCAGTGGCCGTTCGCCGAGAGCTTGCTCATTGCGGCGTGAGTGCGGCTTTTCGCGGCGGTGTCCCTAAGACACTCCGGTCTTGCGCCACGCGCGCAGGTTGATCGCGCTCATCACCATGCAGAAAATGTTGGCGGGAATGAATCCCATTTGGGCTGTTTTGAATCCTATGACGCACACGACAATGCTATTAACGCCGGCTAGTGCCCAGCCTTCCCAACACCGCCGACCCACCAGAACTGTGGACGCGACGGTCAACACGCAGGATAGATAATCAAGCCGCAACACAAAGGATGACC
>DATDGW010000076.1:0-31017 GCA_036521895.1 Candidatus Sulfotelmatobacter sp. | reverse complement strand
GGCAATGAAGCTTTTGAATCAGAAGTCCTCTGAGACAGGGAAATACAGGAAGCTTTCGTGGAACCTCGGATGGTGCTATTTTCACCTCCGCCGTTTCGACGATGCGCGCAAACATCTGGTTCGAGCCAACGAACTTACTCCAGGGAACGCCACTTGCATGTGGGCTCTAGGGTTGGTCTATCTCAGGCGGAAAAAAGTTTGCGCAAGCCGAGTCCCTCCTCGCCGATTCGCTGCGGAAGAAAGACTTGGATCACGTGCGCGGCGCCTTGCCGCTAGCTTTTCTCTCTCAACGAAAGGTCGCCCAGGCCGAGTCGACCCATCTCGAAGGCATAACTCTTAGGCCGACCAGGAGCAAAAGGTACGAACTCTACGCGGCATTCCTTTCCGATGTCGGGCGCCATGCTGAGGCGGATCGCAGGAACCAAAAAGCACAGCAATTGGCGAGCGTCAATGGATGCAAGCTCTGTCACTTTTGACCAGCTGAAACATCCAATCCGGTTAAAGAAATCATCGATGGGGAGCTGAATCATGGCTGAGAAGATGGTTGAAAAAGTCACAAAGACTGAAGCGGAGTGGAAAAAGCAGCTGAGCGATGAGCAATATCATGTGACGCGCGAGGCTGGAACCGAGTGTGCCTTTACCGGGAAATACTGGAACACGAAAGCGCCGGGGATGTATCACTGCGTGTGTTGCGGATCGCCTTTGTTTGATTCCGAGACGAAGTTTAATTCGGGGACCGGGTGGCCGAGCTTCACCAAGCCCGCCGAGGGCGGCGGAGTGGTCGAGCATCGAGATACACAGTACGGGATGGTGCGGACTGAAGTTCGCTGCGCCAAGTGCGACGCGCATCTGGGACACGTGTTCGAGGATGGTCCGGCGCCCACGGGGCTGCGCTATTGCATGAATTCGGCGGCGTTGGATCTGAGGCCGGTGGAGAAGAAGTGATCCGTATTTTGTTGCGCCGGCATCCTGGCCGGCTGTCGCGAGGGCGTTTCGCCCCCGCTGAGGCTAGCGAGAGTGCGTTCTGAGGATGGGGAAGGTTTTTCTCCCGCCATCGGCGCGGGGGGGCGGGGACGCCCCCCGCCGCCGGGACGACGGCTCTACTAAAACAGCAGGGCACGCGTGAGCGTGCGCCTTGTTCCACCCCAGACGTTCGGCCTGCCACGTTACGCGCTGGCGGCGGCCGCCAGGGCCTTGGGAGCCTCGGCTGACTTCTGCGGCTGCGCGTTCTGTTTGCCTTCGTTGCGGACCTGAATTCCACCCTTGAGCGAGGCCCCGTCTTCGACGCTGATGCGCACGGTGGAGATGTCGCCGGCGACCGAACCCTCGGCGCGGATGTCGACGCGATCGCTGCACTCGATGTTGCCATTCACCTTGCCCATGACCACAACTTCGCGGGCCTGGATGCTGGCATCGACCTTACCGTTGCGGCCGATGGTGACCCGGCTCTCGGGCATGGTGATTTTGCCTTCGATGCGACCGTCGATGTAGAGAGCTTCGGAGCCGCTGATCTCGCCCTTAATGACCAAAGTGCGGCCAATGGTGGCCTGATCCACGGGAGCGGTGACGGTTTTAACGGGGTTGTAAGAGTTGGGGTTGGGGACCGGCGAACCGGCCTTTTGGTTAAACGAGTTCTCCGACGACTGAAGCATGCGACCTTCCTTGGTCCCGCGGGGTGGCTCGCCCTAGGGCGCCCGTCACCTTGTTCCTGCGGTTGGTCTTGAAATTTGTGGCCTGCGGCAGTTGCTGGCCACTTGGCCAACCTGAATATCGCACAGGCGTAAGCGCGGGAGAGAGATTACGGAAGGTGGTGTACGGGTGCGGAGGCCGGATTTGGACTAGTCAGAGCCCTGCAGGGCTTCAGCCATCTCTTCCCATTCCTTGATCAGGGCGGCATGGGTGGCTTTGTGCTGCTCGAGTTCCTGTGACTGGCGCTGGCTCTGTTCGGCGCTGACGAAATTTTGCAGTGCGGTCTCCAGGCGCGCGATAGCGCCCTCGGTGCGGCTGATCTGTTCTTCCAGGTCGTGAACCCGATCTTCCATTTGTTTGCGCTTGATGGGGTTCAGGCGCTTCTTGGCTTCGACCGGTGCGGCGGTTTCGCCGGCCCCATTTCCGTTTACAGGCGTGGGCATGGCGGCGGGCTTCGGAGCGAGCGCCGGCTCGGTTCGTGAAGCCTTCACTCCAGGAACATCGTCCAGCGTGGGCGCGACATGCTGTCCGCCCTGTTTGCGCCAGAGATAGTCTTCGTAGTTGCCCGGGAAGACTTCAACCTTGCCGCCGCCGACTTCGAAGACGCGCGTGGCCAGCTTGTCGATGAAGTAGCGGTCGTGCGAGACGAAGACCACCGTGCCCGTGTATTTGACGAGCGCCTCGAGCAACACGTCTTTGGCGCGCAGGTCGAGGTGGTTTGTCGGTTCGTCGAGCAGCAGGAAGTTTGCAGGATGCAGCAGCAGGCGCAGCAGGGCGTAACGTCCGCGCTCGCCGCCCGAGAGGACGCCGATCTTCTTGAATACGTCTTCATCGGAAAACAGGAAACATCCGAGCAGACTGCGCAGTTCAGTCTCACCCGAACGCGGGGAGGCCGCGCCCAGATCGTCGAGGATTCGTGCGTCGGGATCGAGCTCTTTGTATTGGTCCTGCGCGAAGTAGTCGGCTTCCAGGTTGTGCCCGAGGCGGTATTCCCCCTGCGTGACCTTTTCGGTTCCGGCAAGCAGCTTGATCAGCGTGGACTTGCCGGCGCCGTTGACGCCGACCAGCGCAATGCGGTCGCCGCGCTCGATCATGAAGTCGACGTTGCGGAAGACTTCCTGGGCAGGCCCTCCGTTCTTGCCCGGATAACTCTTGGCCACGCCCTCGAACTCGGCCACGATGCGGCCGCTGGGCTTGGGCTGCGGGAAGGAAAAGTGGATCGTCTTTTCTTCCGGCGGAATCTCGATGCGCTCGATCTTCTCCAGCTCCTTGATGCGGCTCTGCACCTGCTTGGCCTTCGTCGCCTGGTAACGAAAGCGGTTGATGAAGACTTCGAGTTGTTCGATGCGGTCGCGCTGGTTGCGATAGGCGGCTGTCAGTTGCTCGTTGCGCTGCGTCTTCTGGGCGAGGAACCTATCGTAGTTGCCAGTGTAGAACCAGAAGCGCTTGTTCCAGATTTCGGCAATCTTGTTGACCGTGACGTCGAGGAAGTAGCGGTCGTGCGAGATCAGCACGAAAGCATGGGGATAGTTCTGCAGATATTCTTCCAGCCAGTTGCGGGCTTCAAGGTCGAGATGGTTCGTGGGCTCGTCGAGCAGCAGCAGGTTGGGTTGCTGTAGCAGAAGCTTGGCGAGAGCGAGGCGCATCTGCCATCCGCCGGAGAATTCGTCGGTCAGGCGCGGCCAGTCTTGTTTCGTGAAACCCAGGCCCATGAGCACTCGCCCGACTTCGGCTTCGATCGAGTAGCCGTCGCGGGTGCGGAATTCATGCTCGACCCGATGATAGCGGTCGGCAACAGCGGAATACTCCGGGCTCGTATGGTCGAGTTCCGCCATGCTGTGCGTCAGCGATTCGAGTTCCGTCTCCATGGCGCGCAGATCGTCGAAGACCGACATACACTCAGCGAAGACGCTGCGGCCCGAGAGGGTGAGTCCGTCCTGGGGAAGATATCCGGCGGACGTGCCTTTGGCGACCACGAGGCTGCCGTAGTCGAACGTGTCCATGCCTGCAAGGACCTTCATGAGCGTGGATTTGCCGGTGCCGTTGCCCCCGACCAGGCCAATGCGGTCATGGGGCGTGATGAGCCAGTCCGCGTTTTCGAAGAGGAGTTTGTGGCCGAAACGTTTTCCGGCGCCGGAAAGCTGAATCATGGGCTGGATTTATGGTCTCATAACTCGCTGCGGCTTGCTGAGGACAAGAGGAGTATCCGCAGGTCATGCAGGCCGCTGAGTTAGGTCAACGAAACCGCTCCCTCGGTCCAATCGATCCACTCGCGGATCGGGCTCACCAAGTTCGGGCAACGATCGGGATCAACGGCTTCGTGCAGGGGTAGCAATATTCCAAGTTCTCGCGAGCGAACGTGCTCCTCATCGATGCTTTGCTCAAGGACGATCTTTACCAAAAGGTTGCTGTCATCTCGAGTCTCTACCACGCTCTCGACCGCGATGAGCCAGGTTCCCTTTGAACCGTCTACATCGGTCAGCTCTATCGGCAGTTCTTTAGGCGAGGATAACAGGGGTAGGATTGCACTCACGGCCAGACTACGTTGGCGATGGGGTCTTTTGCGGCGGGGCGGGCATGGCGGGGGCCGGGATAGGTTCCCCAAAGCTCGTGGTGGAACTGGATCCTTTCGAGGGCGCGCTCGACGACAGCTTCGAGTTCGTGAAGATATTTCACTTCGCGGCCCTTCGCGAGGCGGCGCTTCGCCTCTTCGGGGCTGAACCAGGTGGGGCGGCGATTGTCTTCGTCGGGCCGGCGCATCTGGTGGATTTCCATCAGGAAGGCTTTGACCACAAACTCCTGCACGCCGCCGGGCTGCCAGAACACGCCCTTGGAATGAATGTAGAGGTGGAAGTGGCGTGGCTCGATCGTGCCGAGAGCGCCGGCTTCTTCCGCGGCTTCGCGTTCAGCGGCCTGGCTGTGCGAGAGTCGGGCGTCGGTCGATCCCTTGGGAAACGTCCACTTGTTACCACCATTGGTATTAACCAGAAGGAGCTCAATCGCCGTCCCGCGTCTGCGATAACAGATCGCAGCCACCTGAAGCGGTAAGGACTTCGCGACGCGGGCTGAACCCATGGGCCCTCCTGAGAAAAGGCTACATGCAAGATATTTCACCAGTGTTAAAGTGCAACAAAAATTGTGCACCCCAGAGGGTTACGAAAGGGTTACTTGGCACCCGAGCCTCTGAGTCTACTGGTGACGGCACGATTTTTCACCAACTATCGAGCAGTTATACGACAATGTGGAGCATGAGCGCTTTCGGGTCAACTGATATGGCGGCGAAATTCTCGAGTTCTTCCGCGGGTGCGCGTCCAAGATCTGAAGAGCGGGTACGCTGACCCTGCCAGCCGTGTTGTCGATGAAGGGGGTGCGTTTGATAAGGGGGCGGTTCCTCGAAGGCGCGCTGTTGGTCCTTTGCGGATTGCTGTTGATGGCGCTGGCAGACTGCCATTCCGCGCCATCCCCGGAACGGGCTCAGCCCGTCACGGTGACTTATATCGGCTGGGGGCCGGTCACGACAGGCCGGTTCAGCCGCGATGAGAGTGTGTTTTCTCGATTTACGCAGAAAACGGGAATTCGCGTGCACTACATTCCGGGCCCGGAGACATCAACCGAAACGCTGGAGATGTACGAGCACTCCCTGCAGAGCAAGCCGGTCACTCCCGATGTGTACTTGATTGATGTCGTGTGGCCGGGAATTCTCGCCGAGGATTTTGCCGACTTGCGTCCCTACCTGGGCGATGACGTGAAAGAACATTTGGACGCAGCGGTACAGAACGATACCGTCGACGGCAAACTGGTGGCCATGCCTTTTTTCGTCGAGACCGGAGTTCTGTATTACCGCACCGATCTGCTCGCAAAATATGGCTACAAGCACCCGCCGGAGACTTGGGATGAGCTAGAGCAGATGGCCACTCGGATCCAGGCGGGCGAACGGGCCGCCGGCAATCCAGACTTTTGGGGTTACGTGTGGCAGGGTGCCGCGTACGAAGGCCTTACCTGCGATGCGCTGGAGTGGGAGGAGTCGCAGGGAGGCGGCGGGATCGTCGAGAACGATGGAACCATCTCGGTGAATAATCCCCAAACCATTCAAGCCATGAAGAGGGCAAAACATTGGGTGGGCACGATTTCTCCGCCCAGCGTCACCGAGTTTAAGGAAGAGGACAGTCGAAACGTATTCGCCGCGGGCAATGCGGCGTTCCGCAGAGAGTGGATTTGGTCGTCCTTCACCACGGGACAGGCGCCGGATTCTCCCATCCGGGATAAGTACGCATTAGCCAGGCTTCCGAGGGGAACGGCAGGCAGCGCCTCGGTGCTTGGCGGTCGGTCGCTGGCGGTGTCGAAGTATTCCGCTCACCCGCGGGAAGCCGCCGAACTTGTCCGCTATATGACGAGCCAGGAGGTCGGGCTGAGTTTCTGGAACGATAGTTCTCTGCTGCCGGCTCGCAAGGATTTCTATCAGAACCGGCAGTATCTGCAGTCGCAGCCCCAACTGGAGGCGCTGCGGGACCTGTTCGTAACCGGCGGCGCAACCGCTCGGCCATCTGCAATCGTGGGCAAACGATACGATGAGGTTTCGCGAGCCTACTTTTCAGCCGTGCACTCCATCCTCACGGGACAAACTGCTCCGGAAAAGGCAATGGCGGACCTGCAATCCCAATTGGTGAAGATCACGGGTTTGAAGCCGGGGAAACCGAAGCCGGTCCAGACCGCATCGATCACCTACTGAGTCTTGTGCATACGGCTTGTGCGGCGAGAAACCGAAATCCGATGAACACGGGCGACGATGCCTGAAGCTCACCCCAAGCAGTCGAGTATTAGTTCTCTCCTGGTCCTCTCCTTTGCCTCAGTGGGCATGCTGATGATCCTGGGAGGGATCATCTCGCTCTGGCAGCTGAACTTCATTCGCGAGCGCGCTCAATATCTTTACCAGACGGACAAACCGGCCAGAGCTGTGTTAAGGGTTCACAGCGACTTCCTCAACTTCCAAAGAGAATTGCTGCCCCTGTCGAATGCGCAAGACGCGGCACGATTCGAGGTAGAAGGCAACAGGCTGCTTCTCGCCTTCAGCAACGACGTCGAACAGGCCACGGAGGCCGTACGCGCATTGCCCGCTGGAACGCAGCGCGACTCCGAACGCAGCAGCCTGGAGACGGTCCGCGCGCTGTTCGCGGGGCAAGTCGAGTCCCTCATCGGGCTGGCCAAGTCCGGCGATTGGGTGGGCGTGCGCCTACGACTTGCGAGCCGCATGCCCATGATTGGCGAACTCTCTGAAAGTCTGGTGCATGACATTGACGCCATCGTAGAGATTGAAAAGCAGATCGGATTAGAAGACATTCGTCAGGCACAGATTCGGACCAACTGGACCCTGGGGATTGCCGGAATCTCGTCTCTGGTGCTGGCCGCTTTGCTGGGAGTCGCGGTCACGAAACGGATCGCCGGCCGGCTGGAAAAACTGGATGTGGCCTCGCGCGCTCTGGCCCGCGGCCAATTTCAGCACCAGGTCGTTGTCGGCGGAAATGATGAGATCACCAGACTCAGCGGGGCGTTCAACAATATGGCTTCGCGTCTGCGGGGCCTGTACGAAGAACTGCAGCGCAGCGAGGCCCACTTCCGGGCCCTGATAGAAAACGCTCGCGACTTCATCTTGCTGGTCGATGCGGACGGGACCGTGCGCTACGCGAGTCCTTCCATGGAGCGCGAATTTGCCGGTGGCGGGTCTTTCATCGGCAAGAACATTCTGTCCCTGGCGGAGCCGGCCGATGCCGATGCAGTGATGGCGTTGCTGACTCCCGTTGCTCCGGGCGTCCCTCAAAAATCGGTCGAGTTCCGCATGCGCAGCGCGGATGGGACGCTGCGCACCCTGGAGACGCACGGCAACCCATTGTTGCGGGACTCCGCCATTGCTGGAATCGTCTTCAATGCGCGTGACATCACTGAGCGCCAAGGCATGGAGGAACGCTTGCGGCAGGCGCAGCGGATGGAAGCGATCGGAACCCTCTCCGGCGGAATCGCCCACGATTTCAACAATCTGCTGACCATCATCCGCGGCTACGCCCATCAACTTCTGGAATCGCGGCCCGATGCAGCGAAGGCCCGCGCGCAGGTGGAGCGCATTGACGAAGCCGCGGAGAGAGCGGCGGCACTCACCAGCCAGCTGCTGGCGTTCAGCCGTCGCCAAGTCTTGCAACCCAGGGTATTCGACCTAAATGCGTTGACCACCGGTCTCGACGAGATGCTCCGCCGCCTGATCGGCGAGCACATTGAAATGAACACAGTAGTGGCCGAGGACTCTTGCCTGGTGCAAGCCGATACCGGGCAGATCGAACAGGTGATCATGAATCTGGTGATTAACGCGCGCGACGCCATGCCTCACGGTGGCAAGCTCACGCTGGAGACTGCCAACCTCGAGTTGGACGAAGCCTACGCGGCCAAACATGAAGGCGCGCACGCCGGCCCTTACGTCATGCTCGCGATCAGCGACACCGGAGTTGGAATGGATGCCAAAACACAAGCGCGCATCTTCGACCCCTTCTTTACGACGAAGGGTCTCGGCAAAGGCACGGGCCTGGGGCTTTCGACCGCTTATGGCATTGTGAAACAGAGCGGGGGTCACATCTGGGTTTACAGCGAACCGGACCGCGGCAGTACTTTCAAGGTCTACCTCCCGCAAGTCGTCGACGCTAAGGGGCCCACCAAGATAGAGAAGGCGCCCGCAGTCGAGCCTCGCGGCCACGAAACGGTTCTCGTGGTCGAGGATGAGCCCCAGCTTCGCGAACTCGTTGAGATGATGCTGATCAGCCGGGGGTATTCGATCTTGACGGTCGAGAATCCTGTTCAAGCCGAGGCCTTCAGCAAGCAATATTCGGGGCCGATCCACCTGCTCCTTACGGATGTGGTTTTGCCGGGTATCAGTGGCCGCGAGGTCGCCCGGCAAGTTGCGGCGCACCGGCCGGACATCAAGGTTCTGTTTACGTCAGGGTACACGCCCGACGCGATCATCCATCACGGCGTACTGGAAGCGGGCCTGCACTTCATTCAGAAGCCGTTCACCTTGGAGACACTCACGAACAAGGTGCGCGCAGTGCTGAACAACGAGATTTAGGATCCGTTGGGGTTGGATTTACAGACCTTGTCCATAGACGGGGATCGCCGCCCCGGTTACGTCTTTTCCGGCATCTCCGGCGAGCCAAACGATCAGGCTGGCGATCGAAGCTGGCTGCACCCACTGCAAGACATCGGCAGCGGGCATGGCTTTGCGGTTGGCGGGAGTGTCCATGGTGCCAGGTAAGATGACGTTTGCGGTGATGCCGGCGTCTTTATTTTCGAGGGCAACGGTGCGGATCAGCGAGACCAGTGCCGCTTTGGACGCGCTGTAGCCGCCGACCCTCTGGCCAGGATCTTCAGCTGCGCGGCTGCCGATGGCGAGGATGCGTCCGGCGCCAGCTTTGCGCATGTAAGGCAGAACCGCGCGCAGCATGTGGAATGCGCTGTTCAGGTTCATGTCGAACATACGCTGGAAAGTGGCGTCGTCGGTTTCGGCGATAGTCTGGCCTCCGGCGAAGCCGCCAACCAGGTGAGCGAGGACGTCGATCTTTCCGAAGCGGGTGATGACCGTGTCGGAGGCCTTCTTCGCAGCTTCGAGGCTGTCGAGCGCAGCCGGGAGCGCGGTGAAATTCGGGTGGTCAAAATCGGACTGCCGAATTCTGGGTGCGAGGCCGACAACGGTGAAACCGGTGTCCAGCAAGGCTTTCGTGACATGTGTTCCGAGGCCGCCGTTGGCTCCCGTGACGACGGCGATTCTTCCAGACATGGGTGTCTACTCCCCAACTGGAACTCATGATAAACGTCAGGCCAATCGGTTATTGGTAAAATTCGCGACATTACGCCGGTTCGGTAAGCAAGCTTGTTGTTGGTTGTTCTCCGAAGAGCGGGGGGGTAATCTTGTTTCATGCGAGAGCATATTTCGGTGCTAGTTCTGCTGACGAGCGCGGGCTTCGCTCATCCTCAAGCGATGCCAGAGGCGCCAAACCACCGCCCTATGTCGCGGCAAAACACGTCGGCCACAATCTGAGGGTTGAGCCGGACAAGCGGACACGCTCTATTCGTGGGTCAGCCTTCTTCCTGCCGCAGAAATATCGCAAAGACAGCGAGCTCGAGGTGATCGCGCGCAACCGAGCACGGAACAGAATATTGCTTGAAGTGTCCTATCGCTGCGGTCGCCATTGCGGAGAGGGATCCTAACGTTGTGCTTCGCAAGGACGGCACCGACTGGCACGACGCCCTCATCAGGATGGCTTGGATTTCGTAGAAGGTTCGTTTTGCCTGTAACGGACCTTAACCCCATCGCCTAATCCATCCCGAACCGCCCGCGCGGGTTGTCTTGATGAATTGAATCTGCTTTCTCACGCCAGGTTCCGCTGCAGCGTCTCTTGCTCCAATTCATTTTCCCAGCGCGCCACCACCAGCGTGGCCACTCCGTTGCCGATCATATTGACCAGGGCGCGGAACATGCTCATGAAGCGGTCGATGCCTAAGATCAGCGCCATCCCCGCCACCGGAATCGTGGGAATCACGCTCAAGGTTCCGACCAGTGCGATGAACGAAGCTCCCTGCACGCCGCTTGCGCCCTTTGAGGTCAGCACCGCGACTGCGAAGAGCGTCATCTGTTGCGGGAATGTCAGATGCGTATTCGTAGCCTGTGCGACGAACAGGGCGGCGATCGTCATGTACAGCGCGCTGCCGTCGGTGTTGAACGTGTAGCCGGTGGGCACGACCAGTCCGACTAGCGAGCGCGAGCAGCCCAGTTCTTCCAGCTTTTCCATCAGAGTGGGGATCGCGGTCTCCGACGAACTGGTGGCCAGCACCAGAAGAATCTCCTCTTTGATCCGCAGCAGGAATTTCAGCAGACTGAATCCAGCGACCCAAGCGACCGCACCGAACACGATGAACACAAACAGAATCGAGGTGATCCAGAACGAGGCGATCAGGCGGAGCAGCGGGCCCAGCGATGCCAAACCATACTTGCCGACGGTGAAAGCCATGGCGCCGAATGCGCCAATGGGCGCGAGTTTCATCACAATGTTCACCATACGGAAGACGACCTGCGTGAGCGATTCGAGCAAGGTGACGAGGGGCTTGGCGTGCGCCCCCGCCGCCGACATGGCAAGTCCGAACAGGATCGAAACGAAGACAACTTCCAGGATGTCACCTTTGGCGAAAGCATCCACGATGGTTGTCGGGATGATGTGCATCAGGAAGTCGGTGACGGTCTGGGTCTTGGCTTGTCCCGCGTAATCGGCAACGGCGCGGGTGTCGAGAGTCGATGAATCCACGTTGAATCCGGTGCCGGGATGCACAACATTACCGACTATGAAGCCGACCGCCAGCGCCAGGGTCGAGACGATTTCGAAATAGAGCAGGGCTTTGCCTCCGACGCGGCCGACTTTGCGCAGATCCCGCATCCCGGCGATTCCGGTGACCACGGTGCAGAAGATCATCACGGTGATGATCATGGTGATCAGGCGGATGAAGGCGTCGCCCAGCGGCTTCATCGCGACTGCGTGTGCGGGACTGAGGTAACCGAAAATGAGCGCGACCACTATGGCGAAACTTACCTGCACCCAGAGCAACGCGTAGAAGCGTTTCGGGGGTGCGGTTGGGGTGTCCGGTTGGGGCGTCGACAGTTGAGTAGACATAGTAAGTAAGTGCGGTACGGTGGTCCAACCGATATCAAAACATCGATTCGCGCTTGCTGAAACTTTTCGTCCCAACGTCTTGGTTTTAACGGGAGCGGTCTAGTTCGCCGGTGCCTGCAGCGTCTTCACCAGCCAAGGAATAATCACTTCTTTGAAAATCCTGGGATCGGGCCACACGCCCACTTGCCTTCCGAGATGGCCGCCGCGCGGGTTGATCCACGCTTCTTTCGGTACGTCACCTTTGTTCAGCAGCAGGTATTCATCTTCAATGGGCACCTGGGTATCGAGTACTCCTGCAATCACGAGCATGGGCGCCATCGGCTTGCCCAGCAGTCCCTGATGCACCAGCGACATCTTCGGCAGAAATTCGCCCATCTCATCGAGCGTGTGAACGCCCTCCAGAATGTTCATGAGAGCCGGCACCTGATCGAAAAGATATTCGCGGTTGCCCAGCAGATGATTCATCAGGAAATCTTTCTGGAAGAACATATCGATTGGCGGCGATTGCGCGCTGCAGCCACGGAGCCTGGCACGCTCGACAATCGCCATCTTGGTCGCCCAGTACGCGCCCCAGCTCACGCCATGCAGGGCGATGCGGTTCTTGTCGATCTCCGGCCGGGACTGCGCGTAGTCGATGACTTGCGAGAGCATGCGCTCCGAAGTTGCACTGACCTTGATGGGCGCCTGTCCGGTGCCCGGTCCATCGACGGCGAGGTATGCGATGCCGAAGGGAAGGATGGCGCTGAAGCTTTCCGTTAGATCCTCTTTGCGGCTGTCGAGGCCATTGACGGCGATAACCAGCGGCACGGGGCCTTTGGCGTTCTTCGGCAGCCGCAGGTATCCGATAGTTTCTTTGCCTTCGAAGCGAATTCTCACAACTTCGAGCGGCGGATCGAAAAACTTGGCGTGCTGGTGGAATGCTTCGAGCGCCTTTTCGTACGAGCGCTGCTTGCCGGGAGACGAGGGAATCGGCCAGCGTCCAAAGGAATAGATGCGCCAGGCGCGAATGTAGGCAGCGTTGGCCTTGCTGGGATCGGTCTTCTCGAGTGACTTGGCCTCATTGAAGTAACGATCGCCAACGCGCATGAAGCCGGCGGCCCATTCGTCCTTGTCGGCGGTGTGAATGGTCTCGAAGGCTTCCTTCACGTCCGCCGGATCAAGGCCGATCAGCGGGTACTGTCCGACTTCGGCGCGGTGAATCGCTTCCACCTTGATCTCATCGAGGGTGCGCTCGTGGCGCTCCTGGGCTCGAACGAGCCCCGACATAGCAGCGCATGCCAGCAATAGCGTTAAGAGAATGACTGAAATTCTGCTTCCCATGATGCGTGATCCCCAGATCGTCTGGCCCGCGGTTACGCGAGCGAAGTAGATAAGAAAAAGGCCGGACGGAATGAGTCCGGCCTTCGGTACTCGTCTCTGAATCGACGGCTGTTCTAGAACGTAAACTTCAACCCCAACTGAATCGCGCGGCTACCCCCGGATCCGATGACCGGATTCGCCGCCGCCACGTCGGGTGTTGCGCACCCGCAGCCAAAGGGCCGCGCTGACGGGTCGTTCAACCCGAATCCGTTTTGTCCGCCGTAGGGATTGGCGAAATTCGGATGGTTGAAAATGTTGAAGAATTCGGCGCGGAACTGCGCTTGAAGCCGCTCGCCCAAGTGCCAGTTCTTGGCGACCGAGAAATCGAAATCTCGGAAGCCCGTGTCGCGGAACGTGTTCCGCCCCATGTTGCCGAATTGTCCCAACGGCGGCGGAGTCATAACGGAGGCGCTCTGGGCATAACAGCCGAACAGGTTGAGAGCCGCCGTTGCTGCGCCTGCTGTGCCGCCGTCCACTGCCAGTGCCTGAGTCGCGCAGGCTGCGTTGCTGGCCCCGAGGAAATACGGAATCCCCGTCGGAGTCGACTTGAAGTCGGACGTCTTTCCGAAAAAACTCCAGCGGATGGGTTCGTTTGCTGGCGGACTGACCGGCAGCGGCCCGACGCCGGCAGCGTCGGTTCCAAGATCAATCGGGCCCCAGGGCTGCGCACTTTGCAGCGTCACGATGGAATTAAGTTCCCAACCCTCGAGCAGCTGCGCGAAGCTTTTGCGTCCGGGGATCGCATAAGTGAACGAAAGCGTAAGACGTTGTCGAATATCAAAATCGCTGTTCCCGTATTCCCGTCCCACGTTGGCGGAGTCCTGCGGCAGCCCAGCGCCGTAGCCGAAGTCCCAATTGGCGCCGACGGCGTCGAGCGAGTGTCCGTAGGTGTAACCGGCCACCATACTCAGACCGTGGTAGTTTCGAGTGTTCAACGTGACCTGCAAAGCGTCATAGTTTGAGCGATAGACGTTTCCCATCTGGAAAATGTTGCTGAGGTATGGGAACTTCCCGAAGTAAGGCGCGTTGCTTTGCTCATAACCGCTGTCGACAGCGCATTTGTTGTACGCGGGAGCGCTTTTGAGGCAGGTCGCGAGGGTGCCAGCACCAGTGCCCGCAGGTGTCCATCCTGACCCCACCGGCGGCTGGTTGATATCCCGGATCCCCACCAGATTCGAGCCGTGATTTCCCACGTACGAGACTTCCAGCGAAAGGTTGGGGGTAAATGAGTGCTGCATCCCGATTGTCCAGTGCCAGACGTAAGGAGTGGTCAGGTTGCGGGCCACGCTCATGATGGGGCAAGGATTGTTGAAGCAATTCAGCCTGGAGGTGCTGACGTTAGCTCCGAAGATCGGTACACCACTGTCCCACTGCGGCATGACGGGGGGTATCGACAGATTGCCAGCCGTGATCGTTCCACCGGCGGTATCGTTCGCCGCATCGATAATGGCTCCGGTGGGAACGTTGCCGAGGCCAAAGGCGTTGTTGAAGGCGAGCATGGCTTCCCAGTTGACGGTTTCGTACACGAGGCCGGCTCCGCCTCTGATCACCGTGGTTCCTTTGCCCTTCACGTCCCAGGCAAAGCCGAGGCGGGGGGCGAAACTCTTGTGGTCGGGGTTGTAGGGACCGCTGACGCGGCTCTGTCCGACCTGAATCAATCCGGTGGCGGAGTTGGGGTCGAAATTCCCCAGCAAGTTGTGCTGCTCTTTGATGACCGAACTGTACTCATAACGCAAGCCGAGGTTGAGCGTCAGATCCCTGCGGGCGCGCCAATCATCCTGCAGGAACAATCCGTAGGCCCAGTTGTGAATATGCAGAGTGGGATCGCCAACCTGCACCGACCCCTTGAATGGGTCGCCGGCAAAGAAATCTTCCAGCGCGGTTGAGCCCGCTCCTTTTCCGATAGCGACGCCGCCCAGGAACGTGATGCTGCCTCGAGCGTTGCCGAAAGCCCCGCCGTTGAAAGCGTTGTGGTGAAGTTCGCCGCCGAACTTCAGAGAATGTTTTCCCGCCGTGTAGGAAACGTGGTCGATGAATTGAATTCTGGCGTCCGGCCCCTGGAACTTTGGCCACTTGAAGGCACCGAGGCCTGGGACAAAAGCGCCGGCGAAGCCGATGCGTGGCAATCCCCCAGTATCGGGGCCGCTCACGCCAGTGTTGAGCCCGTAGCCTGACGCGGGTGTGTTTAGGTCACCGGGGAAGGTGGGTTGGTAGAGACGGTTGTAACCGACGCGTGCTTCGTTTACCCAGCGAGTGCCGGGGGTCCATATCCAGTTTCCTCCCACGACCTGCGCGCGGGTATGGATCTTCGAGCGCCAGAACGATTGCAACTCCGGAAAGTCTTCGACCGTGCCATTGTTGTTTCCATAGAAATACATGCCGCTGATGCTATTGCGCTGGTTGAGGTTGAAGTCGACCTTGCCCAGCGCGTTGTTAACTCCCACATCGTTCGGAAATCCCTGCACAATGCCGGGTCCCTGCGTGTCATTGATCGGGAAGCCGGTGCCAGCGCACGTGACCGAGGAGCCGGACACTGTGCAGCCCGAGATTTGTTGGCTGGCCGCGCTGATCGGGACGTTGTTGGCGACCAGGTCGGCAATCGCATTCGGGATGCTGTTGGCGCAGTCGCCGGAAACAGAAGTGCAATTCGGAGTTGGCGGGGTGGGCAGAGACTGCATCGACGGCGTGGTGACGCTGTAGGTGTTGCCCACGTTGTACATTTGGCCTTCGTAGGCGCCGAAGTAGAACGCTTTATCTTTGACAATCGCGCCGCCTAGGCTGCCGCCAAACTGCTCCAGGGTTCGCGAAGTTTTTGCGGCAGGCGGAGCGTTAAAGTAATTGCGCGCATCCATCGCACCATCGCGGCCGAACGCAAACGCGGCGCCGTGGAGCGAATTGGTTCCCGCCTTCAATCCAACATTCATGATCGCGCCCGGTTTCCATCCATATTCCGCCGGGGGATTTTCCTGCACGTTGAATTCCTGGATTGCATCGATGGGCAGGATGGTCGCAGAATCTCCAGCGATGCCGGCGCCATTGATGATGCCCTGGCCGGAAAACGGCTCGCTGTTGAATAGGCCTTCGATGAAGTAGGCATTGTCCTCAGCGCGCAGGCCGTTGGTGCTGGTGGTCGAGAAACCGCCGCCGGGATAGCGCATGACACCGGGCCGCAGTTGCAGCAGGTTCTCGTAGTTGCGGCCGTTCAGCGGGAGGTCGTTGATTTCTTTGTTGCTCAGCGTGCCGCCCAGAGTGGCGGAGGTCGTGTTGATCAGGGGCACTTCCTCGGAGATCGTCACGATTTCGTTGACTTGTCCGGGCTGCAGCGCGAAGTCAGCGCGCACGTCGGTGGCGACTTCAATCTGAACGTTGGTGCGCTCCACGCTTTTGAAGCCCTTGGCTTCCACATGAATCTTGTAATTGCCGGGTTGCAGGTCGGGCGCCGTGTAGGCCCCGGATTCGTCGCTGGTGATCGTTCGCACCGTGCCACGTTGAACATCGGTGATGACCACAGAGGCGCCGGCAACGGCGGCGCCGCTCTGATCGGTCAGTGTGCCCAGCACTCGTCCTCCAGTGGTCTGAGCCCCGGCAGAAATACAGAACAGGAGCAGCGTGAAGGTGGCGAACAACAACCGGGAAGCTGCAGTCATCCATCCGTCGTGGGACGCGGCGGCGCTGACAGGGCGCGATAGCATAAGATACTCCTCCGAATGTCTGGTCCGACAGCCATACCACTATCGGAGAAACAGTGTCAAGCAAATTCACTTTTTGGATGGGAAACTGAAGCAGCCTAACATCCGCGTTGGTTTGCCGAACAGTTCCCAATAGGGTACCTGAACCTTATGAACGTGATGATTCTTGAGGCGCTTGCATAAACCGAGTCGGTTGTAGTAGCCTGGGTGGTCATACCACTATACCTACATACCAATACCTTGACTTCCAACCCAACAAACGAGCCAACCCGCTGTGGATATGCGGTATAGTAGCCAGACCATAGCAAGTCTTCCAACTGGCGCGTCATCACCTCCGGGGGGCAGGGCAGTGTACAAGCTAGTTCGTACGTCGCGGCTCTACGAACAAATCGTTCAGCAGATTGAAGAATCCATCGTCAAAGGCGATCTAAAGGCGGGCGATCAGCTCCCGGCGGAGCGCGACCTGGCCCAGCGTTTCGGTGTCAGCCGTACCGCCGTGCGCGAGGCTGTGAAAGCTCTGCGCGAAAAGGGTCTAGTCGAAGCCTATTCGGGTCGTGGCACTTTCATCACCGATGGCACTACGCAGGCCGTGCGCCAGTCGCTCGACCTAATGGTCAAGATCGGTCAGCCGGAGGGTTCCACACATCTGGCGGAGGTGCGCGCCATTCTCGAGCCCGAAATTGCCGCCCTGGCCGCTGCTCGCATCCAGGAGCCGGAGCTGTCGACCATGCGTGAGGCGGTTGCCTCCATGGATCGTGCCGGACAGGATCCGGAAACCTATATCGAAGCGGATCTTGATTTTCATCTCGCGCTCGCAGAGGGTGCCGCCAATCCGCTCATTCTCTCTCTGCTCGATTCCATCGTAGGACTTCTTCGGGAGCAGCGTCTGCGCATCTTTAAAGTCCCCGGCGGCCCGGAGCGCGGGCAGATTCATCACAAACGAATTCTTGATGCAGTCGAGCGGCATGATGCGGAGAGAGCGCGCGAAGCCATGCGCTCGCATCTGTCGCAAGTGCGCGACGACAGCCAGTCGCCGGCGGCGAAACGCGCTCCCGGCAAACAAAGCACACATTAGAAATTTTGCGGGAGAAATCTGGAGGCGGTAACGGATGGCGAAAGTCGGTTTTATCGGGTTGGGCGTGATGGGCAGCCAGATGGTGAACCGGCTGCTGAGCAAGGGTCACACCGTGACCGGCTACAACCGCACGCGGACCAAGGCCCAGTGGCTGGTGGAAAAGGGCATGCAGTGGGCCGACTCGCCGCGCGCGGTCGCGAGTGCGTCGGACTTCATCTTCGCGATGGTCACCAACGCTGCGGCGATCCAAGCCATCAGCGAAGGTCCTGACGGCTTGCTGGCCGGTCTGGGCGCCGGGAAAATTTTCATCGATATGAGCACCGTAAGTCCGACCGTGAGCCGCGCGCTGGCAGCGAAAGTGCGCGTTCTCGGCGCCGACATGGTGGACTCTCCGGTATCGGGCAGCGTAATCACTCTCACGGAAGGAAAGCTGTCGGTGATGGTCGGCGGACGAAAAGAAACGTTCGACAAGATCAAGCCGCTGTTGCTCGACATCGGCCCCAAGGTCAGTCATGTCGGCGACAACGGCCTGGCGCTCTCCATGAAGATCGCCATCAACCTGAGTCTCGCCGTGCAGATGCTGGCGTTTTCCGAAGGTGTGCTGCTGGCGGAGAAAAGCGGCATCGCCCGCGATGTTGCCGTCGATGTGCTCGTCCACAGTGCCGTAGCTTCTCCCATGATCAAGTACCGCGGCCCGTTCGTTCTGCAACAGCCCGAAGAAGCGTGGTTCGACGTGAACATGATGCAGAAAGACATGGTGCTCGCGATGGACTTGGGCCGGCAACTCGACGTGCCCCTACCGACTACCGCCGTGAGTAACGAATTTCTCACAGCCGCCCGCGGCATGGGCTGGACGAAGTACGACTTCGCCTGCATGTTTGACGTCCTCGCTGCCATGTCGGGCGTGATGACGCCGGTTACAGCAGGAGGACCAAAGAAGTGAGCACCGCTACCTCCAAGCCGGAAGCCGGACGCGAAGTCCAAACCGAGAAAGACCGCTGGCTCCGCGCCTACCGCCAGATGGTACGGATCCGCCGGTTCGAAGAGCAGGTGAACGAACTCTACACCCGCGCGCTCATGCCCGGGCTGGCGCATCTGTACAGTGGCGAAGAAGCCGTTGCGGTCGGTATCTGCGAAGCGCTCAACCTCGACGACTACATCACCAGCACCCACCGCGGCCACGGACACTGCCTGGCCAAGGGAGCCTCCCCGGACCGAATGTTTGCCGAATTGTTGGGCAAAGAGGCCGGCTACTGCCGCGGTAAGGGCGGATCAATGCACATCGCCGATCCCGCCACCGGCAACCTGGGCGCGAATGCAATCGTCGGCGGCAGCGTAGGCATCGCCACCGGTGCGGCGTTTGCCTCGAAGCGCCTGGGCAACGGCCGTGTTGCCATCTGCTTCTTCGGCGAAGGCGCGCTCGGTCAAGGATCGCTCTACGAGGTGATGAACCTCGCGCAGCTCTGGAAGCTACCCGTGATCTACGTCTGTGAAAACAATCTCTACAACGAATACACGCACTTCTCGGAGACCACAGCCGGAACCATTCTCGGACGCGCCGGGGCTTTTGGCCTCGAGTCGGCGTTGGTCGACGGTCAGGACGTGCGCGCGGTGAATGAAGTTGCGACGCGCCTGGTGAAACGCGCGCGAGCGGGGGGCGGCCCTGCCTTCCTCCAGGCCGACACTTATCGTTACAGCGGGCATCACGTCGGCGACATCAACCGCGAATACTACCGCTCCAAGCAGGAAGAGCAACTTTGGAAGACCGAACGCGATCCCATCAAGCTGCATGCCAATTGGCTGCTTTCGCAGGGGCATGCAGACGCGTCGGCACTCGATCAAATCACAGCCCAAGGCCGCACCGAGATGGAAGCCGCGGTGAAATTTGCGATTGCCGCTCCGTACCCCAGCGTCGACCAGGTAGAACAGGACGTCTACGCCTGAGCTTTTTTATGCCAGAACGTGAACTCACATTTGCGCAGGCGGTGCGAGAGGCCCTCGCCGAAGAAATGCGCCGCGACTCGCGGGTGTGCATTTTCGGCGAAGACGTGGCCGAAGCCGGGACGCCCTTCAAAGTTCTTTCTGGACTCGTGGAAGAATTCGGCGCCGAGCGCGTGCTCGACACGCCGATCTCTGAAGCAGGCTTTACCGGGGTTGGCGTGGGTGCTGCCATGACTGGCCTGCGCCCCGTGGTCGACATCATGTTCGGCGATTTCCTCACCCTCACCATGGATCAGATGGTGAACCAGGCCGCCAAAGCCCACTACATGTCAGGCGGCCACTGGCGCGTCCCCATGGTCATGCGCACCACGCTAGGCGCGACCCGGCGTTCGGCAGCGCAGCATTCGCAGTCGCTGCACGCGTGGTTCAGCCACGTGCCGGGATTGAAAGTTGTGCTGCCGTCGACACCGTATGACGCAAAGGGGTTGCTGAAGACGGCGATCCGCGACGAGAACCCTGTCATCTTTTTCGAAGACAAGATGATGTACAAGCTGAAAGGCCCGGTTCCCGCGGAAGACTATACGATCCCGCTGGGCGTAGCCGACGTGAAGCGCAAAGGCGACGACATCACGCTGGTCGCGACCAGCAGCATGGTGCAGGTCGCGCTCGGCGCCGCGAGCTTACTTGAAAAGGAAGGCATCAGCGCGGAGGTGGTCGATCCCCGTACCACGTGGCCGCTCGACGAGAAGACGATTATCGAGTCGGCAAAGAAAACCTCCCGCGTGATCGTTCTCGACGAGGGTTACGGACGCTATGGAGTGACGGCCGAACTGGCATCGGTGATCGCCGAAGGCGCGTTCTACGATCTCGACGCCCCGGTGAAGCGCATGGGCGCAATGCACGTTCCCATTCCGTTTTCACCAGCGTTAGAAGATGTAACCGTGCCGACGGAAGAAACAGTGTCAGAAGCGGCGCGGCAAATGTGCACTAAGACGTAGCGCCGGCGTCCCGCCGGCTCTCCCGAGGGTGTCTCGCCCTCGTTTCAAGCTAGCGGCCAGCTAGCAGCTAGGAGCTAATTTATGGGACTCAAAACTCACGGAACGATGGCGGTGGATTGGGAGAACCGGATCGATTTCGACCGGCTGCGCCGGGAACGCCTGCAAAAAGCAAAAGATCTGCTCGCCAAGTCGTCGATGGGATCGTTGCTGTGCTTCGACATGAACAACGTCCGCTACCTGACGTCCACGCACATCGGCACTTGGGCGCAGGATAAGGCCAACCGCTTCACCCTGCTCCCCCAAAACGAGGAACCCATTCTGTGGGATTTCGGATCGGCGGCGAAGCACCATGCCCTGAATTGCCCTTGGCTCGGGCCGGAGCGCTCGCGTCCCGGTATTTCGATGCTGCGCGGCGCGATGACGCCGGAGATGGGCCGCGCCGAAGATGTCGCCAAGAAGATTCGCCTCGAACTCGAAAGGCGCGACCTGCACAAAGAGCCGGTCGGAATCGACATCATCGAGCTGCCCGTACTGTTCGCGCTGCAGCGCGAGGGTATAGAAGTGGTCGACGGCCAGCAGCTCATGTCCGAAGCCCGCGTCATCAAGACGCAGGATGAAATCTCTCTGCTCAACACTTCGGCCATGATGGTCGACGCGGCTTACGACGAACTCTACCGCGCCATGAAGCCAGGTCTGCGCGAAAACGAAGCGGTCGGACTGGTCAGCAAGGTTCTCTACGATCTGGGCTCAGAATATGTCGAAGCGGTGAACGCGATTTCCGGCGAACGCTGCAACCCGCATCCACACGTGTTCTCCGATCGCGTGCTGCGCCCAGGCGATCCCGTGTACTACGACATTCTGCATTCCTACATGGGATATCGCACCTGCTACTACCGCTGCTTCACGGTCGGTTACGCGTCGCACGCCATGGTCGATGCCTACAAGCGCTGCCGCGATTATCTCGACGCCGCGATTGAACTGGTTCGCCCCGGACGCACCACGGCTGAGATCGCCGCAGTGTGGCCGAAAGCCACTGATTTCGGCTTCCCCAACGAAGAAGCTGCTTTTGCCTTGCAGTACGGTCACGGCATCGGGCTCGCGATCTGGGAGAAACCGGTGATCAGTCGCCTGGTTTCGTTCGAGCATCCCGTGGAGATCAAGCCCGGTATGGTGTTCGCTCTCGAAACATTCTGGCCCTCGACCGACGGCTGGAGCGCCGCTCGTATCGAAGAAGAAATCGTAGTTACGCCGACGGGGCACGAAGTCATTACGCGCTTCCCGGCGGAACAGCTTCTGGTCGCCGGTGCGCACTACTACACGGTGAACGGCCCGCTGCCGACTACGAGAGAATCCGAATCTGCGCCCAGCGAACGCGTGCTCGAGATGATTGAAACCAGCGCCAAAACCGAGCGGGTAGGAGTGTAGGGCTGAAGGCCCGAGTAAGCCCTCCCCAAAATCAAAGTCTATGGCCTTCAGCGTTGTTATGCCCGCTCTCGAGATGGCGCAGGAAACCGGCAAGCTCATTGCTTGGCGGAAGAAGGAAGGCGACCGCGTCACTAAAGGTGAGCCCCTCCTCGAAATTGAAACCGACAAAGCCGTCGTAGAGGTGGAAGCCCCCGCCGACGGCATCCTCGCGGGAATCAAGGCGTCGGAGGGCTCGGACATTCCCGTCGGTCAAACGATTGCATGGATCGTCGCGCCCGGTGAGACGCCTCCCGTCGAGAGCGAATCAGCGGCGCCCGCCGCACGCGCTGGATCACAGGCGAAAACCGAGACCTCTCAGGTTGCGGCAACACCAGCCGCCAGCACGCCGCAAGCGTCCACTCCGAGCGTCAAGATTTCTCCCAAGGCCCGTCGGCTCGCCAAGGAACTGGGCATAGATCTTGCTACCGTCCGCGCCTCGGGTCCGGGCGGAGAGATTCTAGCATCCGATGTTCAGGCGGCAGCCTCCGCGCCTGCCGCATCAGGTACGCCGGGGAAAGGACCCGGAAGCATCGAAGTTCCCAGCTCTCTAGGCCGCATTATGGCCGAGCGCACAACTCAGAGCTGGACCACCGTGCCTCACTTCTTTGTGAGCCGCGAGATCGAAGCGACCGCGCTCAACCAATATCGTGAGCGTGTGGTGGCTGCGATCGAGCGCACGCATCAGATTCGCATCACCCATACCGACTTGCTGGTATCTCTTACTGCCCGCGTGCTTCTGAAGCACCCGCGATTGAACGCCAGTTGGAGCGCGGACGGAATTCTCTTGCACGATCATGTGAACATGGGAATCGCCATCGCGGTCAATGACGGCGTGGTCGCGGCAGTAGTGCACAACGCGCATACCGCGAGTCTGGAGGAAATCGCAATCCAGCGGCGCGACGTGGCCGAGCGCGCACGGGCCGGAAAGTTGCATCCCGCCGATATCGCCGATGCCACGTTCACCATCAGCAATCTCGGCATGTATCAGGTCGATCAATTCTGCGCGATCATCACGCCGCCACAAGCTGCGATTCTCGCGGTCGGCAGCATCGCCGATCGGGCTGTCGTCGTTCAAGGCCAGCCCGCGGTTCGATCGATGATGGCACTTACCATCTCGTGCGATCATCGCGTCGCCGATGGCGCCCGGGCGGCACGCTTTCTCGCTGACCTCGCGGAAGCGACTCGGGAGCCCGCGAGAATCCTGCACTAGAGAGATTCGCTCCAACTCGCCTAATCTTTCACCGGATGGCGAACCAATTCGCCCGAGCCCAGCGACTGGTTGTTTGTCCCCAACGTGCCGCGTTTTTGCGCCCGAACCCTGCGCCACAGGACGTTCAGGAAACTCTGCACCACCGGTGAAGGATCCCGCTCGCGATAAGCCGCCAACAGTTCGGTCCGCGCCCGCACTCCCGCCAGGCGCCGGAACACGACATCTTTACGCTGCAAATTCCCAATACACTTCGGCACAATCGACAGTCCAATGCCGGCAGCGACCAGGCTGAGCGTTGTCTGAATTTCGACGGTACGTTGCACGACGACCGGGCGAAACCCCGCCTGCTGGCAAAGGCCAATAATGTACTCCGTCCAACTCGGTCGAGGATGGTCGGGGTATAGAACAAAAGGCTCCTCGCTCAGAGCCGACAGCGGCACCGCGGGCAATTGGGCCAGGCGATGCGAACTGGGCAGCGCCACATACAACGGTTCGCGCGCAATCGTGCGAAATACCAATCCTTCCGTCTTGGCCGGAAGACGGAGTAAACCGATGTCAATTCGCTTCTCGATGAGCGCTTCCATCTGCGCGTGCACCGTCATCTCCGAAAGCGTCAGATCCACGTGAGGGGCGGCCCGCAGAAACTCGCGCAACACTCCTGGCAAAACGTCATAAGTGGCGGATCCCACAAACCCGAGATTGAGGGTGCCGCTGACTCCGCCACCCGCCCGCTGTGCCGCGAGGACAGCCTCATCGGTTCGCGCCAGAATCTGACGAGCGCGGTCGAGAAACACCTGTCCGGCGGGGGTGATCTGCACCCGACGCCGGTTACGAAACAGCAATTGCACCAGCAGATCCTTTTCCAGAGCCTGAATCTGCCGACTCAGAGCGGGCTGGGCGATGCGCAGCCTTTGCGCAGCGTGTCCATAGTGCAACTCCTCCGCGACTGCCACGAAATAGCGCAATTGGCGCAGATCCATGGCATGATTCTAATGCCGAATCGCTATTACTGGAACCTTCCAATGTATTGGACGTATCAGCCAAATCCGGGGCATAGTAAGAAGCTGTATTTTTTCTACGCCTGCAGCGGAATCTGCAAGCACAGCTCAGGCTTCGTTCCGGGCCTGCAACAGTTCTCTCTAGGTTAACGGTCAGGTTATGTGGTTAGTGCGACTGGCGCTCCGGCGCCCCTACACCATTGCCGTTTCTTGCCTGCTGATCATGATTCTCGGCGTGTTGTCGCTGACGCGCATGACGGTAGACATCTTCCCGGTCATCGATATTCCGGTGGTCGCGGTGGTGTGGACCTATCCCGGACTCTCGGCGCAAGACATGGAACGCCGCGTCGTCCTGATCAGCGAGCGCGGTTACTCGACGACCGTCAATGGAATCTCGCGCATCGAGTCGCAATCGATGCCGGGGATCGGCCTGCTGCGTATTTACTTCCAGCCGGGGACCGAAATTGGTGCCGCCATCGCGCAGATCTCATCCGTATCGAGCACGATTCTGCGCATCGCCCCTCCCGGCATCACTCCGCCGAGCGTCATTCAGTTCAACGCGACGAACGTCCCCGTGGCGCAGTTGACCATCTCCAGCAAGACTCTCCCCGAGCAACAACTCTACGACTACAGTCTGAACTTTATTCGCGTCCGCTTGTTCACGATCCCTGGGCTCTCGACGCCGGCGCCGTTCGGCGGCAAAGAGCGCCAGATCATCATCGACATCAACCCGCAGGCGCTTGCAGCCAAGGGACTCTCGGCGGGAGATGTGGTGAGTGCTCTGCAGACTTCGAATGTCATTCTGCCCGCGGGCGACGCCAGAATCGGCAGCACCGACTACACCGTGCAACTCAACTCCAGCCCCGACACGGTGTCGCAGTTCAGTCGCATTCCCATCAAAGTAGTAGGCTCGGCGACAGTCCTGCTGGGAGACGTAGCCAGGGTCGCCGACAGCTACGCCGAGCAGCGCTGCATTGTGCATGTCAACGGAAAGCGCGCGGCTTATCTCGCCATCCTTAAGCACTCGGACGCGTCGACGCTGGCTGTGGTGGAAGCGACGCGGGACACCTTGCCCATCATCAAGGCGTCTGCGCCCCAGGGCATGGATTTAAAGATCGACTTCGATCAATCCGTGTTCGTCCGCGCCGCCATCATGGGCGTCGTGCGCGAGGCCGTGCTCTCATCGATCCTGGTCTCGCTCATGATTCTGGCCTTTCTCGGAAGCTGGCGCAGCGTCATCGTGGTCTGCACGTCGATTCCGTTGGCCATCTTCAGCGCCGTCATTGGCCTCAACCTGAGCGGCGACACCGTCAATATTATGACCCTTGGCGGCCTGGCGCTTGCCATCGGCATGCTGGTCGATGACGCGACCGTGGAAATCGAGAATATCAATCGCAATTTCGACATGGGCAAGGCGATTACGGTGGCGATTCTCGACGGCGCCAGCCAGATTGCTGTGCCTGCGATCGTGGCGACGCTCGCGATCTGCATTGTCTTCTTCCCCGTTGTCCTGCTCTCCGGTGCAGCGAAGTTTCTTTTCACGCCCATGGCGCTGGCCGTCGTTCTGGCCATGTTGGCGTCCTACATTCTGTCGCGGACGCTGGTGCCGACGCTGTCGAGAATTCTGTTCGAAGGTCACCGCGAAGCTGATGAAGCCAAAGAAGAAAATCCAGGGTTGCTGGGTCGTCTCAATCGCAAGCGCGAGCACGCGTTCGAGCGCCTCAGAAGCACCTACGGCAACGTCCTCGACTTGGTACTGCATCACCGCGTATTTACTCTTTGCATGTTCGGGCTGATGTTCGCGGTCACAGCGGTGCTGCCCTTCATCATCGGCACGGATTTCTTTCCCACGGTCGATGCCGGGTTGATGAAGCTGCACGTCCGCGCGCCCGTCGGCACCCGCATCGAAGATACCGAACTGTTGCTTATGCAGGTGGAAGGCCGGATTCGCGAGATCATCCCGCCCGGCGAAATCGACACCATTAACGACATGGAGGGCCTGCCCACTTCTTACAATCTTGCTTTCGTGCCCACCGACAATGTGGGAGACATGGACGCCGAGGTCCTGATCGCGCTGCAGCCTTGGCATCATCCCACCGCGGGTTACATGGAGAAAATCCGCCAGCAACTGCCGCATGAGTTTCCGGGGACGAGCTTCTACTTCCAATCGGCCGACATCGTAAGCCAGGTGCTCAATTTCGGCGTGCCCTCGCCGATCGACGTTCAGGTCGAAGGGCCGAACCTCGACCAGTCGTATCAGATCGCGCGCCAGCTCAAAGATGAAATCGCCACCGTGCCCGGAGCTGTCGACGCACATGTCAAGCAGGCGATCCGATATCCGGCGCTGCACATCAACGTGGATCGCGAGAAGGCTGCGCAGCTGGGTCTGACCGAGCAGAGCGTGGCCAACAGTATGCTCATTTCGCTGTCGTCTAGTTCGCTGATCGCTCCGTCCTACTTCCTGAATCCGGCGAACAACGTTAACTACATCGTCGCGGTGCGCATTCCGCCGGAGCGTTTCGATTCCGTCCAGGCGCTAATGAACACTCCCCTGAGCCTGCCGGGCGCGGCCAATCCTCTGCAAGCCGCGACCCCGCCTCAGACTCAGCCCGTCCCACAGCCGCAGTACGAGACGCTGGCCAACGTTTCGCAGATCCTTCCGGACTCGGTGCCGGCGGAAGTCAATCACTACACGGTGCAGCGCGTCATCGACATCAACGCGAATCTGCAAGGTCGCGATTTGGGCTCCGTCGTGGCCGGCATTCAGACAAAAATCGATAGCCTGGGAAAGCTCCCCCTGGGCATGCGCATCAGCATTCACGGCCAGTACGAGGTCATGAACTCGTCCTTCCGCAGCCTGTTGATGGGGTTGATCCTCGCCATCGCCCTGGTGTATCTGCTGATCGTTGTGTTGTTTCAATCCTGGATGGATCCTTTCATCATTATGATTGCGGTTCCGGGAGCGCTGGTCGGCATCCTGTGGATGCTGGCCGTAACCGGCTCGACGATTAACGTCGAATCGCTCATGGGCTCAATCATGGCGGTAGGCATCGCGACTTCCAACTCGATCCTGCTGGTAAGCTACGCCAATGATGCGCGGGTCGAACGCGGCATGTCGCCCGTCGAGGCGGCACTGGAAGCGGGAAAGACGCGCCTCCGCCCGGTCTTGATGACGGCGCTCGCTATGATTATTGGCATGATTCCCATGGCGCTGGCGATGGGCGAGGGCGGCGAACAGAATGCTCCGCTGGGCCGCGCTGTTATTGGAGGACTGGTAGTGGCGACCGGGGTTACGCTGTTTGTCGTGCCGGTGGTCTATTCGCTCTTGCGAAAGGATTTCCCCACGCGGCACTTGCTCGACGCCAAATTCATTGCTGAAGCGCGCGGCGAAGAGTTCAAACCGGAGGAGCACTGATGTCTGAATCGCAAGGCCAGCGCCGCGGATCTGTCTGGCTTTATCTCGCCGGCATGCTCGTCGTTCTGCTGGCGGGTGTGACGGCTTTCCTTCTGTTTACGCGTCAGCGCAGTGATGTAGAAGCCGCGACCGAGCAACTCAAAGTGGAAGGGCAGAAGGGGCCCACGGTCGAAATTGCTACCGCCCACAAGGTCGCCGGTTCCAACACGGTGCGATTGATTGGCGAGGCACATGCGTTCCAGTCGGCAATCTTGTACGCCAAAGTCAGTGGCTACATGCGGAGCATCAGCGTCGACAAGGGTGATTTCGTCCGCGCGAACCAGGTCATCGCGGTGATTGAATCACCGGAAACCGACAAGCAATACCAAGCTGCGGTCGCCGATGCGCACAATAAAGAGCTGATCGCCAACCGCGCTGCCACGCTCGTCAAGAAAGAAATGATTTCGCAGCAGGACGCCGACCAGGCACAGGCCGACGCCGCAGTCTCCAAGGCGAACCTGGAGCAAATCGGCACGCTGAAGTCCTATGAGCAATTGCGGGCTCCGTTTAGCGGAACGGTGACGGCGCGCTATTCCGATCCCGGAGCGCTGATTCAGAATGCGGCCACTTCCCAGACCAGCGCGTTGCCAGTCGTTGAAGTTTCGGAGACTTCACGGCTCCGAATTTATGTTTATGTCGACCAGGCGCATGCTCCTTTCGTCCGCAACGGAGATGCCGTCACGATTCTCGATCAAGCCAACCCGAGTCTGAAAGTGCGGGCGCACGTCACGCGTACGAGCGGAGCAATTGATCCCAAGACCCGCACGCTGCTGGTTGAGATCGACGTCGACAATCCCCACAACCGTATCCTTGCCGGCAGCTTCGTGCAGGTTGAGTTAAAAGTTCAGACGCCGCGCTATGTCGAGGTCCCGTCCGACGCTCTTATTATTCGCGGCGCGCAAACGTTCGTGGCGGTTGTCACTTCCGACAACACGATCAAGTTCACCCCGGTTGCCGTCGCGGAACAAACCGGCGAGACCGCACGTCTGTTCAGCGGATTAGAGGAAGGCGAGCGCGTCGCTCGCAGCATTGGTGAACGAGTGCCGGAAGGCGGCAAAGTGCAGCCGGTCGCGCGGCCCGGCAGCTGATGCATTTTCTGCGCTCATTCCGAGCATCAATCCTCATGGGGCAAAGCAAATTCGATCCTTGGTTGAGATGTGCGGCGCCAGTCTTGTTGATCGTCAGCGGCCTCGCTGCGGCCCAGGACAAACCGCTCTCGCTCGCCGACTGCTATCGCCTCGCAGAACAGAATCAGCCGGATCTCGCCACCGCGGAAGCCGAAGTCCACGTGGCTGAGGCCCATCTCAAGGAACGGCGGTCGCCGTACTTCCCGCATCTCAGTTTCGGTGCCACGCACAACCAGCAGACGTACAACTACGCGCCAGCAGCGGGGACTTCTCCCACCGTGGCCTCCGTTTTATTCAACGGCGAGAGATGGACGAATTCTCCTTACTACTACACCGGGTTGAACTTCAACCAGAACATCTATGACTTCGGTCTGACGCGCGGCTCGGTCGAGCGCGGGAAAGCGGAGTTGGCCCAGGCGCAGGAGAACCGCGACCGCGTGCGCCAGGAGACGCTGCTCAACGTGCGCAACGGCTACTTCAGCGTGCTGGCGGCGCAGCAGTTGGTACAAGTGCGGCAGTCAACGGTTCAGGATCAGAGCAAGCACCTCGACCAGATTAATGCATTCTTCCAGGTCGGGCGTGTTCCCAAGATCGACGTGACGCGGCAGGAGGTGCAGTTGGCCAACGCGCAACTCGATCTCGTACAAGCCCAGTCGGATCTCACCGTCGCCCAGGCGGCGCTAGCGACAGCCATGGGTCTGCCGGTGAAAAATACATTTACGCTGGTCGATGTGCTAAATGCCGCCCAGGCTCTCGACGTGGTCGATGGATATCTTTCCGAAGCGCGGACGCTGCGCCCCGATCTGCGAGCGCTGCGCCAGGCCATCAATGCGGCCGAAGGGGATGTCGTTGCCGCGCGCTCGAACTTCAAGCCCCGCCTGAATTTTTCGAGCTTCGCCGATTTTCAGAACCTGAAATTTCCGCTGATCTGGAACGTGGGATTCGGCGAGAGCCTGCTGCAGCCGCTGCTTACCGGCGGTTACAACCGCGCCTACCTGATCGAAACGGAACAGGCCAAGAGTGCGGCGGAGTCAAACCTGAAGTCCGCTACCTTGCAAGTCGATCGCGAAGTCTACACCGACCACGCCAACACGGCGGTCGCTCAGCAGCAGATTGAATTGGCTACAAAAGCCGATCAGGAAGCACGGGAAAATCTGGCTTTCGCCGAGGGTCGCTATGCGGCCGGAGTGGGCAACATTATTGAATTGACCGATGCGGAATTGTTGGCCGCCACCGCAGGGGCCCAGGTTGTCACCGCGCGCTACAACTACCAACTCGCCTATGGCCGTCTGGAAGTCGCTGCCGGAAAAGATCCCAGCGATTAATTCGCTGCCCAGATCACGCCCTTTTCCGTGCCACCCGGGCACGGTACTACGGTCCCACTCGGCCACGCGCCTGGGAGCTCATTGAGTGCCGCGTAGCGCAGGCGGCGTGCCTTACCGCACCCTTGCCGCCCAGCTTGTACAGGCAATATCCCTTGCCATGTCCTTCATCCCCGAACGCTGCGGCGAATCGGCCGGCATCAAAGTGCGCGCGCTGCGGCAGTTTTCGTGAATAACCCGGTCATACGCGAACCTTGGGCGTCCAAACTGATCCAGTTCCGGCAGCCGGCCCATGGTCACGGGTTGCAGAACTACGGCAAGCAAGTTGTAGGGATTCGGCGGGCAGCCCGGCAGATTGACGATCGGCTGGCCGGAAATTACCGAATCAACACCAACCGCGCCTGTAGGATTCGGATCGGCTGACGGCACTCCGCCCACGCTGCGCACGACCCGATGGCAATCACTGCCGCTGCTTGCCCCGTGATTTCCTTCACCACCTGAATAGCAGGCCTGCCACCGGGTTGCATGTAAACGCCGTCGTCGCGGTTGGGAATCGCGCCTTCCACGACCAGAACGTACTTGCCGGCATTGTCAGCGATGGCCGACCGCAATGCCGCTTCCGCTTGCGTTCCGGAAACAGCCATTAATGTCTCGTGATAGTCGAGCGAGATGACGTCGAGGATCAGATGGGCGATGTCCGGAGCCGAGGTCCGCAGCAGAGGCTCCGTGCATCTCGTGCGGTCCTAGAAGCGCAGCCAGATGACCGACGGCCTGCGCGCCTTGCCCACAAGCTTTGCCACCTGGGCGGCGGTCGCTCGGCTAGTCAGGCTCAGACCCAGGGCGCGGTCACCATGAGCGTGGAACAGAGTTGCAGAAACTGCGCTGCGACACGCCACCCTTTCTCAGATGTGCCGCAATCGTCTCTCTCTCTCTCTCTCTCTCTTTCTCTCTCCCTCTCTCCCTCTCTCCCTCCCCCCCCCCCCTCTCTCTCTC
>DATDGW010000075.1:0-38728 GCA_036521895.1 Candidatus Sulfotelmatobacter sp. | reverse complement strand
GTTCGAGCGGTACACGGAGAAAGCGCGGCGCGTGATTTTCTTCGCGCGGTATGAAGCGAGCCAGTTCGGCTCAGCGGTCATTGAGACCGAGCACTTGCTTCTAGGCATCTTACGCGATGACGCGCGCATTACGCGGATGCTTCCCGCAGGCGCTCCCGAGACCACACGGGCGCAGATCGACGCGCGAATCGAGATCCGAGAAAGGGTTTCTACCAGCCTCGATCTCCGGTTGAGCAACGCTTCGAAGCGCCTGCTGCGGGAGGGAGACTCTCTCGCTGCGAAACTGCTCGAACCATTCGGCGTGAAACTGGAACGGTTCAGAACAAAAGTCGAAGTCAGGGCAGCGTACGAGGGAGCCGAAGGGGTCTGGTCGTCGCGCGATCGCCAAGGAATCCATTGAATTTGCCTGCGCGTGAGCAATTGACCCAGTTCGAAGGGCAGGAAAGTTTACCGTGCATTGCTTCGGATCGGATCGGATGGAAGCTTAAGCCGCTGAGAACTGGCGGCACCTCTCACAACCAGCTCATTCATCCAAACTACCCTGAGTAGACTTGGGCCTTCGCCGACTGCGACGAAATCGGCCCTCACATGCTTGCGCGTATCGTCAAGCGCACTGGATTGACGCCTAACGATCTTTAACGCGCAACTCAAAACAGCCCACTACCGGGCGCGGCTGGGGCGTACCTGGCTGCGGTGGCACGGCTTCCCTTTGTCGCCGGCCTAGATCGCTTTCTGCCGACGGGGTTGGGGGCGCTGCATCCGAAATGGAAGACTCCTTGGGTAGCTCTGTTGACGCAGTTTTTTCTCGGAGTGGTATTCATTTTTCTCGGCCAGGCGGGCACGAGCGTCAAGGGGGCTTCCGACGTTCTGGTCAGCATGGGGGTGATCCCGTATTTCATTCCCTACTTGTATTTGTTCGCGGCGATGATCAAGCTGCAGCGCGAGCCAAGCGGGCCAGATGTGATTTGAGTGCCGGGCGGAACGATGGTGGCGAAGCTGGTTGCGACCGTGGGATCTGTTACCACCGCGATGACTATCGCGCTATCGCTAGTCAACCGAACAAGCCACTGGCAAGGTGATCGGAGGATGTGGAGCTTTGGTGCTGATCGGGGCTTGGATTTAGCTACGCGCAAGCAACGGGCCGTGCGCGAGCCGGGTTAATTCACGTAGCTCGGACGCATTCGTCCGGGGCTCGTCTCCCAGCGTAGCGCGGGCGGACGAATGCGTCCGCCGCTACCCCACCTATACCGGCGTCGCCGTCTTTCTCGGAGGATTGAAGAACGGAAGGTTCGTCATCTTCACGTTGGTCTTCAGTCGCATTGCCTCGATCGTGATTTCCATTTGCAGCAACGCTCCAGGCTTCGCGTACTCGGTCTCGACACTGGCCAGCGCAATCAGCTTCTTCAGAATCGGCGACCAGCTTGTGGTAGTGGCCTTCCCCACCTGTTTGTCGCCTGAGTACACAGGCACCGCGACGCGCGAGGCTTGCGACGGCACGGCTGGAGTGAGGCCGTAGCGCTCGTAGAGCTGCTCGACATCGGTCCAATCAACTTCCAGCCCTACTAACTGACGCGGCACGCCGCGCCGAGCGTCTTGCTCTAGAGCTTTCTTGCCAATGAAATTCTCCTTGTCGAGGTGCACCATCTTCGCGAAGCCAAGTTCGTAAGGGGAGAACTTCTGCGACCGGATAAGCGCCTTCTTGGAGCTAGTGTAATCGACTTCGATGAGAAGCAGTCCAGCTTCCACGCGGGCGACGTCGAGCGCCAGCATGCCGGCGGCGTGAAGGTCAAATTGCTTGCCCTCGTCGGCGAGGGCATCCCAGACCCTTACGGCGTCGTTCCATGGCATCCAGATTTCGTAGCCCAGATCGCCGGTGTATCCAGTGCGGGAAATGTCAACGGGTACGCCGGAAATTTTCCCGCGAGTAACGCGGAAGTATTTCAGGTTGGCGATGTCGGCATCGGCAACGGCCTTCAGAAGCTTGGCTGAGGTGGGACCTTGTAGGGCGAGTGCTGCGACTTTCTCGGAAATGTCGTCGATCTGCACGTCCATGTTCAGGCCGTTCTGGCGAAACCAGCGCAGGCTGGGATCGGCGGCGGTCCAGCGATAGACGTTTTCTTCGAGACGAGAAATGGTGCCGTCGTCGATAACTTTGCCCTCTTCGTCGCACCAGCAGCAATAAATCACTTGTCCCACTTTGACTCTGTTGATGTCGCGAGTGATGACGCGGTTCACGAGGCGAGTCGCGTCTTTGCCGGTGATCAGATATTTGTAGAGCGGCGAGATGTCGATGAGCGCAGCCGCGTTGCGAATGGCGTTGTACTCGTGCTCGTGATGAACTTCATACACGCTGACCGTGTAGTAGCCAGACCATTCGCGGTAGTTCAGACTGTGGCACAGTGGGAACGTTCTCTCGTGAAATGCGGTTCCGATGGGCAAGGTAGTTTCCTCGACTTCGACTTCAAACGGCGAAGTCGGATTATATTCACCTGCACGCATGCGCGGCAATAAGGCTCTCGCGTGACTTGCAGTCAGTCGCACGGCCAACATGCAGACAAAATGCGCACTTTCCCGATAGAATGTCGATTCGACTTCCGGTCCCGCATGCGAATGTTCATGGCCAATTCGTGCAGCCTCCTCCGAAGCTGGACGGTGCTTCCCAGCGGGCTCTGATCTTCTCTTCCGCCTGCTTCCCCTGCGCGAGTATTATTGCGTTTCCCAACACCCGAAGGTGAAAGCGGAGAGCTAGGAGCTGAAGCGAATGGCTGGTTCTAATTCGTACGACGTAATCGTCATCGGCGGCGGGCACAATGGCCTGGTCAACGCGGCCTATCTGCAGCGCGCGGGCAAGAAGGTGCTGGTGCTGGAACGGCGTCATGTCCTCGGCGGGGCGGCCTGCACGGAAGAAATTGTGCCGGGGTTCAAGTTCTCGGTCTGCTCGTACGTTGTATCGCTGCTTCGGCCCGAGATCATTCGCGATCTCGACCTTCCGCGGCATGGTCTGGAGATTCTTCCGCTCGATGGCACGTTCACACCCATGCCCAGCGGCGATTATCTGTGGCGCGTGAACGATCATGGCAAGACGCACCGTGAGATTGCCCGCCATTCGCGCGTGGACGCCGAGGCCTACGACGAGTTCGGCAAGGCGATGCAGGCGATGTGCCGGTTCGTGAAGCCGATCCTGAGCATGGTGCCACCGGATCCGACGACACTGAATCCGCGTGAATTGATGAAGTTGCTCTTCATCGGGCGGCGCTTTCAGGGTATGTCGAGCTACGACAAGTACAACCAGGTGCAGCTCATGACCATGAGCGCCATTGATTTCCTCGATCAATGGTTTGAGACCGACGTGCTCAAGGCCACCATGTCGGCCTCCGGGATCATTGGGACGTTTCTGGGCGTGCGCTCTCCTGGCACCGCGTATGTTTTGCTGCACCACTATATGGGGGAGATTGACGGAGCGTTCCGCGCCTGGGGATTTGCGCGTGGAGGCACGGGTGCGATCTCGAATGCGATTGCTGATGCGGCTCGCGAGGCTGGTGTGGAGATCCGCACCCAGGCGGGGATATCGCAGATCATCGTGAAGAACGGCAGGGCCAAGGGAGTGGTGTTGCCCAACGGGGATGAGATTTACGCCGAGGTGGTCTCTTCGAGCGTCGATCCGCGGCTGACGTTTACCAAGTTCATGGGCCCTGAGCATCTTCCCGGCGACTTCCTCGAAGAGGTCAATCGCTACAAGTTCCGCGGCTCGTCGGGCAAGGTGAACATGGCGTTGGAGGGGCTGCCAAACTTCAAGTGCATGCCGGGACCGGGGGCGCACTTGCGCGGCGCGATTTCGATCTCGCCCTCGGTCGAATACATGGAGCGGGCTTACGACGATGCGAAGTACGGCAACTTCTCGAAGCGGCCGTATATCGACATGGTGATTCCGTCGCTGACAGATCCTTCGGTGGCGCCTCCGGGCAAGCACGTGCTGTCGTGCTTTGTGCAGTATGCGCCCTACAAGCTACGGCCCGGGCTGACATGGGACGATCAGAAGGAAGCCTTCGGCGACACCGTAGTCAATACGATTGCCGAGTACGCTCCGAATATTAAAGACTTGATCATTCACAAGCAGGTGATCACTCCCCTCGATTTGGAGCGCGAGTGGGGGCTGAGCGAGGGCAACATCTTCCAGGGCGAGTTGTCACTGGAGCAGCTGTTCTTCCTCCGTCCGGTGCCGGGCTGGGCGCAGTACCGGACGCCCATCAAGAACTTATACATGTGCGGGTCAGCGACGCATCCGGGAGGCGGCATCATGGGCGCCAACGGACGGCTCGCCGCGCTGGAAATTCTGAAAGACATCAAGGGGGCAGCATAGCCATGGCGACGCAGCGCGACATCGTCATCATCGGCGGCGGCCACAACGGACTGGTCACCGCATTCTATCTGGCCAAGGCGGGCTACAAACCGCTGGTGCTCGAGCGCAGCACGCAGGTCGGCGGAGCTGCGGTTACGGAGGAATTCCATCCTGGATTTCGATGTTCGACTTTGGCCCACACGGCTGGACCGATTCTGCCGAGGATTGTTCGCGACATGCAACTGGAGAAGCACGGGCTCAGACGGATTACGCCGGAGGTATGCGTGACTGCGGTCTCGCCCGAGGGACGGGCGCTTTCGCTCTACCAGGATGCGGGCAAGTCGGCACAGGAGATTGCAGCGTTTTCGCAGAAGGATGCGGCGAAGTATAGCGAGTTTGAGCAATCGCTAGCAAAGGTCGGCAAAGTGATTGGTGAAGCGCTGGCGACCACACCGCCGGATATCGACCATCCGACACGCGGCGATTTGTGGAGCATGCTGCAGACGGGGCGCGCGATTCGAAAACTGGGCAAGAAAGACATGTTCCGGCTGCTGCGGTGGGGGCCCATGGCAGTGGCCGATCTCGCATCGGAATATTTTGAAACGGAACTGTTGCGCGCGGTGATTGCGGCTCGCGGAGTGTTTGGGACTTTTCTTGGTCCGTGGTCGGCGGGAAGCGCACTGGTGTTGCTCATCCGCGCGGCGGGGGATCCGCATCCAGCCGGCGCGGCTGCGTTTGCGGCTGGGGGCATGGGCGCGGTTACGCAGGCCATGGCGTCGGCGGCGAAGGCGGCAGGAGCGGAGATTCGCACGGGCGCGGAGGTCATTGAGATTCGCGTGCACAGCGGCACCGCCACGGGCGTGCTGCTTTCGACGGGAGAAGAGATTCCGGCGAAGGCGGTTATTTCTAACGCTGATCCGAAGCGCACGCTACTCAAACTGACCGATTCCACGCATCTTTCCCCGGACTTCGTGCAGAAATTGCAGCACTACCGAGGGAACGGCTCGGTCGCGAAGGTGAATCTTGCGCTCTCTGGGCTGCCCCAGTTCACGGCGCTTAAGAACGGCGATGCGAGCGCGCTCAAAGGGCGCATTCACATTGGCAACGAGATCGACTATCTGGAAAGGGCGTTCGACGAATCGAAGTATGGCAAGTTCTCGCGGCAGCCATATCTCGAAGCTGTGATTCCATCGCTGACCGATCCCACGCTTGCTCCCGAAGGCAAGCACGTGATGTCGATTTACATGCAATACGCGCCGTACAAGCTAAAGGGCGATTGGGAAGAGCAACGCAAAGTGCTGGGGCAGACGGTCGTACGGACTCTGGCGCAGTATGCGCCGAATCTGCCCGAACTCATATTGACGCACCAGATCATCACGCCGTGCGACCTGGAAGAAAAGTACGGGTTGACGGGCGGGCAGATTTTCCACGGGGAGCTTGCGCTGGACCAGTTCTTTACCATGCGGCCCCTGCTCGACTGGGCGCGCTACCGGACGCCGATTCAGAACTTGTATTTGTGCGGAAGCGGGACGCATCCTGGGGCGGGGCTGACGGGAGGGTCGGGTTCGAACGCGGCACGTGAGATATTGAAGGAGCTAAAGAAGTAGCGCTGGCGTCTTCGCCAGCTGTCGCTAGAAGGTTCTGTTCTGGCAGCGGCGGGGGGACGCCGCCGCGACAGCCGCCGGGACGGCGGCGCTACCATGAGGAACTCTGCCATCCTGCTGATCTCATGTCCCGACCGTAAGGGTGAAGTCGCGACTATCGCCGACTTCGTCTACCGGCACAATGGCAACATCCTGCACGCTGACGAACACGCTGATGAAGAATCGGGCCTGTTTCTGATGCGAGTCGAGTTCGATCCCAAGGACTTCGACATCGACCTGGCTGACTTCGGCAAGCACTTCTCCCCGGTGGCGGAAGCCTTCAACATGAAGTGGCGGCTGGCGCAGTCTTGGCTCCGGCAGCGCATGATCATTCTGGTTTCGAAGTACGACCATTGCCTAGTGGATCTGCTGTACCGGCGCAAGAGCGGCGAACTGGCTTGCGACATTCCCCTCATTATTTCCAATCACGCTGACAACCGGGCAATCGCTGACTTCTACAAGATTCCTTACGCCGTCGTTCCAGTTACCAAGGACAACAAGAGTCAGGCCGAAGCAAAGATTCAGGCGTTGATTGATGCGCAAAAGCCGGACTTCATGGTGTTGGCACGGTACATGCAGATTCTTTCGAACGAGTTCGTCAACCGGTATCCACAGCAGATTATCAACATTCACCATTCGTTTCTGCCTGCCTTCGTGGGCGCG
Organism: Candidatus Sulfotelmatobacter sp.; assembly: GCA_036521895.1. GTDB lineage: Bacteria > Acidobacteriota > Terriglobia > Terriglobales > Acidobacteriaceae > Sulfotelmatobacter. The sequence goes on along the minus strand of DATDGW010000075.1, from coordinate 32,083 downwards.
CGGCCCTATCATCAGGCGTTTGAGCGCGGCGTGAAACTGATTGGCGCAACCAGCCACTACGTCACCGAGGTCCTCGACGATGGGCCCATCATCGAGCAGGATGTGGTTCGAGTGTCACATCGCGACACCGTGGAAGATCTGATTCGCAAGGGACGCGACCTAGAAAAGGTCGTGCTTTCGCGCGCCGTCAGGTGGCATGTGGAGAACCGCGTGCTGTTATACGGCAACAAAACCGTCGTCTTCTGAGGCTGAGTCCCACAGGGGCTAAAGTCCTTGCCGCTCCCGTCCGAACGGCATGGCCGAAGCCGAGTCCTTCCCAAAATCCGACTGGTGAAGCTCCTAGCGACCGCGATTTCGGCTCAGTCGCGTCTGCGCAGAAGTTCATGTCCTTCCGCGGATTTCTGCCTCACGCCGTGAGAGTATCGCTCCGGTAGTAACTTGCACCGGTAGTAACATTTCGTTTTAACTTAGACATTGGTGAAGTTTCAGAGGGGAAATCTTGCTCTCGGGGGCACGTTTGGCCGAAGATCTTCGGTTTGAATTAGCCATTCTGGCGACCGTCCAGGGCTTCTACCAGAAGCTCATGCGGGACGCGCTCGGCGGGGATGTCCCCATTCCGAGCGGTCTCGACGAGGACGCGTTGCGCCACTCCGAGCGCGAACTTCCGACCACACTGTCGCGGATGTACCGTTGGTTGCACCTGCTAGATATGGCGATTACGCCGGCTATGGTGCGGCAGGCACTGACTCCGGAGACCGATTCTGAAGTGGCTGAGGCTCTGCTGCGTTATTTCGTGCGGCGCCGCGAGCCGAGCGACGTGAACCGCGACAAGACCGACCTGATCGCGACTTTCCTTTACCGCCATCCGCGCGTGCCGGGCCAATGGGAGCAAACCGGCTACGGACTGGACGGCGCGTTGCCGCTGTCGCCCTTTGAAATTGCGCTGATTGAAATCCTGGCGGACTCGGATGTGCCCTCGCTGCCTGAGGAGCACGTGCAGTTGCTGCGGCGTTTCGATCCGCTGCGCGACGAAATTGCCCGATTCCGCGACTTCAATATGCTGATCGACTCCGGCATCATTGGTCGGGTGCGGGAACTGAAGCAATGGCTGGATTCGTCGTTTTATCATCCCGGCGTGCTGGCGACGGTTTCGGCGTACAACGCGACCTTTGGCAAGAAGTTTGATGAATTGTTCGCCAAGGCCCTGACCGAGATCAAGAGCTTCGGACAGGCCCTCGAAGAAATGGGTGGAACAATTCTGACCACGGTCGACGGCGTGGAAGTCACGGTCGACCATGTCGCCGCGATTCAAGGGAAGCAACTGCTGGAGGCGGACTACGGCAGCACCTTGGAGAAATTCCGCAGGGTTTCGAAATTGAAGAAAGAACTGGACCGGCGTCCGCCGATCCGGCGATCGTTGCTGACGCCGGTGGGGCAGGCGTCGCGCGCAGCTGGCGGCGCGGGGGCGGCTCCTAGAGCCGCGAAAGCGGCTGCCGCGGCAAAGCTACCAGCACCGGCTGCGGTGTTCCAGCCGCCTGCCGTTACGGCGCAACAGATCTCTGCAGAAGAAGCGAAACTCCGGCGCGTTGAGGAATCGATTCGCGTGTTTGTACGCGTGGCCGACCCGAAATACCGTCAGGTCGTGCCGATGCGCTTCTTCAACCTGACGCTGACGGGCCCGGAGGCCGACGCCTACAGTGCTCCGTTCCTGGAAGAAAAAAGCCTGAGGGCCGACGTGGCGCGCACACTGATCCGGATGGTTTCGATTACCGCGCGCATCAGCACCGAACTGGAAGAATTGAAGCGCAGCCAGAAGATGTCGTCAGTGTGGAAGTTGCACGCCGACGCCGTGGTAGTTTTGCTCGACATGGCGAGCACCACCACCGAGGATGCCGGCAGCGTTGCGCAGACGGCCGAGCAAGGCGGAGGCGCAGCGGCCAGGTCTATCCACGAGTCCGCGCAAAAGCTGCGCAACCAGGCCGACGTTGCAGTGAAGACGCTCGCCAACGTGGCCAGCTAGATCATTCGCCTTGCTTGATTCCTTCCATTCGTCCATTGGAGCCTCTGGGCTCGCTGTGTACTCCGCGGTTCATTTCCCAGAACCTTAACCCCAGAAGACACAACGAATTCTCGGCCACTGAAAAGACGACTACAAAAAGAAAAGACGGGCGATATGGCCCGTCTTTTCTGAGACCTGAGAGTTGACCGCTCAGTTGATGTCGAACTGCTGCTGATGGACCGCCGGATCGCTTTTCACGATGATGGTGCGCTTGGTCATTTCTTCCATCTCGTTCAGTAAGCGCCCGTTGTTGGCTTTTAATTCCTTCGCAACGTCCGGATGCACGCGCAGCATGACGTCTTCATGCTCCAAGTGTTTGGCGATCTTCCGCATCTCCACGTAAATCTCGTTGCAAACTGTGGTCACGGACTTCACGTATCCGGTCGACTCGCAGTATGGGCACGGGGCGCCAATGGTGCGTTCGAGCGATTGCTTGACGCGCTTGCGGGTGATGGCAACCAGTCCGAAGTCGTTAAACTGCAGGGTCTTTGAAGGAGCGCGGTCGTGGCGGAGTTCCTCTTCGAGAGCTTGCATGACACGCTGCCGGTTGCGGCGTTCATCCATGTCGATGAAGTCGATGATGATGATGCCGCCGAGATCGCGCAAGCGGATCTGCCGGACAATCTCCTTAATCGCATCTACGTTCGTCTTGACGATCGTGTCTTCTAGGCGCGCCGTCTTACCGACATACTTGCCGGTATTGATATCGATCGCGACCAGGGCTTCGGTCTGATTGATGACGATGTAGCCGCCACTCTTGAGCCAGACCTTCGACTTGAGCGCCTTGTTCATTTCTTCGGCGAGGCCGAATTGCTCAAACAGCGGCGTTTCCTTCGTGTAGAGCTTCACTCGCTTGACCATTGCGGGTTGGAAGCGATTGAAAAAGCGCAGGACGCGCTCGTATTCCGGTTCCGTGTCGACCCAGATCACGCTGAAGTCAGAAGTCACCTGATCGCGCAGCACGCGTTCGACGACGTTGAGATCATGGTAGATCAGAGCGGGCGGCTTAGAGCTTTCGGCACGATTCTTGATGTCCTGCCACAAGCCTTTCAGGAAGCGAATGTCGGCGCGGAGTTCTTCTTCACTCGCGCTCTGTGCGGCCGTTCGGACGATGAAGCCTCCATGGCCGTTTTCGCGTTCGCTCAGGATGATCCGTTTCAGGCGCTGGCGCTCTTCTTCGGAAGCAATTTTGCGCGAAACGCCGGTGTGGTTCACCGTCGGCATGTACACCAGGAAGCGGCCCGGGAGCGCAATGTGACTGGTAATGCGCGCGCCTTTCTTGCCGATCGGTTCCTTGGCGATCTGGACCAGGATTTCCTGGCCTTCCTTGAGCAAATCGCTAATCAAGGGAACGGGAGCATTCTCGCGGCGGCGGAAGCGACGTCCGCCACCACCCCGGCGTTGCCGGTCACCTCGGCCACGGTCGCGGTCCTGGCCCGGACGCGGGCGTTGCGTGCGCTGTGTGTAGCCTGCGGTTGCGGCGGGAGCACGAACTTCTACTCGGGCATCGACGGTGCCGTTACTGCGGGCTTCTGCGTCGAGCATGGCTTCCGCTTCGGCCTGGGCCTCTTCGAGTTCCAGCTCCTCGCTGTCCTCTTCACCCTCGGCGGGCACCGCTTCCGCGGGATGCGCGCTATCGGCCAGCGATGCTTGATGAATTTCAGAGACGGTCTCACGGGCATCGCCGTTCAGATGTCCGGGACCGGCCTGGGTCTCTTCCTCGAATTCGTCGTAACCTTCGTCGGAAGAAGCTTCGTAATGGATCGTGCCTACTTCCTCGTCGTCAATGGTCTCTTCTTCCATCGTGCCCGGAGCGGCGAAGACGGGAGTTTCCTCTTCGTGACGCGAACGAACCGGAGCGTCGACTTCCCCGGTTACGGCTGCGGCTTGGTGCCTCTCTGGCTCATGGGCTTCTTCTTCGCCTTCCCCCTGTTGCACGGCGTCTTGTTCTACGGTGACGGTCGACTCGCCGGGCCAGCCGAGAGAGGGCAGGCTCGTGGCTTCGGGGCGGCGGAATTCCTGATTCCAGTCGGTCGACGTCGAGGCTGACTCGACGTGTTCGATGGGCTCTTCGTGGGCGGCCCGAATGTCTTCGTGCTGCTCGTGAAGAGGCTCGGCTGCGGAATCGGTGGCAGCGAAGATGGGCTCGTCCTCAGGGAAGGTCGCGGCGAGGGGAGCGACGGGCTCGGCAGGGGCTTCCGACTCGACTGCAGTCACCGCCTTGCGACCCGGCTCTTGTACGGGCGGTTGCTGGGCGAAACGCTGGTACTTGGAAATCGATTCTCCGGGCAGCAGGATCGGCTGGTATCCGGGGGGCGGACCTGAAGGCTGGCTTCTTCCCGAGTCCACCGTGCGGATGGGCATCGGCTCGGCAGGGCGTGCGAAACGCTCAGGCCCACGGTCGGAACTGCGGTCGAACGATCGATCCGGCGTTCTTTCCAGGCCACGCTCGGGACCACGATCACGGCCATCTCCCCGGCCATCACGACGTCCGCCACGGCGACGGCGGCGTCCACGCCAACCTCCGCGTTCGCGGTTCTGCGAATCGCCACTTGGCTCGGGCATTGCTCCGGTTGAAACCGCCGGTTGGACATCACTCTGACCTTCGGTCTCACCAAAATCCTGATCAGTCTCTGCGCCCAAGTCGGTCTCTGGACCATCGGCATGAGGCGCATCGGGCCCCCCAGGGGCTGCTTCGGCTCGAGGCGGTTGCTGTCTGAGGTCGGGGACGTTGCGGTTGGCTGGGACTACGTCGGTCAGATCGTCGTCGTGCTCTTCCAACTCCATAAAGTCGGAAACGTAGAGGAAGGCGTCGCGTTCCAACCCGATGTCGACAAAGGCCGACTGCATGCCAGGCAGCACGCGGGTAACGCGGCCTTTGTAGATGGATCCAGCTAAGGTGTACTCGTTCTCGCGCTCAAGATAGACCTCCGCGAGCAGATCATCTTCCACCAGACCCACCTTGGTTTCATGGGGGGTGGAAGAGACAAATAGTTCTTTGTTCATCGAACACTCCGGTCCCGCCGACTCATTGCCGAAATCGGTCGGGCTTCACCGGGGTGGAGTCAGGAGAGGTACGGGAGGATGAAGCGAAGAGCGTCGCGATGCTGCCCCGAATCGGGGACAGACGGGGCCAGAGAGTAGTTCTCTTCGCCCGGTCCGCTGCACAAGCTTGGGAATCTTTTGCACTTATCGTTTTAAATCCTGCCGGGGTTTGTGACCGCACTCTCAGACCCAGATGGGGTCGGGGGGCCGTTCCCTGCCCGGCTGCTCAACTTCAATCCTGCCCGGCCTTCAACTGCTCGACTAGCCGGTGAAATGCCCCCTTCACGCGGGGGCGATCGATATTTTTTGGGGCTGCGCCTGCGAGCGCAGCAAACTGCTGATCCTGCCGTTCTTCCCTGGTTCCTGAACCTGTTGCTTTTGAAGCTTGTCTCGCCCTAACTGGTTCGGGCTTAACGAGCTCACCCAGACTAGCCCGCCCAGTTAGTTCACGAAACGGCGCATGCGAACATTCATAACCATCCCCAGCGCCAGGAACAGGAACAAGACAGAAGACCCACCATAACTCATCAGCGGCAGGGGTATTCCGGTGACCGGCATAAAGCCAACCACCATGCCGACATTGACCAGGATATGGAAGCTAAGCACAGCCACCACACCCATCACCACGAACGTGCCAGCGCGGTCGGGCGCTGTTTGCGCGTTCTGAGTCAAACGCATCAGCACAATGAAGTATAGCAGCAGAACCCCGAGAGCGCCTACGAATCCATGTTCTTCTGAGAAAGCAGCGAAAATGAAGTCCGTTTGGGGAACTGGGAGGAAAGCACCGTGTGTTTGCGAGCCTTTGCCGCCCCAGAGCCCCCCGGAACCCACCGCGATCTTGGATTGCTCAACTTGATACCCCGAGCCCTGAGGGTCGAGTTCAGGGTCGATAAAGCTGGTTAATCGCTGCTTCTGGTACGACTTGAGCACGTGCACCCGTGGCGTGAAAAAGACAGCCCCGATTGCAATTGCGGCCAGCAGGGCCAGGGTCATCCCCTGCTTCCACTGCAGGCCTCCCAGAAAGACTCCCATGACGGCGATGGGGACATAGGTGAGCGCGGTGCCGAGATCGGGCTGAGCCAGGACCATCAACATAGGAACGCCGACGATGGCCCCCGCCTTCATAAGATCCGGCCAGGAAAGCTCACGCTGGCGCATGTCGGCAAAATACTTGGCCACGGCCAGGATGAGGATCAGCTTTACCCACTCGGACGGCTGGAAATGGTTGCCGCCGGGCATTTTGATCCATCGCCGCGCGCCGAGGTATTTCTGGCCGAAGAGCAACACCGCCATGAGCGAACCTACTCCGGCGATGTAGAACCAGTGAATTTGATCCAGAAGAGCCTGGTAGTTGACCAGGCTGATGACGAACATCGCACCCACGCCGGCCACAACCCAGTAGACCTGCTTGACGTGGGCTCCGGCAAACTTCGTGTGCATGGTGGCACTGTGGATCTCCATCACGCCCAGGCCGCAAATGATCAACACGAACCCCAGAAGGACCCAGTCGAAGTCGCGGTATGAGACGTAGCGTGCCATAAAACAGCTTCTAGCTCTTAGCTCCTAGCCTTTGGCTTTTCGTTAAGGGATCCACGGCTCGGAATCCTGTAGGTTGAACGGTCATTGATGCATTCCCGGCGCGGCAATGGCAACTGCCAGCGGCCTCTTTGGCAGATCGAGAACGAAATGGCCGCCTTGCAGTGTGTCTTTGTCGCCGTCGGGGCCGGAATCGGTCCACAAGCCGCCGATGTCAACCGTGCCATTGCTTTTTGGCTGCTCCACCATCTTCTGCGGCGTGCGGTGCTGCTTGTCGACGTAAGCCTTGATCACCTGCGTCGCAAGGCGCGCGGCCAGCTTGCCGTGCTCACCGCCTTGAAACAGGACGCAGACCACGAGGTCGGGGTTGCGGCGTGGCGTGAATCCTACGAACCATCCGTTCTGCGCCAGGTCATCACTGTTCTTGAATCGAGCGCGTGTGGTCAGCGACACAATCTGTGCTGATCCCGTCTTGCCTGCGATATCAATGCCAGGAATGTGGGCGGAAGGCGCTGTTCCCTCCGGCAAAAGGACCCGTGACATCGCGTCAGTGATGAAGGTCCATCCCTTCGGGTCGATCGGGACGTTCTTCACTTCCGTATAGTGCTGGGCCTCGACGTAACCCGGGGGTATATCGGTTGGATTGATGACGTGCGGCACAACCACGCGGCCACCCATGGAGATCGCGCTGATGGCGCGCAACAACTGCACCGGCGTAATTGCCACCGCGCCCTGACCGATGCCAACCGAAATCGTTTCTCCCGCAAACCACTTCTGCTTGAAATTCTTGATCTTCCACTCTTCCGAGGGCATGACACCGGAAACTTCGTTGGGCAGGTCGATCCCGGTTTTCTGGCCCAATCCCAAATCGGTCGCGTACTTTGCAATGCGTTCGATGCCCAGTTTCTCCGCGAGCGTGTAGAAGAAGACGTCACAAGACTGGTAGATTGCTTTTTCGAGAGAAACCTCGCCGTGTCCACCCTTCACCCAGCAACCAAAGCGGCGTCCGTAAAACTCCGCGCCGCCTGTGCAGTTCACATGCAACGTTTGCGCGATATTTTCCTGCCACCCCGCCACCGACATGATGATCTTGAATGTCGAGCCCGGCGCCAGCTGCGCCTGAATTGCCTTGTTCAGCAGCGGCTTATCAGGATCGGTGACCAGCTTGTTCCATTGATCGCGCGACACGTGTACGGCAAAGTCGTTGGGATCAAACGATGGTCCGCTGACCATGGCGAGAATTTCGCCGGTGTGCGGATCCATCGCAACCACGGCTCCGTTTTTTCCCGCGAGCGCCTCTTCAGCCGCAATCTGCAGATCGATATCGATCGTCAGCTTGAGTTGCTTACCGGGTATCGCTTCGGTCTCGCCCAGGCGTCCCACTTCGCGGCCGTGGCTGTCGACGAGGGCCTGGCGCGATCCGTTGGTGCCCATCAGAAGATCGTTGTACTGGCGCTCGACTCCGGAAATGCCGACCACATCGCCGGCGTTGTACAGCTCGAACTGCGACTGGTTCAGCATGTCTTCGCTGACTTCCCCGACGTAGCCGATCAGATGCGCCATGAATCCGTTGCGAGGATACAGGCGGCGGTGGGCCATGATCGTGTCGAGTTCGGGCAACTCGTTGCGATGCGCTTCGATGAACTGCAACTCGTCGGGGGTAATGTCTTCCTTCAGGAAAATCGGCTGGTACTGCGGCATCGACGCGAAGTGGCGGATGCGCGTCCGCACTTCGTTGGGATCAAGATGCAAACCCTTGGCAATCAAATCCGCGTCGCCGACCAGATCACGCGTGGAGTCTCGGAGCAGCAAGGCGGAAAATGACGGGTAGTTGTCGACGATCACGCGGCCTTCGCGATCGAGAATCTTGCCGCGCGGCGCGAGCACAGGAACATTGCGGATGCGATTCTTCTCGGCGGCCGACGCGTAATAGCCGCTCTCCATCACCTGAAGCTTCCACAATCCGTAGGCGAGGATCAGGAAAATGCCAAGGATGATGTATTGCGCCGCCGTAAGGCGGACTTCGGAAACTTTTTCGTCGCGGCCGAACATCAGTTCTCGGTTCTCAGTTCCCAGTTCTCAGTTGCGTAAACCCGTGGGGAGGCTCGCCGAGAGAGGGCGGAAAACTGTGGGTGTAAGCCTGTAAATCCAATTCTAATCCCAGCCCGGGTGTCAGCTCTTGATCAGGTAGTAACCTAAGTCACAAGCCCCGGTTCCGAGAACTGAGAACTGGGAACTTTTGGTCACGTCCTCTGCTTAAACTTGTCGAGCAGAAAGAACAGCGCGACACCGAGGATTGCGTTCGCCAGCCCAGCTAAAATGCCTCGGGGCCAACTCCAGGTCTGGGTCATATTCACCAGCCCGCGGGCTACCGTGAAATAGACCGCGGCATGAATCAGATAGAAACCTAATGTCACCAGCAGGCGGGCGCCGGCGTTTTCAACATCGAGCTTGACGCCCAACGACGAAGCTCCGTAGCCCACAATCGTCTTAGCGATGCCGTAGATTCCGATCGGATTGTGGCCGAGCATGTCCTGCGCGAGGCCGATGACGGCGCCCGTGAAAAGCCCGGCAACTGGACTGCGGCGCGCCATGGCAAAGAAGATCGTCACCAGCAGGGGCAGATCGAAATAGACTGCAAAACGCGGAAAACGCAGCGGCAAGAAAGCCTGCACAAAGAGCGCCAGCAACGGTACCCCGATCGTTACCGGGATGCTGAACCGGTAGACCTCAACCTGCTCATTGGATGTGTAGGTGATGGGCACGCTATTGTGGGCCGCTCTCGTTGGCAGGGGGCTGCGGATTGGGGGGCGGCTCGGTGGGTGCGGTCGAATCAGCCGGTTTCGGCGGTTCGTTCGCGGGCGAGGTCTGAGTTGCGTCGGGTCTTGGCGCTGTCGCCGGGCCCGCCGGCGCAGCCACGTTTTTCTTCACTGCGGGGGCCCCGGCTGGCTTCCCTTCCGGGCCCGCGCCGGACGCGCCGGAAACGGTGCTTGTGCCGGATGGACTCTTGCCTGAGGGCGTTGCCGGTGTAGCCGCGCCTGTAGGTTGAGCAGCCGTCTTAGCGCCTGCGGGCTTGGCGGATCCTTCTGCGGTGGCTGCCGCCGCATTCGCATCCGTGGCCGGTTTGTCGGGTACCGACGGCAGCCGTTGCGCCAGAATGTCGGCAGCGCGCACACGAACGTTCTCTTCCGCCGTGGCCTGCCGTTCCTTATTTTCGACCAGCACCAGGACCTCTTCCAGTTTGCTCAGGTTGGCGGCGGGCTTGATTTTGATATTCAGAAACAGGTCTTTGCCCTTGCCGACCTTCGTGACCGTACCGACGGGCAAGCCTTTCGGGAAAATCTGATCGCCGCCGCTGGTCAGAACGGTTTCGCCTACAGGAACCTGCTCATCACTCATCACGCGTTCGAGCATGACTTCGCCATTGGCAGTACCGCGCAGAACTCCCTGCAGTCGGGTCTTCTCGAGGATGGCACCAACGCCGCTGCTTTGATCGCTGATCAAAAGCACCTGCGAAACCGAGGGATAGACGATGAGGACCTTGCCGACAATTCCGTCCGCCGTCATGACGGCCATGTCGCGCTTGATGCCGGCGTTCTCGCCTTTGTCGATGTATACGGTGCGCGAAAGATCGCTGCCGCTAGAGCCGATCACCTGCGCGGCCACGGTGCGTGAGATGAACTGTTCTTTGAAGGCCAGCAGGGTTTGCAATCGCCGCGCCTGCGCGGCGTCTTCGCTCAGGCGGACCTGTTCGAGCCGCATTTGCTCAATCTGCTCTTTCAGCTGGCGATTCTCGGCTCGCACACCACGCAGGTAAAAATAGTTGTGCCAGATATTGCCGGTGCCGTTCTGAGCCCAGACCAGAATGCGCTCGAAAGGAGTGATCGCGCCCACACCCCAGATGCGGATCAGGCGAGTATTTTCCGCATCGGTGCCTCCGCTGCGTTTCACCTGCATCGCCAGCCCGAGCACCTGGAGAAACAACACTCCTACCAGAATGACCAGGTTGCGGTAGCGGCCGAGGACGGATTCCATAAGAGCGTTGCGCCATGAGCTTCGAGCAACGAGCCGAACCGCAGAACCTGAATTTACTGGCTCACAGTCATAGCTCGCGGCTCGCGGCTTTACTCAATCGAGATTTTTCTCAGCAGCTTGAAATCGCTGAGCATCTTGCCGGTGCCCAGCACCACGCTGCAGAGGGGGTCGTCGGCGATCGAAACTGGTAATCCCGTTTCTTCGCGGATACGTTTGTCGAGGTTCTTGAGCAGGGCGCCGCCGCCGGTGAGAACGATGCCGCGATCGCTGATGTCGGCCGAGAGTTCGGGAGGCGTGCGCTCGAGCGCCACGCGGATCGCGTTCATGATGGTGGAAACGCACTCGCTCAGGGCTTCGCGGATTTCGCCGTCGTCGACCGTGATTGTCTTGGGCACGCCTTCGATCAGGTTGCGGCCCTTGATCTCCATGGTCATGGGCTTGTCGAGCTGGTGCGCGGAGCCGATCTCCATCTTGATCTGCTCGGCGGTGCGCTCGCCGATCAGCAAGTTATATTTCCGCTTGAGATAGTTCATGACGGCTTCGTCCATCTGGTTGCCGGCCATACGGACGGAACGGGAATAGACGATGCCGCTGAGCGAAATGACTGCGATGTCGGTGGTGCCGCCACCGATGTCGACCACCATGTTGCCACTGGGCTCAGTGATCGGAAGTCCTGCGCCGATTGCAGCCACCATGGCTTGCTCGACCAGATGCACTTCGCTGGCCTTGGCGCGATACGCCGAATCCATGACCGCGCGCTTTTCCACCTGCGTAATCTCAGAGGGCACGCCGATCACGATGCGGGGATGCACCAGCATCTTGCGGTTGTGCGCCTTCTGGATGAAGTAATTCAACATCTTCTCGGTGACTTTGAAGTCAGCGATGACGCCATCTTTCATGGGCTTGATGGCGACGATGTTGCCCGGCGTGCGGCCCAGCATCTCTTTCGCCTCTTTGCCGACGGCCTCGACTTCGCCCGTGTTCTTGTTGATGGCGACGATGGAAGGCTCGTTCACGACGATCCCTTTGCCGCGCGCATACACGAGCGTGTTGGCGGTGCCGAGGTCGATGGCCAGGTCGCTGGAGAAAATGCTGAACAGCGATCGGAGGTTGTGGTTCCGCGTCGAGCCTGAATGAAATCCGTTGTTTGACATGACGAAATGTTCCCGCGTCTTTCTACGTGCTGCTTTGCCGGGAGGCTCCCGGTGTTTTCCTTTTTTCTGTCAGGGTACTGGGTATCTTCATTCTACGAGATGCCCGGCAACCTTGCTTACCTCAGGTTCCACGGTTTCAACGTTTCAGAGTTTCAAGGTGTGAAAAACCACGATTCCTCTGCAATCAAAGGTCTTTGCGAGCTTGCACATGGAAACCTTGAAACTTTGAAACCTTGCAACGGTCTACTGAATAATGATCTTCTTCTGCTGCGTGTTTACTCCGCCCTGCGCCGTTTGCGCCGTCACTGTAATTACGGCTTCTCCCGTCGGCAGTGGCGGCGTGAAGTAATGGAACTGGCCATCTGAGCCAATCATCGGAACCTCACTGCCGTTCACCATGACGCGCGCGCCCGTCTGCGTCTTGCCCGTCACCTCAATGACGTGCCCATGCTGAATAAAAGGATCCAGATCCAGTTCGATAGCTTCCGTCTCCTTGCCTTTGGAAATGATGGTGAAGCGGTTCTTCTCGCTCTCCACCGACTCCTTCCCGGCGGTGTCGTAGGACTGAACCATCCAGTAATACGCGCCTTCGCCAAGGCTGGTGACGGTTACCGCTGCTGTATTAACCTTCTTGTCAACCAGTGTAGAAGAAAAGTAGGGGTTGCGGGAGATGCGCAGGCGGTACCCAACTGCATTCGCCATTGGCGTCCAGGAGAATTCCACGTCCTTGGTAGCCTCGCCCGCGGAGAACAGCGGCGCCATGTTGGCGGGAGCGATCGGCGTCGGAGGACCAATTTCCTTGGCTTTCTCCAGGTGCGACTGTTGCCCCTGGAAGGTCACCTTTTCCCAGTTGGCGAGTTTTACGGTTTCGCCATTACGCGAGACCTCGCCGGCACCTTTTTTCATCAGGATTTCGTGCTGGTCAGCCTTGGGATCGTTATGCACCTGCGCCGCCGACTCTGGCGACAGCGAGGCCGTGGCACCCGCCACAATCACCTGCGATTTCGAACCCTGGCTATAGGTCGCGGTCGAGAGGTCAACCGTTCCGGTGCTGACCGCAACAGCCACATTGGTCTGCTGCTGGTCGTTGGCCGAGTTCTCTTCGATCACGATCAGCGAATCCTGTTTCACGGTGTAACTGGTGCCGTCATTGAAGACGACCTTCGCCATGCCTTCCGAACCAGTCTGAACGACGTCGCCCTTTTCCAGAGGGATGCTGTAATCGCCGGGGACCCAACTGTTGCCGTTGCTCTTCTTGACGCGCACGGTGCCGTCGAGTGCGGTGAAGTGCGCCTGCTGAGCCGTGGAGATTCCGGGTCCCGTCGCAGGAGCCATTCCCGCAACGTGATCCAACAACTTGCCGACGACGTTCCCACCCGCCTTGACAGTGTTCTCTGTGAATTGGGGAAACGTGAAGCGCACGACAATATAAAATACGATGGCGCCAGCCATGATCAGCAGCGCGACACTGCGGTAAGTGATGGTGGTCCACGCAACGTGGATCCCCGGTTTGCGGTTATCAGAAGACACTTGGGATCGAAAACCCTCGCTAAACCTTTGCAAATATGCGGTAAAGAGAAACGTTAGCACACCCAAAACGGAGGAAAAAACAGGTAATCAGTTTGAGACGTTACCGAAGTGCCCCAGAGGGAAATCGAGCCTTCAGGCACCTTCGTTCCTGGGCCTACTCGCCGAGGAATACCCGCTGGTGTCTAATGTCGGCATATGAGCAGAAAAGTCCAGCGACTTCTCAGCTGGGTTGCGGCGGTCTTTTGCCTCGGTCCGATCCTCCAGTTTTAGCAGATCCCCGTAACCAGAGCATCAGCCCGTCACACATCGACGTTCACGAGCTGCACTAGCTGCTCCTGCTTGCCGCACCTTGCTTGCGAGTTGTAGCATCAGCTGTTTGGGCTTTCATATTCCGAAACCCTAGGAGACATCATGGCAACCGACACTTTGACCAGTCCAGCCACGCTCAGTTACGGTCAAACCAAAGTTTTTAAGAATTTCATCGACGGCGAGTGGGTCGAAGCCTCGACCGGAGAGACTTTCGAAAATCGCAATCCCGCTGATACTCGCGACCTGGTCGGCATTTTCCAGAAATCCGCCAAGGCCGACGTGGACGCCGCTGTCGCCGCTGCCAAACGAGCCTTCACCAAGTGGCGACTGGTGCCTGCCCCGCGCCGCGCCGAGGTCGTTTTCCGCGCCGCCGAGATTTTGATTGAGCGCAAGGAAGATTATGCGCGGGAGATGACCCGCGAAATGGGCAAGGTGCTGGCCGAGACGCGTGGCGACGTGCAGGAAGCCATTGACGCCGCTTACTACAACGCTGGCGAAGGCCGGCGATTGTTCGGTCCGACGGTGCCGTCGGAAATGCCCAACAAGTTCGCCATGGCGGTGCGGCAGCCCATCGGTGTATGCGGGATGATCACGCCTTGGAATTTCCCCATGGCGATTTCTTCGTGGAAGCTTCTGCCGGCGATCGTCTGCGGGAACACTTGCGTTATTAAGCCTGCGCAGGACACGCCGCTTTCGACCTTCAATCTGGTTCGCGCTCTCACCGACGCGGGGCTGCCCAAGGGCGTCATCAACATCGTAAGCGGATTCGGGGCGGACGTAGGCACTCCGCTTGCCGAGCACGCCGACGTGCGTGCTGTCTCTCTGACGGGGTCGTCCGCGGTCGGTCGCATTATCGGCGGCATCGCTGCCCAGAGCTTCAAGCATTGCTCACTCGAGTTGGGCGGTAAGAACCCCATGATCGTACTCGACGACGCCAACCTCGATCTGGCCATCGAGGGCGGTCTCTGGGGAGCCTTCGGAACCACCGGGCAGCGCTGCACGGCGACCAGTCGCATGATCGTGCAAAAGGGGGTGTATCGGGAATTCGTAAAGCGCCTGATGGAACGCGCGAAAAAGCTGAAGGTAGGCAACGGTCTCGACGAAACCGTGCAGATGGGGCCGGCCGTCAACGAGAAGCAACTGCAGACCGACCTCAGTTATGTCGATATCGGCAAGAACGAGGGCGCGAAACTGGTTTGCGGCGGCAACCGTCTCGACCAGGGCGACTACCAGTACGGGTGGTTCATGGAGCCCACGGTCTTCACCGACGTCGACCCCAAGATGCGGATCGCGCAGGAAGAAATCTTCGGACCGGTCGTCGCAGTCATGGCTTGCGACGACCTCGAAGACGCCATTGAAATTGCGAACGGGATCGAATACGGCTTGTCCTCCGCGCTCTACACCAAGGATGTCAACAAGGCGTTTTCAGCGATCCGGGACCTCTACGCCGGCATCACCTACATCAACGCGCCCACCATTGGCGCCGAGGTGCACCTGCCCTTCGGCGGCACGAAGGCGACCGGAAACGGGCATCGCGAGGGTGGGATCGGCGCGATCGACTTCTATACGGAGTGGAAGTCGGTTTACGTCGACTATTCGGACAAGTTGCAGAAAGCACAGATTGACCGGGAAGATTGAGTACAGCCCTCAGTGATCAATCAGCCGTCAGAATCAGCCCTGACGGCTGATTCTTTTTTGCGCCGACATCTTGCGCCACGACCATCGCCCGTGCGTGGCGGCTATGCTTGAGTACGTCGGTAATCTTGATCGCTTGTCACGAGCATCCTACTTTAGCCCCGTGAGGCTTCCCCAAGTCTCAACTCTCGCCTTTGGGGTTGTCTTGTGATGGATCGTCAATCTTGCACCCTTCGGAGCCTAAGCGTCAGGAACCGGCTCTGTCTTGCCGCCCTGTCCGTCCTGCTCGGGCTAATCGCTGTTTCCACTCCGCGTCTCTTGGCTCAGGACACCGCCAAGACCCACCGCAAAGTCTTGGTGATGACCGAACCCGACTATCCCTATGTCCTCAGGAATGCTCACTTTGAAGGACAGGTTCGCCTGGCGGCGACTGTGCTTCCGAACGGGACGGTTTCGAAGGTCGAGTGCAAAGGCGGCAATCCCATGCTGGCCCAGTATGCCTCGCAGGCGGTGATGCATTGGAAGTATGCACCCGGTCCGGCCCAAAGCGTCGAGGAAGTCGTGTTCACGTTCAACGCTAACAAGTAAATAGCCCCACTCTTCGGTCTTGCCGCCCCTGCTTCGCAGCAGGCGGGGCCGGGCGCAGATTTCTGCGCGCTACCTTGTCCCGTACATTTAGAATTTCTTTTGAGCCGCGGCCCGGAACCTTCGCCGTGGCGAGGCTCCCATGACTCCCATTAGCCAAGCTCAAGAGATTGCTGCCGCCTCCCGCCTCGATAACGTCCGCTACGCCATCCGCGACTTGGCCTGTGTCGCCGACGAAGTGGCGAAGCAGGGACACAAAGTGCTGCCGCTCAATGTTGGCGATCCGCTGAATTTCGATTTCCAGACGCCGCCGCACATCATCGAAGCCGTGTACAAGGCCATGCGCGATGGCAAGAACGGATACGCACCGTCGCCTGGGATCTCGGAAGCGATCGAGGCGATTCGAGGCGAGGCCGGACGCAAGGGCCTTACGACGGTCGAGGATATTTTCGTCACCGCCGGCGTGAGCGAGACAGTCGATCTCTGCCTGTCCGCTCTGGTCAATCCCGGCGAGAACGTTCTGACTCCCAGCCCGGACTACCCGCTGTACTCGGCGGTGCTCTGTAAGCTGGGGATCGGGCTGAACGCTTACGACCTGAATGAAGACGACGCATGGCAGCCAGAACTGGCCGACATCGAGCGCAAGCTTACGCCGCGCACCCGCGGCATCGTTCTGATTAACCCCAACAACCCTACGGGATCGTTGTGCACGCGGCGGATGTTGGAGCAGGTTGCGGAACTCGCGCGACGCCACAAGCTGATCGTTTTCTCGGACGAAATCTACGACAAGCTGATTCTCGACGGCACGCCGCACATCGCGTTTGCGTCGGTCGCGCCGGACGTGCCTTGCGTGACCTTCGGCGGAATGTCGAAGAACTATCTCGTCCCGGGCTGGCGAATCGGATGGGGTATCGTCTCGGGCGATGCCGCCGCGGTGAAGACTTATACCGAAGGCGTGCACCGACTGCTGCGGGCGCGTCTCTGCGCCAACCATCCCGAGCAATACGCGATCAGGCCCGCGCTGGAAGGACCGCAGGATCATCTCCTCGAAGTGCAGCGTAAACTGCGTTCACGGCGCGATCTCACGCAGAAGTGGTGCGAAGCGACACCGCGGGTGAGTTGCGTCGCCCCGCGCGGTGCGTTCTACGCCTACCCACGGATTGACATCCCGGAGAGCGACGAGATATTCGTAAAGGAACTCATCCGCCAGAAACATGTCATGGTGGTGCATGGCTCCGGCTTCGGCCAGAAACCGGGGACGCAGCATTTCCGGATCGTGTTCTTGCCGGATGAACAGACCCTGACCAGAGCCTACGCTGGGATTGCGGAGTTCATTCGCGAGCGGTATGGGAAAAGCCTTTAACCGCAAAGGTCGCGACGAACGAGCGCAGAGTACGCCCAGAACAACAAGAACTCAAAGCATGCACCTCCGGGGGCTTCGCGCGTCTGCGTGATCTCCACGGTTAAAGGCTCCTCTCAGTAAATACCCGGCAGTATGGCAGGCACGCGTCGGGCATATGCCTCGAACTCTTCACCAAACGCGGCGCGCAATAGCTTCTCCTCGCTGCGCACTCGAATCACCATGCCGCCCACGAAAATAATGACTGCCACAGGCAGCGCGATCCAGTGTTCCGTCGCCAGTCCGGTGGCGATCAGCATCCCGAGCATGCCGGTGTAGATCGGATTTCGCATGTAGGCATAAGGACCCACGGTAATGAGCTTGTGCTCTTCAACGAGCCGTGCACGCAGTGCCCACTGCTTGCCGAGGGTGCGGACCGCCGTTTCAATCAGCCATCCTGATCCGGCCGCGATGGCTACGGTGAATACCGAAAATACGATTCCGGCGATTCCTGAAAGCGCCGCGACCGGGGGCAAAAATGGCTGCCACGGAGGTTGGAAGAACACCAGGAAATATCCGCACATTTGGAGAATGATCCCCAGCGTGGCCATTCTGTCGCGTTTCGCTTCAGCTGCCTTCGGAGTCCGCTTGCGGAGCAGGAAGATGCCGGCGAAGACGAACCAGCAAAGGATCACACCAGCCAGAGTTGCGAGCGCGAGTGGAGTTGGGCTCGGCATTTTCTCCAACCTCTCGAGAATAATCTACCAGTTCCCGCGCCGGGCTTGGACTTTGCGGACGAATCTGTTTAAATCGTGACGAAGGGCAACTATCAGCGGCGTGCTGGTGTTCGTACAACTGTGGTCGACATTCATTCTCACATCCTTCCTGAGGTAGACGACGGTCCGAAATCCTGGGCCGTCTCGGTGGCCATGTGCCATGCCGCCGCAGCCGACGGCATTACGCATGTGGTGGCCACGCCCCACGCCAACGACCGCTATCACTACAATCGCGAGTACCTGAAAGGACTCGCCGCGCATCTGCAAGAACTCGTCGGCGATTCGCTGAAAATCGGCCTGGGTTGCGACTTTCACCTGTCTTACGACAACATCCAGGACGCGTTGGCCAACCCTACTCGTTACGTCATCGAAGGCACGCGCTACCTGCTGGTGGAGTTCAGCAACTTCAGCATCTCAGAGCAGACCACGGAGTACTTCTTCAAGCTTGGTAGCTGCGGAATGACGCCGATCATCACTCATCCCGAACGCAACCCGATTTTGCGCGAGAGCCCGCAGCGCGTACTGGAGTGGGCGGACCAGGGATGCGTGGTTCAGGTGACGGGCTCCGCGCTGACCGGATTCTGGGGAGATCGCACGCGGCGCGCGGCATTGTGGCTGCTCGAGCATCAGGCTGTCCACGTACTCTCGACCGATGCACACGATCTCGAGGAAAGAGTTCCAATTCTTTCCACCGCCCGCGATGCCGCCGCCGCCATTTGCGGAAAAGACGTCGCGGAGGCCATGGTGGAAACGAATCCCCGCGCCATCGTCACTAATCAAACCTTGCCCTACTTCCCACAGCCGGTGATGACGAGCTACAAGAAAAATTAGCTGTCAGCACTCAGCACTTACATCCGCCAGTGAAGATAGTCCCGTCCGTCCACAAGCGTTGCCATTACGCTCGTCACCTTCGCTTAGGTGCGTGCGCTGGTTTGTGCTGAGGACGGAGTAGTCGGCTACTGCGGGCTAGGGTCGTTCTGATGGGCGGGCGGTGCTGGATCCGTGGCGGGCGGTGTGCTGTGCGATGTGGTGGGCAGCGGCTCTGAGCGCGGCGCGTCTGGAACGGTGGTCATGGCGCTGTCGGGATTCAGCAAGTGGTCCTTGCTCGGCCCCAGACCCAGCTTAATCAGCGCACGCGAGTCGGGGACCGTCTTGCTCTGCCAGCCGTGATCCGCCTGGTAGTGGCGCATAGCCGCCTCGCTGGCCTCGTTCCAAGTGCCCGTGGCTTCTCCGCTCAGGTAGTGCTCGCGGATCAGTGCTTCCTGGATTGCCTGCGCCCTTTCGGAATCGATTTTCTGTTGGCCGCGCACGCGTGCCGACTTTTTTCGTGACGAATGTTTCCCTGAAGACCCGGTGTGGGTAGACGCCGATTTGGTCGTGCTCTTATGCTTCTTGAGCGAGGTAGTCGTAGTAGCCGGCGGCTTCTTCGCCGTCGAATCATCGGTCGCAGTTTGGCCGGGGCTGGCCGCAGCAACGCACCAGAGCATGGCCAGCGCGCCCGCGGCAATCCATCCCGCCCCGTGGATTTGTATCCCGCTTCTCAACCTGAATCCTTCGCCCAAAAAGTAAAAAGCCCAACCGGACGCTGGCATTGTAATCATCCACGATGGGAGAGTACAACGCCAGTTCCCGTTGGGCCGGTTCCGGTTACGGAAGTGTACCGGCCAGGAAGATCGTTCCGTCCTGTTTCGACGAACCACGCGAGCGCACCAGGAATACAACGTCCTGGCCGCTCTTCATGCTCGCCTCGACCTTGGCGAACTCTTCCTCGCTGTTCACGGGCTGCTTGTTCACTTCCAGAATGATGTCGCCACGTCCCAGGTTTACATCTTCGGCAAACGAGCGGGCCTTCACGTCCTGCACGATCACGCCTTTCCCGGCAGGCATATCGAGACGATCCGCCATTTCGGGCGTCACCTTGCGAACGGTCACGCCGAACTTGCTCTGCCTCGGCGTGCTTTCGTCGCCGTTGTCCTGCTCATCACCGAGCCGCGCTGCAAAAAGCTTGGCGCGGTCGGCAATGGTCACCGACGCTTCCTGCGTCTTGCCGTTGCGCAGAAAGGTCAGATTCGTCTTCGATCCCGGCTTGCGCGAAGCGATGTCGGCAACCAGTTCAGCGCCCTTGGTCACCTTCTTGCCGTCAACGCTGGTGATGGTGTCGCCGACTTTCAAGCCGGACTGGTCGGCAGGACTGCCCGGAACCACGCTGGAGACGGTCACGCCCGATCCCGAACCGTACACGCGGGCAATTGCGGGATTCTCGACCGCATCAAACATGATTCCAATCGAGCCGCGCGAAACCTTGTGTTCCGGCCCCGTCAGCTGGTTGTAAACTTCGACCACGGTCTTCGAGGGCAGAGCAAACCCCACACCCGCGTAAGCGTTGGTCTCGCTCAGAATCGCGGTGTTGATGCCGATCACTTCGCCGTTCATATTTACGAGCGGTCCGCCGGAATTTCCTGGGTTGATCGCAGCATCGGTTTGAATAAAAGTCTGGAACTGACGGCCGGGCACGATGTCGCGTCCCTTGGCCGAAACGATTCCTGCTGTCACGGTCTCGGACAATCCGAATGGGCTGCCCACCGCGAGAACCCAATCGCCCACCTGCATGCCGTCGGAGTTGCCCATCTTGGCAGAGGGCAGTACGCGGTCAACGTCGACCTTGATCACAGCAAGATCGGTTTCTTGATCGGTGCCGATGACCTTGGCGTCATGCTGCACGCCTGGCGGATCGTCTTCGAACCGGACCCGAATGCGGTCGGCTTTCTCGACCACATGCCGGTTGGTCACAATGTATCCCTTGGGATCGACGATTACGCCGGAACCCAGCGAACGCTCGCGGATCGCGCCATCCCCGGGCCCCCCGGGAGCGCCTTGACCACCCGGACCACCAAAAAAGTGGTTAAAGAAGTCGTCCATCCCGCCGCCATCCCCGCTATCGTCGTCGTCGGGATTCTGTCCACGGCGCTTGTGGACGTTCTTAATGGTCGATTCCGTGTTGATATTTACGACGCTCGGTTCCAACTGTTTCGCGATCTGCGAAAACGTGTTCGACATCTGCGTCGGTGAAGGCAGCGTGAGCGGTGTCGCGTCGCTCTTTTGACCCTCTTTCCCTTTGACTCCGTAGGAAACCACCGTCCCGATCAGAATGCCGACGGAAAGCGTTGCCAGAATACTCAGCGTGTAGGCCCAGCGATGAGCCTTCATGCGCATCCACATTGCGCCTGAATCCATATGTCTACTTCCCTCCGAAACCGATTAAACCCTTATAGTATACCCATCTACGTACCGACACTGTCCGTTGTGACAGGGCAGAAGCCGCCCTTAGGAGTTTCTTTTAATTGGACGCACAAAGTCCCGAAACTGTTTGATGTTCAAAGGATTTAGGTAAGATACTGTCCGCGAGAGTGTTAGCCGGGGACTCGATCGTCGATCAAACGTAAAGGCCTGACCTACTTCGCCTCGTACACGGTCTTGCCGCCCACCACTGTTCGCAGCACCTTGGTTCCCAGCAACTTCTCTGGCGAGGACGCCGTGGGATCGCGGTCCAGGACAATAAAATCAGCCAACATCCCAGGCACCAGCCTGCCCTTTTCCTTCTCCTCAAACTCGCCAAACGCCGATCCCGTGGTGTAGGCGGCGATCGCTTGGTCTGCCGTGAGTCGCCCTTCGGGGAAATATTCCAGCTTGCCGTTCTCGCTCCTGCGCGTGACGGCGGCGTACAGCCCGCGGAATGGCGAGACCGGCTCCACCGGATAATCCGTCCCAAAGGCCAACGTGACGCCCTTATTCAGAAAGGCCAGCCAGGCGTACGAAGTGGCGGCGCGCTTCGGACCCAGCCGGTCCTGGGCCCAGCGCATGTCGGTCAGCAAATGACTAGGTTGCATCGACGCGATCACTTTCAGAGTCTTGAACTGCGCAATCTGCGCGGGAGTTGTCACCTGAGCGTGTTCGATCCGCAGGCGGAAATCTTCGCCGCCGTTCGGCGCTCTCACGTGCGCCTCGCGCGCAGCCTTCTCGGCTTCCGCAAAGGCGTCGAGCGCCATCTGGACAGCCTTGTCGCCAATTGCATGAAAGCCAATCTGGAAGCCTGCCAGCACGCGCTCTTTCGTCAAGTCGTTCAGCTTCGCGGCGTCGTACCTTGGCAAACCGGAGTTCTTGGGGTCATCCGCATACGGCTCAAGCATCGCCGCCGTGTGCGATCCGAGCGAACCATCCATGAACCCCTTCAGCATTCCAGTGTGCAGCATCAGGTCCGATTGCGGATGCGAGTTGCGCTTCTTGTCCAACTCCTCGACGGGATCGTCGAATGGCAGCCACTCCGTAATGCGGGCGGTAAGCTTGCCTTCTTTCTCCAATTCCTCGTAGATCTGAAAATTCTCCCATGTGGGTGAATAATCCTGCGCGGAGGTCACGCCATGTTCTGCTAGATCGGCGAGGGCGAGTTCGAGTCCTTCGCGGCGGAGCCGGTGGGTCGGCTTGGGAATCACTTCCAAAATCGCGGCCTGCGCCGTCTCCCGCAAAATGCCGGTGGGCTCGCCGTTCTGATTCCGATCGATCTGTCCGCCCTGCGGATTGCGGCTGGCCAGCGTGATGCTGCCCAACTGCAGCGCCCGGGTATTAGCCACGGCAATGTGTCCGTCGATTCGGACGAGGAATACAGGATGCCCGCCCGACACCTCGTCGAGATCCCAGCGCGTGGGCGTCACCTTCACGGGCCAGAGAGTTTCGTCCCAGCCCGATCCCAAAATCCAGTCTCCAGCCTTCGACTCTTCGACTTTTTTCGCGACTTGCGCGCGGAGGTCATCGAGAGACTTCACGCCTGTCAGATCGACGCTCAGCTTCATCGTCCCGGCATCGTCCAGATGCAGGTGAGCGTCGTTGAATCCGGGCATGACGAAATGCCCGCCGAGGTCAACCACTTGCGTCTGTGGCCCTTTCAACTTGTCAATGTCAACGATCTTCCCGACGGCCTGGATGCGTTCGCCGCGCACGGCAATCGCTTCCTCACGCAGAATGGAACTGAATGGCGTGTTGGCCGGCACGCCCGTATAGACGTTGGCGTGCGTGAAGATGAGGTCAGCCTTGGGCCTGGAATCGGCAGCGGCAGGAGCGGCCTGCTGCGCGGAACTCTGCACGGCACTGAGAACGGAACACAGCACGGCACATCCCAGACTCATCCTCAATCGAAGCTTCATTCCCCTACCCCCGCCAGCGCCATCATCGTCAGCAAAATCCGTTTCAGACCCAGTTCGCGTCCGTTCGAATCAAACCATTCCTGCAAAGTGTGTGCCCCGCCGCCCGACCCGCCCCCGCCGATGGCAATTGCTTCCTGCCCCAGCGAAAGCGGAATATTCGCATCGGTGGACGCCCGCTGCACCTGAGCCGCATTGGCCAGTTGCGTGTCGACCGCGCGCACGACCTGCAAAATTCGCGCCCCCGCCCGCAGCTCTCCCGCCGGACGGTTCCCGATCACCACCACCTCGCAACTCACCCCGGACGGCCGCTTCTGCGCGGACGATCGCATCTCGGCCGCCATGGTTTCATCTTCCACCGCGCGGTTCAGGGCCAGGCGCAGCGACTGTTCCAATCGCTCCATCTCGGTCATCGATGTCGAGCGGATATCCACTTTCATGCTGGCCGACTCGGGAATCGAATTCACCGAGGTCCCGCCGCGAATCACGCCAATGTTGAACGTAGTCTTCGGCGTGGTTGGAACCGGAGTCGCCGTGAAAGTTTCGACTGCTTTCGCCAGAATCACGATCGGATTGGGCGCGCCAAAATCGCTCCACGAGTGACCGCCCGGCCCGCGCACGATCACTTCAAAGCGCCGGCTGCCCAGGGCTTCGGCCACGATCGTGTCCGCTCCTGCGCCGTCGAGCACCAGGCTGTAGGCAATCGAATCTTTCCAGCGCGGTGTGGCAAAAATGTGCCGCATGCCGCGCAGGTCGCCTTCGCCCTCTTCGCCGACATTCCCGATAAACACGAACGGCAGCGCATGCCGGATGCGCACGTGGCGCAACAGCGAGGCAATCCCCAGCAGCGCCGCCACACCCGCGCCGTTGTCGGAAACGCCCGGCCCGTAGATGCGGCTTCCCTGCTGGCGGATATTTAATGGCGTGTTGGCCGGAAACACCGTGTCGATGTGCGCACTCAGAGCAACATAGCGCCGTCCAAACCCAGGATGCGTGCCGAATACGTTGCCCACATCGTCGATGCGAACATCGTCCAACCCAACTTCTCGGAATCGCTCCGACAACCAAGCAGCGCGCGCCGACTCGCCAAACGGAGGTGCCGGAATCCGCGCCATCTCCATTTGCCAGTGCGACAGTTGCGCTTCCTGGGTGCGGAACCAGTTGAATGCGGAACGTACCTCCGGAGATGCCGCCAGGCGCGCGACCTCCTGCTGCACCGAGGACACAAGCGCGGCGTCCGGAAACTCCGAGCGCGGGGGATTCGGGCTCATGGCAAGTATTGCGTTAGTTTACAACGGGTTGGCTGGAATGGGGATTGGCTAGGGCGTTACGGAAGATAGCCGGGACGTTGCCGCGGGGGGGTGGTCATGCATGGTCCCTTGGCACAGGCGAAGTAACCACACCTTACTGTGGTAATCGGGGAGATCCAGCCCGGCGCTCCACAACCGCCACAAGCTTCTTCGTAGTGGGCACGCCGATCCCGTGGCGCTGACCGCCGCGCAGGATGGGTCCCGCGATCGCGTCGAGTTCCGGAACGTTGCCGCGCTCGACGTCCTTCTGCATGGAACTGCGCATATTCGCAGGCATCTTCAGCATCGCCGCGATGATCGCGTCCGCATCCACTTGGGCGCCCTCTGCTACGGCCACCGCGCACGCTTCCCGCACACACGACTCCAGTTGCTGGTGCCAATCGGGATCAGCGATTACCGCTCCGGTAGTGCGATCCGCAGCGGTGGTCGTCAGCGCGAACGGCGCGAGGAAGACGATCTTGCTCCACATCAGGGTGGGTTCGCCGTCGATGAAGCGGCACTCGAACCCCATCTTTTGAAGCGCTTCGACGGTAGCGCCCAGCAGACTTCGCCCCGCCGAAGACACACTCAGACGCGCGAAGGGAGTGCGATGGACGATATGCCCGGGCACGATGCGCTCTGTCTCGACAGCAATCGTAGCCGCGATGACGCGCTCGGCGCCATATCTGACACGAAGCATCGCAAGATGGTCGATTCCGTTGAGCAAAGGAACGATCGCCTTGACTGATTCGGGCTTCGTGAAAGCAGCTAGGGCGGCATTCCACTGCGTTGCTTTGACGGCAACCCAGAGGACGTCGGCAGGCGGCACTTCCGCAGCGCGCGTAACCGGCACGCTGAAGTTCCCAAACGCGCTTTCGAGATGAAGTTGTTCCGGATATTGCGCGAGAGATTCCGGCCTGACCACGACTGTGACCGACTCGCCCGATCGCGCCAGACATGCCCCGATCAGGCCTCCGACTCCGCCCACACCGAGAATCGCATGTCTCATGGGAGCCATGCGCCGATCACTTCTTTTGTGCCGCCGTGGGCACGCACTCCAAAATCTCGGCTTCGCTGAGCGTATGGTCGCTTTGCTTGGCACGCTGGTAGATGCGATCGACGATCTCGTCGCTCGCCGGAATGCCGTGCCGCGCAAGCCACCACAGCACATTCGACTTCCCGCTCATGGGGCCGATGTCGATGATCTGCTCCAGCCCAAATACGTGCGAGGGCACTCCCGAATACACGGCGTTCGCCAGCACGACGTCGTCCTTGTGATACGCCTTGATGATCGCCGCCGCGTGCACGCCGGTCGCAGTACGGAACGCGTCGTCGCCCACCACCGGATAATTCGCCGGAATCGGTACACCCGTGGCCCGCGACACCGCCTGGCAGTACTGTTTGAGTTTCGTCAAATCCTGCTCGTCCCAGGGCGCAATGCCCATCAGTTTCAGATTGACAAGCATCTGATCGATCTGCGTGTTGCCGACGCGTTCGCCCAGACCAATGGCGCAACCGTGCACACAATTCGCTCCAGCGATAATCGCCGCCATGGAATTCGCAATCGCGAGGCCGCGGTCGCTATGTCCATGCCAGTCGACTCGAATGTTCTCACCTGAGGGCTTCACGCACTCCGCGATCACAAACCGCACCAACGCTAGCGCCCCCATGGGCGTGGCGTGTCCGGCCGTATCGCAGATGCAGACTGCCCGGGCGCCGCAATTGATCGCCGTCGAATACAAGCGCTTGACGGTCTCGGGATCGCAGCGGCTCGTGTCTTCGGTGACGTACATGACCTCGAGCCCAAGCGAGACCGCATACTTCACGGCCTTCTCGGTCGTGTGCAGAAGAAAGTCGTCCGTCCATCCCTCGGTAAATCTGCGAATCGGACTCGATCCAATGAACGTTGCCGCCTCAATCGGCAGGCCCGTCTTCTCGACGATCTCGGCGACCGGGCGAATGTCATTCTCATGCGTTCGCGCGGCGCAGTTGGCGCGAATCTTCATCTTGTGCGCGGCGATCTCGCGCGCCAGAGCAGTCACCGCTTCGACCGCTCGCGGCCCCGCTCCCGGAAGTCCCAACGCAAGGGAGTGGATCCCCAACTTCTCCATCAGATGAAGGATTTCAATCTTCTCCGCGATGGAAGGATCGCGCACCGACGGGGACTGCAACCCATCACGCAAAGTCTCGTCGTTGATCAGCACCGGCCCCGGCGGCTTCAGCTCCGGCGGGTGGTTCTGGTTCCAGTCGTAGATGAGGTCGGGTGTGTTCATGAACAAGATTGGAGCCGCGAGCTGCGAGCTGCGAGCAAAACTCGCAAGAACGCGTAGTGCCTAGACTCCCTCATTTTTTGTCTTCCCCCAGAAGCGAAAAACAACGGTTCGATGTGAGCGCTGAGAGCTCCGAGCTCGTAGCTCCCGGCTACTTCTCCTTCGGCGGTAGCGTCAACCCAAACACAGAAATCATCCCCTGCCCCGCGACGTTGATCTTGCTCTCGCCCGGGGTCGGCAGATACAGCGCCTTGCAGTTTTCGCAGCGATACACTTCCGCCTTCGGTCCCCAGGCTTCCTCTACGTCACCGCACTCGCGCTCGACCGCGTCGGTCATGTAAAACCAGAGCTTCAAGTGCCCGCCGCAGAATTTCCCTTTCTCGTTTTTCTCGTTGCAAGCGCGCTGCCCGGCCTTCTTGACCTTCACTTTATGGTTGGGAAGCTGCGGAATGTTCTGGGTATTGGAAGTGGTCACTTCGCCAGTCGCCAAGGACGTACCCCTCGTTCGGGCGGCCCAAATGCCGCCGGATTCGGCCTTACGCGGTCATTGTAACCGAAACGTGGCAGGCGAAACATGTACAACGGAGGAGCCTGATCTGCATATTCCTGAGCCAATCCCAATGGCGTATGCTAGGCAGACTCTATGACCATCCTCAGAGCTTCGCTCACCTGCGTCGCACTCGTCATCTCTCTCACCGTTGCGATCACGACGTACGCTCAAGCGCCAACCAAGACAAGCACCCTCGATCAGGAACTGGTCCGCACCGAGACCGGGTTCTTTGAAGCCTGGAAATCCAAGGACCTGGGGTACTTCCGCAATCACATCCCGGAGAACGGAGTCTTCTGGGGCGAATACGGCACCTTTTCGCGCGACCAGCAACTGGAGGAGCAGAAACAGTCCGCACAAGCGTGCGTGGTGGATGGGTACAGTCTTTCGGACTTCGGAGTGCTTCCGCTGGCGCCAGGCACTTACCTGCTCACTTACAAAGCCGAGCAACACGCGACCTGCGGCGGACAAAAAGTTCCGGTGTACATGAACGGCAGTTCGGTCTACGTCTTCAAAGACAGCCGCTGGCAGGCCATCTACCGCGCCGAAGTCCCACTGAAGAATCAGAACTAACCGTTCGCGAGTGGCCCTCTGCTAGGCTGTAAGATCGAATTTCATTCGTGGACCGGGCTTGCCCCCTCCGCCCATTCGACAGGAAAGCATGATCACAATCGTTTCGGGACTGCCTCGCTCGGGCACGTCTCTCATGATGCAGATGCTGGTTGCGGGCGGGATGACCGCGCTCTCGGACGGCGATCGCCAGGCCGACCCCGACAACCCGCGCGGCTACCTGGAGTGGGAACGCATCAAACAACTCCCCAACGACCCGTCCTGCATCGCGGAAGGTGAAGGCAAAGTGGTCAAGGTAATCTCACGCCTTGTGCTCTCACTTCCTGCCGGCTATGAATACCGAATCATTTTCATGCAGCGGCCCCTGCCCGAAGTGCTCGCCTCGCAAGATCAGATGCTCAAACGCCGCGGAACCTACAAGGAAGGGGCGAGCTCAGTTGCGATCTCAGCGGCCTTCGAAAAACACCTGCGCGATGTATACGCGTGGATGGGCGGCAAGCCGCATGTCAGAGCCCTTCCTGTTCCGTATCACGAAGTTTTGAGCAAGCCGAAAGACATCAGCCAGCGACTGGCGCAATTTCTCGAGATCCCCCTGGACTTAGAAGCGATGACCCAACAGGTGGACGCGTCGCTTTATCGCAATCGCACCAAATAATTTACCCCTGTCGCGCTCAGAACTCGCGTTTCGGGGTGTCCTGATCGGAGCCGACTCGGCCCGTTTCGATGTGCGCTTCGTAATAGCTCTCGCCCTTTACCGGACCATGCGCCAGACGCCGCAGAATGCCGATCTGTCCGACGTGCGTCAGCGCATCGGCAACCGGCCCTTGAAACACCTTCTCGATTGCAGCGTGCGCCGGTCCGCCCGACGCGAGGTAGTCATCGAACTTCTTGAGCGTGGCGAAGAATCGCTCGACTTCCTGGTCCCAAGGCAATGGCCTCGAGTCGTGCCATGTCCTCCGGCCGATGACAATCGACAGAGCCCAGTCAAACAAGTCTCCGATATGCGCCAGAATCTGCCCTGGAGTGCGCGTTCCCTCTCCGGCCTGGAAGTCTGCAAAACCAGCGGGCGCGTTGCGCACGGCTTTGCCGCCGCGATAGGCGACCGTGGCCACGGTATGTCGCAGCAATTCCCGCTTGGGATCAGAAGATGAAACATTCTGGATAGGATCGCTCATGGCGACCAGATTACACTGGTCTACCGGAGACGAAAAGCATGGCGAAGAAAGTCCCTTCAGAGTCGCTCCCCAGAGCCTCGGTTCAGGCACGTTCCGTTACCCCTGCCGCCGTGAGCCGCGACAACGCCGAGCACTATCGCTGGGGAGTGGATTGTGACGCCTGGTATCTGGTGAACGACGAGCAACTCAGCGTGATCGAGGAGTTCATGCCCCCGGGCGCGGCCGAGATTCGCCACCACCACGAGAAGGCGCAGCAGTTTTTCTACATCGTGTCGGGCGAAGTAATCATGGAGGTGGAAGGTCAGACCACGCTGCTGCATGCCGGAACCGGCATTCGCGTGATGCCGGGAAAGCGTCACCAGATCCGCAATCCCTCATCGGGCCCCGTGCGCTTCCTCGTAATCTCGCACCCTCGCAGCCACGGCGACCGGTTCAACGAGTGAGTTAGTGAAGCATGCGGAGACGGCCATGACTCATTGTGGGGACGGCCGCCTTCGCCGACCGGCCTGAGCCTGCGCGGAGCGAAGTCGAAGGGGCGAAGCCCGGCCGACCCGTCACAACTGTTTCCGCCGCAAAACCCCCGCCGCGCTCAGCGCTCCGCGCACCCGCTTCCCCATTCCGCGCGCGAACTGCATATCCAGAAACCCCTCCATCTGCCGCCGGAAGCTCTCCCCATAGCCATGCCACCAGACTTTCTTCATCCCCGGCACGCGGTCCATGTCGAGATATTTCACCCGCACCATTTCATCGAGTCCGAAGCGCCCGTGCGTTCGGCCCACACCGCTGGCCTTCACGCCGCCATGCGGAGCCTCGCTGATTCCGAAGCACGAGATCACGTCGTTCACCATGACGGTGCCCGCATGGATGCGCCGGGCTAGTCGGTCGCCCCGTTTGCGGTCGCGCGTCCAAACGCTGGCTGCCAACCCATACTCAGAATCGTTGGCCAAACGCACGGCTTCGTCATCGTCCGCGCACGCCATCACCGGCAGCACCGGCCCGAACGTTTCTTCCCGCATGATGCGCATATCCTGCGTCACGCCGGCGAGCACCGTGGGAGCATAAAAGTTCACCCCCAGTTCCGGCAGCCGCGTCCCACCCGCCAGAACCCTTGCCCCGAGCGCCTTCGCATCCTCCACATGCGATTCCACAATCCGCACCTGCCGCTCCTGGATCATCGGCCCCACATCCGTGTGCGAATCCATACCATTCCCCACGCGCAG
Source organism: Candidatus Sulfotelmatobacter sp. (assembly GCA_036521895.1). GTDB lineage: Bacteria > Acidobacteriota > Terriglobia > Terriglobales > Acidobacteriaceae > Sulfotelmatobacter. The sequence continues at coordinate 1,814 of DATDGW010000075.1, read as the reverse complement.
CCGCCTCGTCTTCTCCGCGCAAGCCTTGGCAAACGATTCGTACAGACTGCGATGCACATAGCAGCGCTCGACCGACAAGCAGGCCTGCCCCGCATTGACGAACGCTCCCCAAACCGCGGCACTCGAAGCCACGTCGAGATCAGCATCATCAAGCACGAGCATGGGATCCTTCCCACCTAACTCAAGCACCACCGGAAGCAACCGCTCGGCCGCAGCAGCCGCGATCCGCTTTCCCGTCGCTACCCTGCCGGTGAAAACCAGCTTGTCAATCGCCGACCTCAGTAGCGCCGCCCCAGCCGGACCTTCGCCCACCACCACCTGAAACACATCCTCGGGCACGCCCGCCGCATGCAGTAACGACGCCAGTTCCAACCCCACTAGCGGTGACAATTCTGAGGGCTTCAGCACGACAGCATTACCGGCCACCAAAGCCGCCAACGTTTCCGTCGCCGGAATCGAGAACGGATAATTCCACGGCGAGATGATCCCGATCACGCCGTGCGGTTCGCGGACCAGCCATCCACTCTTCAGTTTGGTAACCAGATTCCCGTGGGGCACCGGCTGGTCGCGCAACAAGCCCCAGGCGTTGTCGATCAGGAATCGCGCCGCATCCAGCACCACCAAGACTTCGGTTACCAGAGCCTCCACCAGCGGTTTGCCCACTTCGCGCGTGATGGCCGCCGCAATCTCAGATTTCTTCGCGTAGAGTTTCCCCTGAAACTCTCGCAGCACATCGATCCGCTGCCGCAGCCCCAGCTCAGCCCATGCCGCTTGCGCCGCGTGCGCCCGTGCAACCCCCGCCTCGACTGCCCCTTCGCCCGCGCACTCCAGTTCCCGCAGAACCTCACCCGTCGCCGGATTCACCGACACAACCTTCGGCGCTGCGATTTGTAGATCAGTAGCCATAAGGAAATCTTAGTCCCTACCGATGCGGGTTGCTACGTTTCGTCCGGCGAACCCATTAGCCACGCCAACTCAATGCATCCCGGGATACTTCCCTAACCCGGCCGAGCCGGAACCAAAAACAGGAAGGTGGACGTTTTCAAAAACCCCTCTGAACCAGCATAAACATTGGTTGAATCACCACCCACGAAAAATGTCTTGCCAGAAACAGCAAAGATCTGTGGATAGAGGTACTAAGTAGATCAGTATGAAATCCAACGTATCCCCCACCCCATGCGCAATCACCGGTACGGCAAGGTTCCTTCCGCAGGCCAGATACAGCGCCCCGAGCAGCAGTCCATTCCACACATTCTCAATCATCCCGGTCGCGCCCTGATCGAGATGCCCACATCCGAAAACGATGCTGACCACGATCAAACTCACCACCCACGCCGCCTTGGTGTCGCGAAAAACTCCTGCCACCCGATTCATCAGGTAGCCGCGATAGTCGATCTCCTCCCCCAGCACGCCCAGCACCCAGACCAAGACAACGTAGAACAGGAACACTGTCAGATTCCCAACCATGCCCGCGAAATCCGACAGGTCCGGCATCTTCCCCAGCCATCGCGCGAGAAGAGGCTGCGTGACGAACAACTCCATCGCTTCCATGCAAACGCCGACCACAATTCCTAGCAGCAACGCCTTCCCCCAACTCCGCGGACGCGCAAAGCCAACGTCCTTCCATCGCAACCCGCGCAGCCGCAGAGAAGCCCAACCTAGCAGAAAAATATTTAAAGGGAGTCTTGCTGATGTAGATGTGATGGTGAATATCCGCGTAGAAAAGCCCGGCCACGATGGCGAACTCCGCCAGCGCAAGCCACACACTGCCGCGAAAATCGCTGCGGCAGAGATTGCAGGTCCACATCGCCTCC
>DATDGW010000074.1:0-3460 GCA_036521895.1 Candidatus Sulfotelmatobacter sp. | reverse complement strand
CGCACTCATCGCGGCGATCGGCAACGGAGGGGCCTTCCACAAGGGGTGGGAGTTCGCAGCGTGGATGGGGGTGGTTCCGCGCGAACACTCCACCGGTGGCCAGCAGAAGCTGCTCGGCATCAGCAAACGTGGGAACTCTTACTTGCGAAGACTGTTCGTGCAAGGCGCACGTGCGGTGATGCAACAACGCACGAAGCAGTCTTCCGGTCTGAGTGCGTGGTTGGCACAGCTCACATCACGCACGCACCACAACGTCGCCACCGTGGCGTTAGCTAACAAACTCGCCCGCATAGCCTGGGCCGTGCTCGCGAAGAATGAACAATATCGGCCTCCCGTGGTGGCCGATGTAGCTGCAGCTTAGTGACGACTGCGGAGAACATGATTTCTTACCAGGTCTGCCGGCGTCTGTACAAGAGCCCTGTCTCTGGCCTCGTATTCATTCTATAATCTTGGGCAACCATGCCTCTTGCTCCAGGCACTAAGCTCGGTCCTTATGAAATACTGTCTCCCCTAGGCGCGGGTGGTATGGGCGAAGTGTACCGCGCTCGCGACACGCGCCTCGACCGCTCCGTTGCCATCAAAATTCTCCCGGCGCATCTTTCCGCCGATCCCGCGCGCAAGCTTCGCTTCGAACGGGAAGCCAAAACCGTCTCCGCGCTGAATCATCCGAATATCTGTTCTCTCTTTGACGTCGGCTCGCAGAACGGCACTGATTTCCTGGTCATGGAATGTATCGAGGGCGAGAGCCTCGCTGACCGTCTCGCCAAAGGCCCGCTTCCCACGGAGCAGGTTCTAAAAATTGGCACGGAAATCGCCGACGCGCTCGACAAAGCTCACCGCGGCGGCGTCGTCCACCGCGATTTGAAACCCGGCAACATCATGCTCACCAAATCGGGCGCGAAGCTCCTCGATTTCGGCCTCGCGAAGCCCACCAATGCGCCAGCCGGCGCCGTCACCCTCACCAACGTTGCAGCCAACTCTCCGGTAACCGAGCAAGGCACCATCGTCGGCACCTTCCAGTACATGTCGCCGGAGCAAGTCGAGGGCAAAGAGCTCGATGGCCGCAGTGACGTCTTTTCTTTCGGCACCGTTCTCTACGAAATGCTCACCGGCCAACGGGCCTTCGAGGGCAAGAGCCAGTTCAGCGTGGCCTCCGCCATCCTCGAGAAAGAGCCTGCGCCCATCTCCAGCATCAAGCCGCTCACGCCTCGCTCGCTCGATCACGTCGTGCGCCGGTGCCTGGCCAAAGATCCGGACGACCGCTGGCAATCCGCACGCGACCTGGCCCTCGAGCTGAAATCCATCTCCAGCGCCGATCCTTTGGCCCAATCGTCCGCCGCTGCGCTCCCGCTAACCCGCAAGAAGAATCGCCGCGAGCTTCTTGCTTTGGCATTCGCTGTTCTTGCTTCAATCGCCGCACTCGCTGTCTTCTTTCTCCGCCGTCCCGCTGCCGCCGCTTCCGCGCTCCCGGTCTTCTCCTCCATCATCGCGCCGGCCGGAACTTCCTTCGAGATCGAAGGCGACATGGGCACACAGCCCGCTCTCTCCCCCGACGGCAGCTCTCTCATTTTCGGCGCGGGCGGTGAACTCTGGCTTCGCTCTCTCCGCACAGGATCGGAACGCGCTCTTCCCGGCGCTCATGGCGCCATAAATCCCTTCTGGTCTCCCGACAGCTCGAGTGTAGGCTTCTTCACCGAGGGCAAACTGAAAACTCTCGAGGTCAATACCGGCGTAGTTCGCAGTCTGTGTAACGCGCCCGCGGCCCGCGGCGGCGCTTGGGGCTCCAGCGGCGTGATTCTATTCACGCCTGGGCCTCGCGACGTCATCCATCAGGTTCCCGTCACCGGTGGTGCTTCCGCTCCCATCACCAAGCTCGATACCAAATTCCACTCCACACATCGCTGGCCTTTCTTTCTCCCGGACGGCCAGCATTTCCTCTACCTTGCTTCCAATCACTCTTCTCCGCAGGCTGAGCAAAACGGCGTTTACGTCGGCTCGCTCGACGGCAAACTCAATCGCTTCCTCGTTTCTTCTCTTGCAGGCGCCGCTTACGCGCAGGGCAATCTCCTCTACGTCAGGGAGTCCGCTCTCCTTGCGCAACCGTTCGACCTCAACTCGCTCTCACTATCCGGCTCGCCCCACCCGGTCGTTGACGGCGTGGTATTGGACCTGGGCGTCTGGCACTCCACCTTTACCGCATCTCAGTTCTCCAACACCCTGATTTTCCAGACTGGCGCCGCCATGGCCCAGTCCCGCCTCGAATGGGTCGATCGCAGCGGCAAACATCTCAGCTTTGTCGGCGATCAAGGTGTATTTCTCGGCCCCCGGCTTTCCAAAGACGGACAACACCTTCTGGTCACCAGCGGCGACCCCACCCACGACGTGTGGCTCCTCAATTCTTCCGGACCCCAAAAGACCCGTCTTACGTTTGACGGATTTATATCCGGCGAACCAACGTGGTCTCCCGATGGTTCCCGCTTTACCGTCACTCTTGGTATGCCCAACAGCATGTTTCGCATCGTTTCTCGTTCCTCGTCCGGTGCGGGGGACTCTATTACCCTTCAGGAACTCGCCTCGTCCGATAGCGCCACGGACTGGTCTCCCGATGGCCGATATCTGCTTACCGAAAGCGCCAATCTGACGAGTGGAGATTCCGAAATCAGCATCGTACCGCTTGATCCCAAGGAAAGACCGCGCCTCTTGTCCGTCGCGAATACCGGCACGCAGACGAGCGGACAATTCTCACCTGACGGCAGGTTTATTGCCTTCACCATGCTGGCGAATGGGACTCCTCAGAATTTTGTCGTTCCTTTCTCGGCCGGAAATGGCATGTGGCAGGCTTCCACGGATGGCGGACGCTGGCCCCGTTGGAGCCGCGATGGCAAGCAGCTCTATTTCGTTTCCACGCGCAACGAAATGATGACCGTCGACATCCACGAAAAGGGCGCCAGTGTCGAGGTCGGCCACCCCGTCCGGCTCTTCTCTTTCCGGCCGTCAGTTCGCATCTATCGTTTGGGCATGATCGGCTACGATGTCAGTCCCGACGGCAAGCGCTTCCTCCTCGATGTCTCCGCCGACGAAAACAATCGTCCCCTTACCGTTCTCCAAAACTGGACCAGTCTTCTTCCCGCCCGTCCCTGACCTTACACGTGACGTCGCACCGTCTTCACTCTAGCGCCGACCATTGGGCATTATTGTGGGCGGATTGTCGGCAACTCGGACGTAATCGCAAAGTCCTTCCATGAGAAGGCCGGTGAGTGTCAAGTATGTTTTTTCTTTCTTGTAAGGATGTTTTTCTTCTTCTCTTTCTCCCTGTGAGTTCCTGCCCTTGAGCCAAGCCGCTCCTGTCGCCACCCTTCCATCCGCACTCTTGTTGAGCGATGGTCGCTCGGTGCAATTTGGGTGTACTCGATTCAGTAGGTGCTGCCACTTCGGGGGATCTTGGTCATCCGGGCGACTT
>DATDGW010000073.1:0-4770 GCA_036521895.1 Candidatus Sulfotelmatobacter sp. | reverse complement strand
CATCAGATTGATCCAAACCTCGGGATTTCCGATGAAATGACAATGAAGGAGCAGATTGAAAGCACGCAAACGGCACTCTTGCACGAATTTTCGGCATGGTTGGTGGGCGGTTTCGCAGCGATGGCCCTGATTCTGGGCGTTTTTGGAGTCTATGGGGTGATCGCCTACTCCGTTAGTCAGAGGACGCGAGAGATTGGCATTCGCATGGCGCTGGGAGCCGAACGGAATTCAGTGTATAGGCTCGTAATGCAGGAGGCAGTACGTTTGACAGGCGCGGGACTGGCCATCGGGCTGGTCTGCGCGGTGGCAGCATCTCTACTGGCACGCGGCCTGTTGTTCGGCGTGGAGGCATGGGATCTGACGACGCTGGTTTGCGTAGTGGTATTGCTGGGGTTGGCATCGCTGGCGGCTAGTTTTCTGCCGGCCCGGCGCGCAGCATCCGTGAATCCAATGGATGCGTTACGATCTGAGTAGCGATGCGACAGTTTGCTCATTTTCATTTCTAAGGAATAGCCAAGGTAGGGGACAGCACTCTAGCCGCATCGGCTAGGCTCCGGGCGAGTCACGGGCAATCCTGAAGTTATCGGGCGAGCTTTCTCAGTTTCTTGTTTGGCGAAAAGCCAGTAGCTATCGTCTGTACTATCCAGTTGTGAGGCTGGGCCTGCAGGCTCCGCACGCTCGGACCAGAGGCGCCATTCGTTGACGGGGTATTACGCATTGAGGGGATTTTGCCACACCCTACTCGGTGCGGGCCGGGCGTGACAAGGCACCGCCGGGCGGACCTGCCCCATGATAAAAAAGCCCGAAACTGTAGACGGTTTTGTAGCTACCCCGAGCACCCGGACCGGGCCGGGAGCCAATGGCTATCAGCGGTTTGAATCGTAGATCGCTGCCCGGTCCATCGCGGGCTTGAGGGTCAGCGCGGTTACTCCTATTGCAATCCCGAGGAACGCGATCAGCGCGGCTAGGATCGTGTGCCCTTCGGCCATCCATACCGCCATACTTATTGCCAGCGCGCCATTCGCCAGCCCGAACGCGCGAAGCCAGGGCGCGAACTTTCGCGCCTCGCTACGAAGGAATTCTCTGTCCATACTGCCCGCAAAGAGCAAAACCGCGGCCATGATTGTTTGAATCGTGCAGCAGAATAAGATCAGGAAGAACAGCGCCAGGCTCCACGTTCCGCTTGTCACGTTTTTGAACCGCCAGGCCAGATACACGAGCAATGCGCAGCGCAAACAGATCTTGATGTGCAGAATTTCCCAAAGCCGGTATGGTTTGGGGCCCACCGATCCGAAAAGCTTCCGCACCAAGGCGGGCGGCTCTTCGGGTTTCGCGGTCTTTACTGAGTCCAAATCGCGGGCAGGAGCTTGGTCGCTGCCCTTCGAGGCCAGCGATCGCTTGCCGGACGCAGAATCATCCCTTAGTTCCTCCAGCGCCGGCTTGATATCATCTATGTGCTGCGGGCGGCGGTCACGATCCTTCCGCAGGCAGCGTAGGATGATCTTCTCGAGCTCAGCCGGCAGATTCGGCACGAGGCCGCCAGGTGGTGGCGGCTCCTTCTGCAGAATTGCCGAAATTGTGGACATTTTGGTTGCGCCTTCAAATGGCCGGCGGCCGGTGACCATTTCGTAGAGAACCGAGCCAAAAGAAAAAATATCGGAACGCGCATCCACCTTCCTGCCCTCGGCCTGCTCGGGTGACATGTAGGCGACGGTGCCGACGATCGAGCCTTCTTCCGTCAGCGGGGCGTCCTCAGCGGTTATCGTCGCCGTGGCGGCCTCGGAATCGACAGTCTTCTCGGTCAGCTTGGCCAGGCCGAAATCCAGCAATTTTGCGCGGCCGTCCTCGTCGATAATAATGTTGGCCGGCTTGAGATCGCGGTGCACGATTCCGGCCGAGTGCGCGCGGGCCAGGGCGTCGGCGATCTGGATGGAATACTTCAGTGTGTCTATCAAGGGTAGGTCGTTCTTGCCGATCAACTGGTGGAGCGTCTTGCCCGCCACGAACTCCATGGCAATGAAATCCGTGTCCCCAGATGAGCTGATGTCGTATATGTGGATGATGTTGGGGTGATTCAAAGCCGATGCGGCCTTGGCTTCCTGCACGAAGCGACGCTGGCGCTCGGGACTGGTGGTAGCCTCAGAGCGCAGGATTTTGATGGCTACGGGCCGGTCGAGATGAGTATCCAAGGCCCGGTAGACCACCCCCATGCCGCCCTCGCCGAGTTTTGCTTCAATCCGATAGTGGCCCAGCGCCTGGCCGATCATGGGGTCCATATTAGGACCTCGTTCTCATGTTAGGACCTCACTCACGAGCGAGTCAACGGAGACAGAGAGAGTTTACGGCCATTAGAGACGGAACTAGCGTGGGCTTTCTTCATGCGCGGGAAACGATGAAAGTCGATCGCAAGAAGCAGCCGGATGTCAACTCGCTGTGGCCGAATCCCTGGCTTTTGATCGCATTGCATTCGCTTAATGCCACAGCTACTGCCTTTTGATGGGCAGTTTCGAGTACGAGACCGCGAATGTTCCAGAAGACGTCCCAGCCTGCTTCGCAGAACAGTATAGGCGTTGACCCTTGTTCTACCTGAGCGAAACGAAGTGCTCTTGCCCGGATAACGGGCAACTCTTCCGTATTGGCATTAGGGAAGGATTGCCGACAATTGTGTGCCACGAGCACGAAAGGAGGGGATGCTGAGTAGTGCGCAACTGCTTGACTGATGAGGGTAGGCCCCTCGGAACCGGTTTACAGGAACAGGTTCCAAACCACCTTCGGCGGCTGTAGCCAAAAGCTATGGTCGTGAACGCGGAAGGAAAAGGCCTGGCAGCGACCAGGTCAGGTGACAGGCAAGAAGAGGACCGCAAGGGAACCACTGCTGAAGTGTCGAAAGCAAAGAGACGATGTCAAAACCGCGGGGGGATTGTTACTGCGGGATTAGCTCCGACGAAACCTGGTTACGGGCGGAGCGGCATCCGGCATGAGAGGTGGCCTGAGCTTGCCAAAGAGGCGGTTAAGCGGAACGTGGGAATCTGAGACTGCGATGACAACGGAGAAGCCACAAGTGGAAGCAACCATGAGGGCGAGCGTACGGATGCGGAGTCTCAGAGGCGGAACAACGTGTAGTAGCGAAGAAGTCCCCGATAAAGGGATGGAGCGAAGACGTTGTGTCAAGGAGCCTAATTCAATGAGCCAACCAGCGATGGGAGGAGCCCGATGAATGAGGCAAAGCCGTTCTGTATTTCCAAAGGGGAGGTCTGGGAAGCATACAAGCGAGTGAAAGCAAACAAAGGAGCGGCAGGGGTGGATGAGCAGACGATCGAGGATTTTGAGAAGAGGCTGAAGAAGAATCTCTACAAGATCTGGAATCGGATGTCATCAGGCAGCTACTTTCCTCCACCAGTGCGGACGGTGAAAATACCGAAAGCCAATGGCGGGGAAAGAAAGCTGGGCATACCAACTGTTTCGGACCGAATCGCGCAACAGGTGGTGAAGTCGAGACTGGAACCAGAGGTGGATCGACTGTTTCATGCAGACTCCTACGGATATCGACCGGGGAAGTCGGCGTTGGAAGCAGTTGGCAGAGCGCGAGAAAGATGTTGGCGCTCTGACTGGGTTTTAGACCTGGACATCAAAGGTTTCTTCGACAACATCGACCAAAATCTACTGATGCGGGCGGTGAAGAAACACGCCAAGGATCGGTGGAGCATTCTCTATATCGAGCGTTGGCTGAAAGCGCCCATGCAAGAAGAGGATGGCCGGTTGGTCCCACGGGAGAAAGGCACTCCGCAAGGCGGAGTGGCTAGCCCTCTGTTAGCCAATCTGTTTCTGCACTATGCATTCGATCGATGGCTCGCAACGAATTATCCTCAGGTCGTATTCGAGAGATTCGCTGACGATGTCATTGTGCACTGCAGAACGGAAAGGGAAGCTTTGGCGATGAGGAAAGCCATAGCCGAACGTTTACAGAACTGCGGACTGGAACTTCATCCGGAGAAGACGAAGATCGTCTATTGCAAGGATGAAAATCGGCGAAGGAACTACTTGAACGAGAAATTTGACTTTCTGGGCTATACATTTCGAGCCCGGAGCTCAATGAATCGTAAGGGAAAACACTTCGTCAACTTCAGTCCGGGGATTTCTGCGAAAGCGGCACAGGCCATTCGAACAGAGGTTCGTAGCTGGAGACTGCCACAACGCAGTGACCAGGCGATCGAAGATCTGTCCCGGATGTTCAATCCCATCGTTCGAGGCTGGCTTCGGTACTACGGGCGGTATTATCGCTCGGCGCTCTATTCGCCGATGCGCCAACTAGATCGCGATTTGACCCTTTGGGCTGCACACAAATACAAGAAGCTGCGTAAACATCTCCGTAGAGCGAGCCACTGGCTTGCGCGCATCAGAAAGCGCACTCCAGCACTTTTCGCTCACTGGCAGCTGAGTACGCGGCATGGCTCCGCGATGGGAGCCGTATGAGTTGAGAGGCTCATGTACGGTTCTACGAGAGCCTCGGGGTGCAACTCCCCGGGGCTACTCACCCGGCCAGCAAGAGAGCAAGGCTTGCTTTGCAATCGTTCCTTCTTAATAGAGTGAAGAGGCCTGATTCTGACTGAACCGGGCCCGTCTTCACTGACACCTGGTTCGTAAGTGGCTTGAACGGCGTGTCATGACGAACTCAAGGGCAATCGTTATGCAGCCTGTTAGTAGGGTCGGTTGGGCCTTCGACGCACGGGATGGCGCTGAGATATTCGTAGATGGCCCGGAGTTCATGGT
>DATDGW010000072.1:0-3016 GCA_036521895.1 Candidatus Sulfotelmatobacter sp. | reverse complement strand
AGCGATATTGTCGTACCGGCGTGCCCGGGCCGTCAACGTAATTGTGCCCGTATGCCCTTCTGGTAGGAGGCGGATGCGATTCCCGCGCACCGCCATCGCAACTGGGCTGCACTGGGCTGCATGCTAATTGCCTGATCGAAGTCCGCGTGCTAACGTATGCCCCCATGCGAAGCACATGCCTGGTCGTAGTCGTTGTTCTGTTGGCTACCTTCACTGTCGCGGTCGACAACTCTGCGATGAGCGCGCGCCGGAAGCATGCCTCTAGCGCCTTTCATGACGGTATCCTCATCGTTCATGCCGTGTCGCGCTTGGATCTGGCGGCTGACGGGTACCGGCAAGATCCCTACTTCTATTATCTGACCGGACTCGAGAATACAGTTGGTGCCATATTCGCGGTGGACGGTAAAACCGGGGAGTCATGGCTCTTCCTGCCCGACCATCCGCCCTATCAGAAGAGCGGACTCCAACCCGAAGCTCGACCCGGTCCGGAAAGCGCGAGGCTTCTGGGCATCGATCACGTTGTGGACTGGTCCGAGTTCGACGGATTTCTGTCGCGGCAAGCCGCTTCGACCCCGCACATTTTTTATGCCGATGACGTCACCGCCTATCCCGAACTGCCCGCAAGCCTGTTAAGTGCGAAAGCTGTGCAAGCTCCGCTCTGGATACAGGCGATTCTGCAGAAATACCCCGCGTTTGAGATCAAGGAAGTGAGCGGCGATCTGAATGCACTCATGCTCGTACAGGACCCCTCGGAAATAGCCGCTCTTCGTTCTGCCGCGAAATCTACCGGGACGGCGCTGATGGCGGGCTTGCGTGCGATTCGCCCGGGCGTTTCCCAGAGAATCGTGGAATCGACCGTGGAGCACGCTTGCTGGAATGCGGGCGCCCACGGGACCGGGTTCTGGCCCTGGGCATTTTCGGGCGAGAACGCTATATTTCCGCGGCCCTTTTTTTCCTTGGCCGTTTACGACCACCTCAGTACCGACATGCGGGCCGGAGACCTGGTTCGCCTTGACGTGGGTTGCGAGTGGCAACATTACCAGGGCGATTTGGGCCGCACCGTGCCGGTTTCGGGGCACTACAACGACGGCCAGCGCGAAACCTGGAGCGTTTTTGTGGCCGCGTATCACGCTGGCGTCGCCGCGCTGCGAGCGGGCGTTGCGGTCGACCAGGTCTTCGAGGTCTGGCGCTGGGAGCTGCTGCGGCACCGGGCTGCGGCAAAAAGCGCTCTCGCGCAGCATGCAATCGATTCGTGGTCCAAGCGCGAGAATGTGCCCTTCTGGCAAATTCATGCCACGAATCTGGTTGCAGCTCGGCCTCCCGCCACGCTGCCCGCGGGAATGACAATCAACTTCGAGCCCATCGCATCCGTGGATGGCCAAGGATTCTTTCTCGAGGATATGTTTCTGATCACGCAGGACGGTGCGGAACTGCTGACACCGGGAGTGCCGTACTCCGCCGAAGAGATTGAAGCTATGATGCGATAACCAGCCGTCCTCACAGGCGCTCCGCAACCATACGATCCCGCTCAGCGGTGATCGCCACACCCAGGGCTCACTATAATGTCCGTCTATGCCAATTGAGGTTGAAGTCCGGCATGAGGCCATGGGCGTGATCTACCGCTGTCGTGGTGCAATGGTCATCGCAGATTTTTTCGCCGCCAATCAGTCCTTCCTGGCCACTCCCGAAGAAATCCGCAAGTGGAGATACACGCTGGTCGACCTGACCGCAGTCGACACCATGGACATCAATTTCAACGACGTTTCCCGCGTGGTGACGCAGAATGCGACCATCGCCGCCAACGCAGTGCCCGGTGTGCTCCTGGCGGTGGCTTCTCCCAGAGATCACGGCTACGCGCTGTCGCGCATGTGGGAAGCGCTCGTGGAACGTGTGGGATGGGAGACCATGACGTTCCGTTCCATCGCTGAAGCTGAGACCTGGATCCGGACACGACTCAAACAAAAGTTTGACATCGAGCTGCCCGCCTGCGATCCCGCGCCCCGTAAGCCCTAGAACCCCTTCGCCTTCAGCATCACGTCGAGATCCTCCGCATGAATCGCCCGCACCATGGCATCTTCCCGGGCCAGGTCGTTCTGAAATACCAATTGGGCCAGCGACTCCTCCAGCGTGAACGACCCTTGCTTGCGGGTGATCGTAATTTCCTGATGTAGATGCTGCAGCGCATTCTTGCGGATGTGCTGCCGCGCTCCGTATCCCACCATCAGCAATTCCGCCGCCGGCACACGTCCGCCGTTCCGCCGTGGAATCAAAGTCTGCGTCAGCATGGCGGCCAGCGCCATCGCCATTTCGGCGCGCACCGAGTGCTGCCGCTCCTGCGGAAAAGAATCCGCGATGCGCGACACCGTCGAGGCCGCGTCAGTCGTATGCAGCGTCGTGAACACGAGGTGCCCAGTCTCCGCCGCGGAGAGTGCAATCCGAGCTGTCTCCGGATCGCGCATCTCGCCCACGACAATCACATCCGGCGCCTGCCGCAGTGCTGCCCGCAGCGCAGTAGGGAAGTCCGGGGCGTCGATCCCGATCTCCACCTGCTCGATCACACTCAGATTGTGCTGGTGCTCGTACTCAATTGGATCTTCGATCGTCACAATATGCCGCGCTTCACGCTGGTTGATCTCGTTGACCAGCGCCGCCAGCGTCGTGGTCTTCCCCGACCCGGTGGCTCCGCCGAGGATGACCAGCCCGCGCCGCAGCTTGGCCAGTGCAGCGATTCCCGCCGGCAGTCGGAGTTCGTCCAGCGCCGGTATTTTCGACGGCAGAGCGCGCACCGTCGCCGCCGCGCGTCCCCGCTCGCGATGGAGGTTGATGCGGAACCGCCCCAATCCTTCCACTCGATGCGACGAATCCGCAATGTGCGTTCGCTCATACTCTTCGCGCGCATGCGCCGCCATGGCAGGAAGGACTGCGGCTTCAATGGCATCGCCCGCCAGCGGACTCTCGCCGATCACAACCAGAGTTCCCTCCACGCGGATCGATGCCGGCGCCAGCGGCACCAGCA
>DATDGW010000071.1:0-4410 GCA_036521895.1 Candidatus Sulfotelmatobacter sp. | reverse complement strand
ACTGAAGAAGCGATCTGAGCGCGATTTCGAAGTTCATACCCGGAACCATGTTCTGACGAGCATGTTCCAAGGAGTTCAACCGATCCAATGAAAAGCAAGCTTCTGCGAGTTCTTCTGGCCATTGCGGTTACGTTCACGTTTTCCGCATTGGCTCAAACCGGCAGCGCTGCCACACCGACGGGCGCGGCCACGCCCGCCAGCCCGGCTGCTTCGGCACCTGCGACCACGACTGGCCCCAGCACCGGCACTAAGGTCGGAGCCATCAACATTGAAGGAGCTATCTTCGGGTGCAACGAAGGGCAACGCGATCTCGAAGCTTTGCGAAAGAAGTTCGAGCCCAAGCAGAACGAACTGAAGAGCCAGAACGACGAGCTGGAAGGTTTGAAGAAGCAGCTCACCGCTCAGCAGGACAAGCTCAACGAAGACGCGCTCGCCACCCTGAAGAAGCAGATCGAAGGCAAGCAAAAGGTTTTTGATCGCTCCGTGCAGGATGCGCAGGAAGACTTCGGGAACCAGAACCAGGAGATTGCGACGCGCATCCTGCAGAAGATGGCTCCCATGATCGTGAAATATTCGCAGGACAACGGCTTCGGCATGATTGTCGACACCTCGAAGCCTTGGCCGCAGAGCAACGTGTTGTGGTGGGGAGAAGCAATCGACATCACCAAGGCAGTGGTCGACGCGTACAACGTGCAGTCTGGCGTAGCCGCACCAGCGGCAACGACGCCCAAGCCTGCCGCTCCCAAACCGGCTGGTGTCGCGAAGCCCCCTGCGCCCAAGCCGACCGAGCCACCTAAGTAACGATCCACCGGACACCTCTGGTGCCGGGAAAGTTCCAGCAGGCCGCGCGAAAACGCGGCCTTTTTTATTTGCGGCAGCGTCGCCGGTGTGAGTGTGAGTGGTGTCCATAACGGCAAACAGATTTCACGCTGGAGGACACTGTGTTTGCCGAGAGCATGCTGGAAACGTCCCGGGCCCAACGCGCTCGCCGCAGCTGGACGACGTTGACCTCGTTTGGACTGCAGGCGTTGATCATCGGTTGTCTGCTGCTGTTGCCGCTGTGGAGGACGATTGGACGCCCGGGGGCGCGAACCGTTTCTACTCCCATCAGCTTGGGGCGAGTTGCGGTGGAGACCGCGCCCACTCCGCGGAGTGGGGGAACAGCGGCACCGCAGCCCAATATTCTTCCTGCGAGATTCATGCAGCCCACTCGCATACCCCGCATCATCCAGATGGGGTCTGAGGATTCGCCGCCCGGGCCTGTCGGCGTGGCCACTACGGGTATCGAAGGAATGGGGCTTCCCTCGGGATCGACGGACGGCCTTCTTACGACTTTGACTGGAGGGGTACGTCCAATCTTGCCGACGATTCCTGCGCCGGTCGCGCGGGTCGTCCGCATTTCCTCCATGCTCGAGGGCAACCTGACCCGCCGGGTGCAGCCGGTCTATCCTCCGCTGGCGAGAACCGCGCATGTGCAGGGTTCGGTGGTGGTGTATGCGCTGATCAGCAAAGCGGGGACGATGGTGAATGTGCACGCGATCTCCGGGCATCCGATGCTGGTGCCGGCGGCGGTCGACGCGGTGAGCCAGTGGCGGTATCGACCGTACATTCTGAACAGCGAGCCGATCGAGGTCGAGACGCAGATTACGGTGAACTTCTATCTGGCGGGGAACTAAGGTGGAGACTTGTGAGACTGGAGGGGCGTCGGCATTTCGGGGAGACCGCCGGGGGGCGTGTTGCTCGCGGCTGCGAGGGCGAGACGCCCTCGCGACAACCGGCAGGATGCCAGCGCTACACGGTGTTTGGTTTCAGGCGGGAGTAGCCCCAGCGTAACCTGGGCGCGCAGGCTGCTCCCGCTATAATCGCGAAAGTGGCAACCACAGCAGAAATCCTGAGCCGCGTGGCGACGCGTCCGACCTGGGCGGAAGTTTCCTTGAGCTCGCTGCGGCAGAACTTCCGCACGGTGCAGAAGCACGTGGGAGCGAATGTTAGCGTGTGCGCGGTGGTGAAGGCAGATGCCTACGGGCACGGCGCGGTCGAGTGCTCGCGCGCGCTCGAAGCCGAAGGCGCCAAGTGGCTTGGCGTTACCTCGCTCGACGAAGCGATTCCGCTGCGTGAGGCGGGCATTCGCGCGAACATTCTTTTGATGACTGGCTTCTGGCGCGGCGAGGAGAGCGAGATCATTCGCCTGCACCTCACTCCCACGGTCTGGGAGCCTTGGCATATCGCGACGCTGGAAGGCGCAGCGGCTGCTCTGGGAGTGGCGCGGCATCCGGTGCACTTGAAGGTCGATACGGGCATGGGTCGCCTGGGTGTTGGCGTCGATCAGCTACCCGGCGTGCTGACCGCGTTGAAAGCGGCCACGCATCTCGTGTTGGAAGGACTCTCCACTCATCTCGCGTCTTCCGAAATCATGGACGCGCCTTCGGTGGCCGAGCAGGAACGGAGCTTCGACTCGGCCCGCCGCATGGTGCGCGAGGCGGGGATGGAGCCGACGTCCGTGCACATGGCTAATACTGCAGCCGTTATTTCGCGCCGCGAGACGTGGAACAGCATGGTGCGGCCGGGAGTTGCGCTCTACGGCTACTATCTTCCCTTTCAACGAGCGGGGCGCGAAGTGAGCGGCGGAACGTTGCGTCTGCCGGTCAAGCCGATTCTCACTTGGAAGACGCGCATTCTATCATTGCGGGATTTCGGTCCGAACCAGGCGCTGGGTTACGGCGCGACCTACGTGACCAAGGCTCCCGCGCACGTTGCGGTGCTGCCGGTGGGCTATGCCGATGGATACAACCGCCAGCTTTCCAACCGCGGGCGCGTGATTGTGCGCGAGCATTATGCGCCGATCGTGGGGCGGATCTCGATGGACCTGACGCTAGCGGATGTCACCGGGATTCCGGGCGTGGCCGTGGGGGATGAAGTCATCTTGTTGGGTGTCGGCGACGGCCTGAGTGTGGATGCGCTGGAGCACGCCGAATTGGCCAACAGCACTCCGTACGAAATTCTCTGCAATATTTCCAAGCGCGTGCCGCGACGGTACGGCCGCTAGCTCCGAGAGCACCAAGAACACCCCTTCCGCAGGCGGGGTATGGGCCTCCGTTCAACCTCTAAATTCCAAGCGCCAACCGCCGACAGCGACCATTGACTGCATGGTCTCGGAACGAGCTTCCTATGCTTGTTACACTAAGAGATTCAAGATGCCCTCGCGCTACGCACAGTGGATGTACGACTGGGAACACCGGCTCACATCGGTGGACAATAACCGCGTGATCCGCCCGCTGGATTGGGGCGTGGAGTTCACGCGGGATTGGCCCTGCCGTAACGGTTTTCGCCCGGGGCAACTGCCGAGCGTGGCGCAGGATGATCCGGAGAAGTTCATCCTGGATTACAACCGGCGTATCGTCGCGGCGAGCGATGAGTTTTATTGGTACGCCAAGCCCAGCGACTTCCGCATGGAGACGCGCGAGATTCAAGTTTTCTCCACACGCGAAGTGCCCGACCCAAAGCTTGAGGCCAAGGTAAAGGGGACATTCGGAGAGTTCCTGCGATTTACTTCGCCCGTGAAGACGCCTTATCCCGAAAACAATCTGGTGAATGCGCGGTGGTTCCCGGCGAAGGGGCGACGAGCCGTGATTCTTTTGCCGCATTGGAACGCCGATGCAATCTCTTATGTCGCGCTGTGCAAAATGCTCAACATGCTGGGAATTGCGGTGTTGCGGCTAACCATGCCGTATCACGATATCCGCATGCCGGCCGAGATCAGCCGGGCGGATTACGCCGTATCCGCTAACCTTGGCCGCACCCTAGATGCGGTGCGCCAGGGAGTGGTCGACATTCGGAGTTGTCTCGACTGGCTCGAACAGCAGGGCTACAGCGAACTCGGGATTGTCGGCACAAGCTTGGGATCCTGCTACGCGTTCATTGCGACCGCGCACGATCCGCGAATTCGCGTGGCGGCGTTCAATCATGCGTCAACTTATGTGGCTGACGTTGTATGGCATGGGCAGTCGACGCGGCACATCCGGCAGGGGATTGAGCAGTCGATCGATCTCGATCGGTTGCGGCAGGCGTGGCTTGCGGTGAGTCCCATGTCATATTTCAGGCAGTTTTCGCGGTGGCCGCGGAAGTCGCTCATCGTATACGCGAAGTACGATTTGACATTTCTGCCGGAGCTGTCGCATCAGGTTGTGGAGGAGTTTGAGCGGCACGGGCTTGATCACAAGGTCGCCGTGCTGCCTTGCGGGCATTACACCACGGGCGAGACGCCTTATAAATATATGGACGGGTGGCATCTGGCGTCGTTTTTGCGGACGGCCTTCTAAGAATTGTATTCAGTCACTGGTGCCGAACCTGCAGGGTGGAAACGGGAAGGGCACGAGTTCCACGCGTGCCGCCGCAGACATGCCAAAGCAG
>DATDGW010000070.1:0-5201 GCA_036521895.1 Candidatus Sulfotelmatobacter sp. | reverse complement strand
GCTGATGTGCTTGAAGCCCAGAAAGTCGAACGTTTCCGGTCTGCCTTCCCCTCTTCGTTCCCGGTTTTGTTCGGCAAACCGACCGAACTCAATCCGGCGCGTCTTGTCGGGATGGAGTTCCAGCCCAAACTTCCCCAGCCGCTCCCGTAAGTTTTCCAGGAAGTGATCTGCGTCCGTCTGATATTGGAATCCCGCGATGGTGTCATCGGCATATCTGATGACCACCACCTCGCCTTGCGCATACTTCCTGCGCCAGACGTTCACCCAGAGATCGAAACTGTAGTGCAGGTATATATTCGCGAGGAGCGGCGAAATCACCGAACCTTGCGGACTCCCTGTCTGCACTTCCGACCGCTTGCCTTCCTCCATCACCCCAGCCTTGAGCCATTTCTGGATCAATCGCAGAATGCGGGGGTCGGCGACGCGATGCTCCACGAACTTGATCAGCCAACGGTGATCGAGGTTGTCGAAGGAACCTACGACACACTACTCATCATCAGCACCTCCCCGAGAAGGTCACCGTTGTCCGCGTTCGTCATCCCTTCGAAGGCCGATCGCTCAACGTTTTCGGGGCGATGCATAGGAAAGGTCGTCTGCTTCTCGTCCTGATCTTGCCCGATGGCAGTAAGTCCTTGATTCCTGCCGATTGGACCGACCTGGCCTCGCCCGCACGATCCATCGGTACGCCAGCCGCGACAACACTCGGCTCTGTGGAACACTTGCTGCACGCACGAGCTCTCGTCGATGCTCTCCTCGGCCGCCTCGCTCCAGTCACCTGCGAGGACGGAATCTCAGAGACAACCAAGGAGAGCGCCTGTGCAAGAAAAAAGTCGAAGCCTCTTCGATCTTCTCCTCGAGGAAACCTACCCTTGGGAAACCCTCAACGAGGAACACAAAAACCTCGCCATCCAGATCCTGGCCCGACTCATCGTCCAAGCCGCTCTAGGCAACGAGGAGAAGGGAAAAAGTCATGAATGACGCGAAAGTAAAACCCAGTCATATCCAGCGCGCGGCTTTCGTCTACATCCGCCAATCGAGTCCGGCGCAGGTCGAGTACAACCGCGAATCCACAGCTCGCCAATATGCTCTGGTCGAGAAAGCCTGCCAGTTGGGTTGGACCAAAGAACAAGTGATCGTCATCGACGAGGACTTGGGCGTGTCCGGCTCCGGATTTGCCGAGCGTTCCGGCTTCGCACGCCTGATCGCGGAAGTGGCGCTCGGCCATGTCGGCATCGTATTCGGCTTAGAAGTCTCCCGTGTGGCGCGCAACAATGCCGACTGGTATCGCCTGTTCGATCTCTGCAGCATCACCGACACTCTGGTCGGGGACAGCGATGGCCTCTACCATCCCGCGCTTTTTAACGATCGGCTGGTGCTCGGATTAAAAGGCATCATGGCGGAAGCAGAACTTCACATTCTCCGCGCACGACTCGAGGGTGGAATTCGCAATAAAGCCGCACGCGGGGAACTGCGCCGGGGCTTGCCCGTGGGTTTTGTGTGGGGAGAACTGGACGGCGAAGTTCGTTTTCATCCTGATGAAGCCGTGGTCCACACCCTACGTACGGTCTTTGAGAAATTCACGGAACTAGGATCGGTTCGCAAAGTTTGGCTGTGGTTTCGCTCCGAGGGGCTTTCCTTCCCCACGCGTACGCATATGAAAAGCGACATCCGTTGGGTGGCTCCCACTTACACTGCCATCCATGCCGTACTCACCAATCCGGTGTATGCTGGCGCGTACACCTACGGGAAGTTTCATCGGGAACAGTACGTCGATGACCAAGGCAGGCTGCGCAAGCGAACTCGCCTTCTGCCCATGGCCGAGTGGCCGGTGCTTCTTCGCGAACATCATGTCGGCTATATCGATTGGGCCACGTTCCAGGCCAACCAAACACGCATCGACTCCAACGTGCATCCCGAGCCCCACCACGCTGGAGGTGCGGTGAGAGAAGGAGCCGCATTACTTCAGGGCCTGGCTACCTGTGGGAAGTGTGGCCGCCGGCTCCACACGCACTACACGGGCAGAAGCGCAGCACCGGGATACCATTGCGCGGGCAAGGATATCGTTTCGGGACGCGGCGTGTACTGTCTCAATGTCGGCGGCGTTCAGATCGATCTAGCGGTGGTTGATGCTTTTCTCAGAGCTCTAACGCCCGCGGCCCTGGAAGCAACGCAGCTGGCCATCCAGCAACTGGAAGCGAACCACAATGCGGCACTCCATCAGTGGCGCCTTGCGGCGGAACGTGCTGGTTACGAAGCCGAACGTGCCGAGCGTCAATATCGTGCGGTGGAACCCGAAAATAGGCTGGTGGCACGTGGACTGGAAACGGAGTGGGAGAAACGCTTGCGCGACCTCGCCGCCGCCGAAGCCGAGCTCGAGCGGAGAGAAAGACAACGCCCGCGCATGTTGAGTGAGACCGAGAAAAAGAAAATTTTCTCTCTCGGCTCCGATCTGCAAAAAGTCTGGACGGCGCCTACCACCACAGATCGCGACCGCAAGGAGCTTTTGCGAGCCCTTCTGGAAGAAGTGATTGTGCGTGTGGATCGCGCCGAACGCCGCGGGCATCTGACTCTGCGCTGGCGAGGCGGCACGCTCACGGAATGCGATCTTTCCTTTCCGCGTATGCAGCCTCATGGTCTTCACACCGACGAAGACACTATTTCTCTACTCCGTCGTCTGGCCGTTCACTATTCGGACGACGTCATCGCCGGCATTCTCAATCGTCAGGGACGCAAAACTGCAAACGGTGAACGCTTCACGGCGAATCAGGTTGGCAGTCTGCGTCGCTATCGCAACATTGCGCGCTACGAACCGCCAGCAGAGCCACCCGCTGGGCAGGTTGTGCCGATTCGTCAGGCAGCGCAGATCTTAGGCATCAACACTTCCACTGTTCATCGCTGGCTGAATGATGGTTTCATCGCTGGAGACCAGATCACGCCGGGAGCACCGTGGCGGATTCGTATTACCGATGAGTTGCGTGCACGTTTCGTGGAGCAAGCACCGCCGGACTATCTGCCCATGCTCGAAGCCACGATGAAACTGGGGGTCTCGCGCCAAACCGTGTTGCAACGTGTAAAGCGTGGCGAGCTCGACGCTTTATTAGTCACGCGTGGACGTCGTAAAGGCTTGCGAATCAAAGTAGTGGACGATCAACCAGGCTTATTTCATGAATAAGGGGGCATTGTGTAGATGGATCCAAAAAACCGCGAATGTCGGCGTCTAGAACGTAGTTCACTTTCTTCTTCAGGAGCGCATACGACAGTGCATCCAGCGCATCATGCTGGCTGCGCCCCGGGCGAAATCCATACGGTCGAGTAGGCCGGCGGAGTTGCACCGCCAGCCTCTCACAGAACCGAGCGTGAGGCTCTCGCCTCACTCGGCTCCCATCAGGCAAACACACCAGTCATCCCGATCTGCCAATGTACAAAGATATCCACGCATTCCGTCGCCAGCCGTTCTAGAAAATGACTCGCTTGGACTTTGTGGCGTTTGAAGCGCTTGAACTTACGCATCGCCCATGCCACAAGCCTCTGATTGACGTATCGCAGCAAGGGATACAGCGCCGAGGGGGCATAGCGCCCATAATACTCAATCCATCCTCGAAGGAGAGGATTGAGTTTCTGGGCAATGTCCTGCAGGGACAGCTGCGTTTGACGCCGTATGTTCAGGTCCCGGATCGCCTGGCGCATGGCCTTCATTGCCGAGGGGCTGACTGCTGGATTGAATCCTCCAAACAGTGAGTTGTCTCGGCAATTTCGCACCAAGCGAGGCCGAAAGCAGTATCCGAGGAAGTCAAATTTGACGTTCGGATATTTGCCTTTTCGCTTCCCGTCTTTGCAGTAGACGACCTTGGTCTTCGTCGGATGCATTTCCAGGTGGCACTCCGCCAACCGGGCCTGTAGCTCCACCTTGAGGGCTTCTGCTTCATGCCCAGTGCGGCAATGCACCAACCCATCATCCGCATACCGACACCATAGGAAGTCCGGATGTGTCCTTGCCATCCAGAGGTCAAACGTGTAGTGCATGAAGAGATTGGCCAGGATTGGGCTAACCACTCCGCCTTGAGGCGTACCGCGGCTTCGCTCAAGCATGGTTCCATCTTCCTGCACCATGGGTGCCTTGAGCCATCTTTCGATGTACAACAGCGCCCACTTACACGTTATGTGTTTCCGAACAGCCCGTAGCAAAAGTTCGTGGTCGATGTTGTCGAACAGGCCCTTGATGTCGAACTCTAGAACCCAGTCATACTTCCAGCACCGCTCTCGCGTAGCTCCGACGGCGTCTAGGGCCGATTTCTTCGGCCTGTAACCGTATGAGTCTGCCAGAAAGATCGGGTCGAGAATCGGCTCAATTACCAGCTTGACGACCGTCTGCGCCACGCGATCGGCTACAGTGGGCACTCCCAAAATCCTTTCTCCGCCACTCTTTTTGGGAATGGCAACGGCGCGCACCGGCGGTGGAAAGTAGGTTCCTGAACTCATCCGATTCCAAATCTTGTACAGGTTTCCTGACAAGTCGGCCTCGAACTGCTCGATCGTCTGCTCGTCCACTCCAGCCGCCCCTCGATTGGATTTGACTGCTTTGTACGCTTCGTACACCAAGCGCTTATCGATGTTGAACGGTTTGTTTGTCGCATGCATCGAGGTCATCCTGTTACCAGTTGTTTCGCTAAATGCGACCGCCTGACCCGACCCCTTTGCTCCAGCCCCATTACAGGGCTTTCATCGCTCATACGAGTCGGCCCGTCCCAGTTCTCCGCCTCGGTACTCTCGCCTCGCGGTTTTGGCCGCTTGGGCTTTCTCCCTTCACATCGGAGCGACTGGTTCCTGCAGTTCCGTGCAACCGCCTGCATCCGCTTCACGCCCTCTCCACGCCGGCCACCACCTGCTCAGTCATCAGGCTTCCAGCAGGTTTATCCCAGAAAAGTTTCTCGCCTCTGGTTTTGACGGCACTTGATTTCTTAACGACGCGTCCTCAAGGGTTCACTTGCGTTCGTCTCTCGGATGCTCACCTGCGCGAGTTTTCCTCGCGCTTTTCCTCCAACGCTCACTACCACGGCTCTTGACCACAGCAGCTTGGAGGTGCTTTGAGACCTGCTCCTGAAAGTCGATCTCGAAGGGCCCGCCTTCATCGATTGCACAGCTCGTCCACGAATTGATTAGGTCATCATGACCTCCTTATCCGTGTACTTCTGCAGCACACA
>DATDGW010000069.1:0-3560 GCA_036521895.1 Candidatus Sulfotelmatobacter sp. | reverse complement strand
AATGGGACTAAAGCGCTTACTGTTTGTGATCCTGATCTCGTCGGGCGTCAGTTTTGGCCCAAAGGAGAGACCGCACCTTCCTTGCGACTACGCGGGAGCCGTTTCGAGGAAGTATCCCAACACGGCGTTTGCAATGTCTTCAGACGCCATGAAGGCTCGTGCAACGAAACGAGCCGACCTTGGGAGCGCAGCCAAGCAACTCGACATTCGGGCGGAATTCGGAGTGGATGTTCTGGTTGGTCCAGATGGAGCCGTCATCTGCACTGCGGGATTTTTGGGGCATCCGATGGTGCTCAAAGACGTTGAGGAAGGAAGCTGTACGCCAATGGAAATTCAAACCGCTCAAAGAAAACAATAAGCCGTCGCATTCGTGGGAAGCCTCTATTTTGCGCTGTGCAACATTGGTTGCAGCGAAGCGGCGCTAGCATCGTCAATGAACATCGCTACTAAAGCCCCGTGCGTGAAGCACCATCGTGATGGGCCCCTCCTGCCGGAAGTTCCACGCTGGTTCCTGCTAAAATTGAATGTGCATGCTGCTTCCCTTCGTCCGTGAACTCTTCGCGGACGTAGAAACGCTTCCCGCGTTCATGCGTGTTGCCTCCCACCTCCGGGAGGGCACGGGGCGCATGCGTGTCTCCGGACTCTCGCCCACCGCAAAAGCCCTGCTGTTCGTGCTTTTGCGCCGTCATGCCGACCGCTCCCTCATCGTCGTCGTCAACGACAACCATGCCGTCGAAGATTTCGTCCCCGTGCTCCGCGGCTTGTGTGAACTCACCAGTGCCAGCGATCCTGAAGGAGTCGTGGCCCTTCCTGCCCGCGACGTGCTTCCCTTCCAGAATCTTTCCCCTCACCCCGAGCTGCAAGAGGAGCGCGCCACCGCACTGTGGAAGATTGCCACTGGCAAGGCCTCGATCGTGGTCACTCCGATCGCCGCCACCGCCATCCTTCAGCGCTCCGCCGATTACTACACCGACCTCGCCCGCGTTCTACGCCGCGGCGAATCCTTCGATGTCGATAACCTTCTCGCCCACCTGAACACCGTCGGCTACGAATCCGCCGACGTCGTCGAAATGCCCGGACAGTACGCCCTGCGCGGCGGCATTCTCGACGTCTATTCTCCCGAAGCTGAGCGCCCCGTCCGCATCGAATTCTTCGGCGACGAAGTCGATTCGATCCGCCGCTTCGATCCCACCTCGCAGCGCTCCTCGAATCCCATCGACGAAGCTCTACTGCTGCCGCTCACCGAAACCCCAGTCAGCGATCACCTGCTCGGCGCCATCCACACGCGGCTGTCGGGCAAGCGCATCACCGGTTCGGAAGAACTCGTCGAAGCTGCCGTGCGCTCCGGCGGAGTCACCGTTTTCCCCGGCTGGGAGTTTTACGCCCCCGTCGCCGGCGCCGACCGCACCGTCTTCGATCTGCTCCCAAACGCCGCCGTGCTCCTCGACGAACCCGACCTCCTCCGCTCCGAATTCGACCGCTTCTGGACCCGCGTCGAAGAAGCCCACGAACGCAGCGGCGTCGGCAACCTGGTCCGCCCCGTGGATTTGTATTTGCCTCCCGACGACTGGTGGGAGAAAGTCGCATCCCTCACCGGAGCCGACATCGAACATCTGGGCATCACCCGGACAAGTGAAGACGACGCGGTGACTTTTCTGACCCAGCCCACTCCCCGCTTCCACGGCGCCGTTCCCACGATGCTCGAAGAAGTCCAGAAGCTCACCGGACAAGGCAATCAGGTCCTGTTCTCCGTCCCCAACACCGGCGAAGTCGAGCGCCTGGCCGACATCTTCACCGAATACAACGTATCGTTCCGTCTGGGAAGCCGCACCCGCGGCGGCGAGAGTTACGCCGACGAGACCAGCTACTTTGCCGGCGAAGTGCTCACCACCACGCTGGCCAAAGCCTACGTCCCCGACGGCGTGATATTCCCCGACGCGCACCTCGCCATCTTCGGCGCCCGCGATCTCTTCGACGAATCCGACGCCGTCGCCTCACGCCCGCAGCGCCAGAAGTCCAAAGTCTCTGCGTTCCTCTCCGACTTCCGCGACCTGCAAGTCGGAGACTACGTCGTCCACGTCGAACACGGCATCGGCCAGTATCAAGGCCTGAAAGAAATCAATCAGGGCGACGGCAATGCCGAGTTCATGCTGCTCGAGTACGCCGAGGGCGCGCGCCTCTACGTCCCGCTCACGCGGCTAGACCTGATTCAGAAATACCGGTCTTCTGAAGGGGCGAAACCCGCCCTCAGTCACCTCGGCACGCAGGCTTGGTCCAAGACGAAAGCCCGCGTCCGCAAGGCCATGAAAGACATGGCCGACGAACTCCTCAAGCTCTACGCCGAACGAAAAATCGCCAAGGGCCACTCCTTCCCCGCGGGCAACGAGTTTGTGCGCGAGTTCGAAGACGCCTTCGAGTTCAACGAAACCGAAGATCAGGCGCAGGCAATCAAAGACGTGATGAACGACATGGAATCAACGCAGCCCATGGACCGCCTGCTCTGCGGCGACGTTGGCTATGGCAAGACCGAAGTCGCCATGCGCGCTGCATTCAAGGCCATTGGCGACAACAAGCAGGTCGCCGTACTCGCGCCCACCACGGTCCTCGCCTTCCAGCACTACGAAACGTTCAAGCAGCGTTTCGGACCATTCCCCGTCACCATCGAAATGATCAGCCGCTTCCGCAACCCAAAACAGCAGAAAGAAATTCTGCAGAAAACGGAAGCCGGCAAGATTGACATCCTCATCGGCACCCACCGCATCCTTTCGAAAGACCTGAAGTTCGCCGACCTCGGCCTGCTCATCGTCGACGAAGAACAGCGCTTCGGTGTCCGCCACAAAGAACGCATCAAGCAGATGCGCAAGCAGGTCGACGTCCTCACCATGTCGGCGACGCCTATCCCGCGCACGCTGCACATGTCGCTGGTTGGCCTGCGCGACATGAGCGTCATCGAAACTCCGCCCAAAGACCGCATGGCGATCCAAACCGTCGTCGCCAGTTGGGACGACAAGCTCATCCAGTCTTCCATCGAACAGGAACTCGAACGCGGCGGCCAGGTCTACTTCGTCCACAATCGTGTCGAAAGCATCTGGGAGATCGCCGCCAAGCTGCAGGAACTCGTCCCGAAAGCCCGCATCATCGTCGGTCACGGACAGATGGGCGAGACCGAACTCGAAAAAGTCATGCTCGGATTCATGCATCACGAAGCCGACATCCTCGTCGCCACCACCATCATCGAGAACGGCCTCGACATCCCCCTCTGCAACACGATCCTGATCAACCGCGCCGACCGCCTCGGCCTCTCCGAGCTTTACCAGCTCCGCGGACGCGTCGGCCGCTCCAACCGCCGCGCGTATGCCTACCTGCTCATTCCGAAAGAAGTGGAACTCACCCCGATCGCGCGCAGAAGACTGGCGGCCTTGAAAGAATTCTCCGACCTCGGCGCCGGATTCAAGATCGCCGCTCTCGACTTGGAGCTCCGCGGCGCTGGCAATCTCCTCGGCGGCGAGCAGAGCGGACATATCGAAGCCATCGGCTTCGAACTCTACACGCAAATGCTC
>DATDGW010000068.1:0-11313 GCA_036521895.1 Candidatus Sulfotelmatobacter sp. | reverse complement strand
CTGCCTTCCTGCCCATGTCGCAGCACCGAGTAGGCGATGTCGCTGGCCAGAATTTCCACCCGCCACGGAGGCGGTACCAGTGGTTTGGGCAACGGCAAATCCACGGGCAACGGATTCCGCAGGTAGTAGTAGGCCAGCGCGTCGGTGACCAGCATGGCCAGCGTGTACGCTTCCTGCCCGGTTGAACAGCCCGCGCTCCATATGCGGATCGAGTATTCCCGCCGCGAACTCTTGTGCTTGAACAACTCCTCCAGCACGGTCTTCTGAAACAGATCAAGCTGCGCCTTGTGGCGGAAGAAGCTGGTTTCGTTAACGGTGAGGTTCTCGAGCAGCTTGGCCAGTTCGTCCTTGCCTTGGGGGCTGATCAGCATGCGGTAGTAGGCATAGAAGGAGTCGATCCGGCATTCCTTCAATCGGCGCAATAGGCGGTCCTGAAGAAAGTGCGTACGGCGTTCGTCGAAGTGCATGCCGCACTCCTGGTAAACGAGCGCTTGCAGCAGCTTTAGTTCCGCTTCCGTCAATATTGGAGCCGGTGCCGCTCCGGATGTGCTCATTCGGTCTCTCGTTCTGTAGTCGGAGGTTTCGATGTTTCAAAGTTTCAATGTTTCAGAGCTCGAACGTCTTGAGGTTCCAGGCTCTTTCACACCTTGAAACCTTGCGACCCTGAAACTCCGAAACTTTGCCCTTACCGTGCCCCGGCGCCTCGCGCCTCGGCCTTCGGGGCGGCCTTCTTCTCGGCTGTCTCACTTTTGACCTGCAAGCTGCCCGGAGCCAGCAGTTTGCTCATATCGAGCAGCACCACCAGCCGTCCGGCGACCTTGCCGAGCCCGGTTACACAGTTCAGTCCGCCTTCCTGAAAGACTGCCGGCGGAGCTTCCACGGCATCCGATGGGATCTTCAGTACTTCGGAAGCCGAATCCACGATCAGGCCTGCGAGCCGGCCCGCGTGTTCCACCACCAGGATGCGATTCTGCTTCCGCAACGTGGCCTGCTTCTCTCCAAAACGCTTGCGCAAGTCCATGACGGAAACAATCTTGCCGCGCAGGTTGATCACGCCCTCCAGATAGTCGGGCGCATCGGGCACTGCAGTGATCTCAGGCACCCGCACGATTTCGTGCAGGGAGGTGATGGGCACGCCGTAGGTCTCACGGCCCACCTTGAAGCCCACGATATGAAGTTCTCGGCTCATATGGTTCAGACCCCGTTGCAGCTTCCTCGGGCTGCGGCCCTTAGAACTGCGCTCCGGCCGCGGCACGGCGCGCAGTGCGGTGGGAGCTCTCCGCGCCCAGTTGCGAATGAGACGCCTCGGCCAGGGCAAAGCGGTCGAGGAACTCGAGCAAGCCGCGCGACATCTTCGACATCTGCTCTGACGACGCTGCCAGTTCGGTCGAACCCGAGGTCGAGGACTGCACCAGTTCCCGCATGCGCTCCATGGCTTTGACCACAGCCTGCGCTCCGGAAGCCTGCTCCTCCACGGCCGAGTTGATCTCGTGGGTGATTTCGTTGAGGCGCGTGGTGGCGCGCGCAATCTGGGACGAGCCGTGGGACTGTTCGTTGGTCGCTGCGCCGATTTCCTGCGCGAACTTGTAGACTTCGGTGACCACGTTGGAAATCTTGCGCAGCGCGGCGTTCAGCTCTCCGCCCAGTTCCAGACCCTCGTTCACGATGGTGGTGGAGCGGTCCATGTTCTCGACCGCCTTGCGGGCTTCCTTCTGAATGCTCTGAATCAGTTCCGAGATTTCCTTGGTGGACTGCGCCGATTTCTCGGCCAGCTTGCGCACTTCGTCGGCAACCACCGCGAACCCCAAACCGTGTTCGCCGGCTCGGGCCGCTTCAATCGCGGCGTTCAGCGCCAGCAAGTTGGTCTGTTCAGCGAGATCGTCGATGACCTCGATGATCTTGCCAATGTCGTCGGCGCGTTGTCCCAGGGCGCCAATGATTTCGCCCGAAGAGTTAATGGTGGTGTTGATGCGGTTCAGGCCGTCGGTAGCCTTCTCCATGGTCCCGATGCCGTTATGCACTTCTTCGCGCGAACGGTTTGAGATGTCGAGCAGCACCTTGGCGGTGTCGGCCACGCGCTGAATCGAGGCCACCATTTGATCGATCGAGGCCGACGTCTCACTCACGCTGGAAGCCTGCACTTGCGTGCTCTTCACCATGTTCTGCACGTTGACGCTCATCTCGTGCATGGTGCTGGTGACTTCATCGATGGCGGAGGACGCCTGCAATCCGATCTTGGCGGCGTCATCGGAAGCGCCGGCGACCTGGTTGGAAGCGCTGGCCACTTGCGAGGAAGCATCGCGAACGCTGCGCACCAGTCCTGCAAGTCCTTCCACCATTCGGGAGAAGGCGTTGCCCAGTGTGTCGTGCGAAGAGCGGGGCTTCACATCCACAGACAGATCGCCCCCGGCGATGGCTTCGGATACGCCCGCCATTTCCTTGAGATAAGTGACCATCTTGTGGAAGGTGCGGGCCAGTTCGCCGATCTCATCGTCGCGGCCCAGGTCAATGTTGTGCTCAAGATCGCCGGTGTTGCCGATGCCGCGCGCCACGTTCATCAGATTGGTCAGGGGCTGGGTAATCGACTTCGCCGTCCGGAACGCAATGATCGCGCCCACCGCCAGTGCGATGACTGTGCTGAACGCGGAAACGCCAATCGTCCAGTTCGCCGCAGTGTCGTCGGAGTTGCGGCGATCGTCCACCAGTCTGTCGTTTTCGCCGTCCGCCACGTCGAGGGCGTCGGTCGAGTTCTTCACCCACGAGGACGCGTCCTTCTGCAAGTAATAGATTTGCAGTTCGGCGACAGTGGCGTTGCCGGAATCGACATCTTTCCGCTTTTCAATCAGCGGCTGGGCGAATTCCTTGCCCCACGACTGTTCCAGCTGCTGCACCTTGCTCAGCGCGGCCTTTTCCTGCTCCGAGTTGGCTTTGTTCTTCCCTTCTTCCAGTTTCTCGTTCAGAGTGCGGAGGCCCTCGTTCATGTGGTCGACTTCCCGCGTGTCGCCGCTGAGCAGGTAATTGCTCAGGTAGAGCCGGTTCTGCATCATCTGGAAGCGCACGGAGTTGGTGATGCCTTTCAGCTCCAACGAAGCCGCGGCGGCCGCTTTCGCCGAGTGCTCGCGCTGCACCGCCCGCCAGTTCACCAGGAACAGCACCAACACCATGCTGAGAATGATGCCGAAATTCATGTACAGCTTCTTGCCGATTGTCATGCCCGTCTCCTCCGTGGCTCAGCTACTACCGCGGCTCAAACTTAAAGTCGATGACTCCCGAACTGTCTCCCGAGGCTGGTTCAAAGCGCCATTTCTTGGCGGCGTCCAGCGCCGCATTCGCCAGGACGGGGTGTCCGCCCACGACCCGGGCATCTTTCACCGTGCCATTGGGCGCTACCACGACCTCGATCTTCACCGTGCCCGAAATATTCATCTTCCGCGCCAGCTCCGGATAAATAGGCTGCACTTTGCTTTTGGCCCGGCGGACAATCTCCTCGCTCTGAGCGGTCTGCGCTCCCACATGAATCGGGCCCAGAGTCACTCCCAATGTCAGGACGGCCAGCAGAGCCGCCGCAGTTCTTTGAGACACAATTCCTCCTTGCTTACAAGAAGCTGTCGACCCTGGGCGTGCAACGTCCGGGCCACCCGAACCTTCTTGAAAAAACCAAAGTAATGAGCTGTATCTCAAAGAAAAAAATCCGGTTAGTTCGCATCGAAAAGAGTCGCAGGATGACCTTCTTCATGACTCCCGTCTCATTCCAGCGGAATCGCCTTGCGTATCTCACCCTGAGACTGAGTCTCACGCCGTCTCGGGATTTCACACCCAGGCACCCCCTTTTCCCATTTCACTTGACTCAAATTGAGATGACAGGTACTTTCCCAATAGATTCAAGCACTTGTGAATCAAGAACCTTATTCCTCCATTGTCGGTGCGGCGCTAAGCATTTCTGGCGGCAGTCCCATCATTCCCCCGGAAAACAAATTTGTCCCGGGGTCCGATGAGGGCTTCCAGAAACTTCTGCTGCGTATCGCCGCCAAAGCCAGTGAGCGCCCTGACGGCGGCGCTCTGATCCGGTTGTTCTGTCAGGCGACGCGCGAATTTTTTCAAGTGTCGGGAGTCTATTTCTGGCGCTGCCATTTTGCGGACGAACTGGTCGGGGAACAAGCGGACGGAAAGTTGGCGGAGCGCTTTGCCGGGATGCGGCTGCGCCATGACCAGAGCACCGTAACTGCTGACACAGTGCGCCAGAGGCGCACCATCTTCGCCAATCACGTGAAGTCGGTGAGCTTTCCGGCGGCAACCGAATTCGGGGCGCGCGCCCTCCTGGCGGCGCCCTTGTTGGTTTTCAACGAAGTCATTGGCGCGATTACGTTTCTGCATGATTCCAGTGACGATTTCTTTAACCAGGATTTGGCTGCCAAAGCCACGATCCTGGCGGGTCAACTCGGCAGTCTGCTGGAGGCGTCGCGCCTGAGCGAGGTCTCG
Source organism: Candidatus Sulfotelmatobacter sp. (assembly GCA_036521895.1). GTDB lineage: Bacteria > Acidobacteriota > Terriglobia > Terriglobales > Acidobacteriaceae > Sulfotelmatobacter. The sequence goes on along the minus strand of DATDGW010000068.1, from coordinate 6,834 downwards.
CGCGAGGAGCAACGCCGCGCCGAAATCCTGGCGGATGTCGCCAACGCCCTGCATGGAACGCCCGACGTCTCCGCGGTCATCGAAGCTCTGGCCGATCGCCTGCGCCTGCTTCTCCGAACCCGGCTGGTTTGCGTTCTACTGCGCCGCGAGGGTCCGTTTGAGTTGAAAGCGGTCTCAGCCGAGACTCCGCAACTGGCGATCTCAGCCCGCGCCCGGCATGACCGGCAGACGCTGCGTTTCGCTGCGGACCTCGCGCAGCGGGCAGTGGCCGCCGGAGAGCCCATCACACTCTCGATCGGCGCCGACGCCCACTCGCTCGGCAGCCTGGTTTCTCCCGGAATGTTGATCGCCGCTCCCTTCCGCAGCTCTCGCACCCAGGGCGCAATCCTTCTCTATCCCCGCCAGGACGGCGTTTTCACCGACGAAGAAAAGGCTCTGGTGGCCGCGATTGCAGGCTTTGGCGCAGTGGCTCTGGCGCATGCGGAGCTGCACGCCACCGCGGCGGCACAGGCGCATGAGCTGCAGCAGTTGCTCGAGATTTCCCGCGAACTCAATTCCAGTAGCAATCTCGAACACGTCCTGCAGGTATTCGTCGTACGCGCCTCGGATTTTCTTGGTTTTGGGCGATGCTTCATCGCACTCGAAGAAAATGGCCACTTCCAGGTGCGCTATGCAGTCGAAAAGGGAGATTCGAAGCGCGTGGACACGCCGTTTCCGGAGGGTGTGGCCAGCAAAGCCCTGCGCGCCAAAGAGCTCTTCTGGAGCGATGAGGCGAGCCGGATTCCAGGAGTGAATCTCGACGTCGTCACCCGATACAACGTGCGCCAATTCCTTGCCGCGCCACTGGTCAGTACGAGCGGGCGGGTGCTGGGTATGTTCGGCGTTCTCGACCGCCTCGATGGGACCGGTATTTCGCAAGAGGACATCCGTCGCGCCCGCGCGCTTTCCAGCCAGCTCGCCATGGTGGTGGAAGTAGCGCGCAATTTGCATCTTTCGGAGCAACACCGGCGCCGCGGCGAAGCGCTGATCGAACTGGCGCGCGAAATGGACGGTGCCTTGCGCCTCCCCGAGTTCGCGCGGCGGTTCGTGTCCCGGACGGCGGAACTCTCGAACTCCCGCGCCGGCTTGCTCGCTGTTCTGCAGGAAGGCCGCTGGCAGGTCGCGGCGCTGCACACCCCTGCGGAAGTTGCCGCAATGACTTCGGACGCGCTCTCTGAATCCAGCGTGGCGCACGGCCTGGAGCGTGCCCTCGGCTCGGCGTTGAGCGACTTCGTGGCGCGGCATCCCGGCACCGTTGTTTCTGGCTCCGCCGAACAAGCATTGGGCCCGGAAGCCGCTGCCACTCTGGGATGGACCGATTGCACGCTCGTGCGTTTGCCGGGCGCAAACGGAGAAGCGACTGGACTCCTCTGTCTCGCCAGGAACTCTGCGCTGCTGGGCCCGGAAGATCAGGTATTCCTGGAGACCATGGCTGGCCACGCGGCCATGACGCTGGAGAATGCCCGGCTGTTCACCCGTGTCGAGCAGGCGAATCGCCACTGGATCGAGATTTTCGACGCCATCAGCGACTTCATCGTGGTGCACGACCAGGCGGACAAGGTACTGCGCGTGAATCGCTCGCTGGCGGCGATGATCGGGGTACCGCCGGCGGAGTTGATCGGAGTAAACATGCGGGCTCTGATGGCTCTGACCAGTGACACCGCGTCGTATTCATGTCCGTTCTGCCGGGCCATGGCCGACGATTGCGACGAGTTCGCCCATCCCGTCTTCGATCGCACCTATCTGGTTTCCACCTCGCGGGTGCACGGCGACTCCGACGGAGGCATGCAAACCATCCACGTGTTGAAGGATATTTCGGACCGTCGCGAAGCCGAGCGCCGTTATCGGGAACTGTTCGACAACATTCAGGAAGGCCTGTTCTTCAGCACGCCGGGTGGACGCTTCATCGAAGTCAATGACGCCATGGTACGCATGCTGGGTTATAGCAGCCGCGAGGAACTGCTGCAGATCGACATTCCCGTGGAACTCTATTTTTCCCCCGAGCAGCGCGACCAGCATTCGGAAGTAATGAAAGAGAATGGCCACCTGCGCAATCTGGAAGCGACGCTGCGGCGCAAGGACGGATCGCCGATCCACGTCCTGATCAATGCCTTCGGTCTGCACGACAATATGGGCCGCCTGCTCCAGATTCGCGGATTGATGCTCGACGTGACCGGCTTGCGCACCTACCAGTCGGAACTGCACCGCGAGCGCGATTTCTCCGGCAAGATTCTCAGCCATACCCAGAGCCTGATCCTGGTTGCGGATACGGCGGGCCTGATCAGCTACGCCAACCGCCGTTGGCACGACGCCGGATTTGAACAGCGCGAACTGCTGGGGCGTCCATTGCTCGAACTGGCGGCGCCGGGGTTTGTCCGTCCGCTGTCCGAAGCGCTGCAGAGCACCCTGAACAGCCAGCAAGTGGACAACATGGAACTGGACATCGTGCGCGGCAACGGCGCTGCCGGCAAGTTCTCGGCCAACCTCAGCCCCATGCGCGACGAGCAGGGAATTGTGACCAGCATCGTGGTGGTGCTCACCGATATCACCGACTCTGCTGTCCTCCGCGACAAATTGGTTCATGCTGAGAAAATGGCCGCGGTCGGCCAGTTGGTTTCCGGCGTCGCTCACGAAGTGAACAACCCGCTCACCGCGATTCTGGGCTTCGCCGACCTGCTGATGGAGAACCCCGATCTGCCCGAAACCGCACGCAAGGATATGCGCGTGATTCTGCAGGAGGCGCAGCGCACCAAGCAGATCGTGCAGAACCTGCTCAGCTTTGCCCGCCAGATGCCGCCCCAGCGCAACGCGGTGCAATTGAACTCCATCCTGCGCCGCACCATCCAACTGCGCTCCTATGACTTCAACAGCCACGGCGTCGACGTCGTGGAGCATCTCGACGAGGACCTACCCGAGGTTATGGGCGACGCGCACCAGTTGCAGCAAGTCTTTCTCAACATCCTGAACAATGCCTACGATGCTGTGCACGAAGTTGGTCGTCCGGCGCGCATCGAAATCATGTCCACCAAAGCCGGGGACGCGGTCGAAGTTTCATTCCGCGACAATGGCAACGGGATCTCCCATCCCGACAAGATTTTCGACCCGTTCTTTACCACCAAAGAAGTTGGTAAAGGCACCGGCCTCGGCCTGAGCATCTGCTATGGCATTTTGAAAGAGCACGGGGGAGAGATTCTCTGCCACAACAACACTGACCGGCCAGGCGCCACATTCATCGTCCGCCTGCCCGCGGCGGCGCACACCGCCTCTTTGGGTGTGGCCGCAGGAGTAATACAACCATGAGCCTGTCAGCAATGAGACTCCAGCCTTTGCCCGTGCTGCTCATCGAGGACGAGCCCGCCGTGATGGCCTATGTTCAGGCCGCCCTCGAGCGCAGCGGATATCCCGTGGTGTGTTGTGAGTCCGGCGTCGACGCGCTCCGCCTGCTCGAAAAAGGCGCTTTTCTCGGCGTCGTCTCCGATATGCGCACACCCGGCGGAGTCGATGGTGGCCAGGTCCATGCCTGGGTCGCCGAGCACCGACCAGATCTGGCTGCGCGCATCATCTTTATTACGGGCGACATTGCCAACGAGGAGACGGTTGCCACCCTGCGCCAAACGGGCGCTCCCTGCGTGGAAAAACCGTTCCGCGTGCAGCAGTTTATTGATGTCGTCTCCAAGACTTTTGGGAAGGCCGAGTGAACAGTCAAAGCAGCAAAGAAGATCTTCGCATTCGCATGCTGATCGTCGACGACGAGCAGAGTATCCGCAAACTCTGCGTCACGGTCGGCGAGGCCTTGGGCTTCGTGTGCCTCGAGGCGGAAAGCGGAGAGTCCGCGCTGGCATTGCTGGAAGAGCAGTCCGTTCACATGGTCCTGACTGACATGGTCATGCCGCATATGTCAGGGCTGGAGTTTCTGGAGAAGGTAAAAAAGCTTCTCCCGCGCACCGAGATTGCGTTGATGACTGGACACGGCTCGATTGAAACCGCTGTCCAGGCCATGAAACTCGGCGCCTATGACTACATCACCAAGCCCTTCTCGCCCCTCGAAGAACTGCGGCTGTTCCTGCGGCGCATGGCGGAAAAAGTCCGCTTGGTCGAAGAGAACGAATTTCTGCGCCAGCGCATGGATTCGGAAACCGCAGTGCACGGCATCATCGGATCGTCCGTCAAGATCCAGGACGTGCTCCGCATGGTGGCGCGTCTGAAAGACACCCGGACCCCGGTTCTCATTTACGGGGAAAGCGGGACGGGCAAGGAGTTGGTCGCCCGCGCCATGCACTTCCGCGGCGCCTTCGCCAACCGCCCATTTGTGGCTGTCGATTGCGGATCGCTCGTTCCCACGCTGATTGAGAGCGAGCTATTCGGCTACGAAAAAGGAGCCTTCACCGGAGCGCTGAAATCGAAGCAGGGATTATTCCAGGCCGCCGATGGGGGCACCATTTTCCTCGACGAGGTCGGCGAATTGCCCCTCGAACTGCAGGCCAAGCTGCTCCGTGTGCTGCAGGAACGGGAAGTGCGCCCGGTGGGCAGCAATCAGAGAATCAAGGTCGACGTGCGCGTGATAGCCGCAACCAACCGTGATCTGGAAGCGGCCTACAAGAACGGCACCTTCCGCAAAGACCTTTACTTCCGCCTCAATGTCGTGACCTTGTACGTGCCCGCGTTGCGTGAGCGCCGCAGCGACACGCCCATGCTCGTACACTGGTTCCTGGAACGCTACGCCCCTGGTTCGGAGTTGCACGTGACCAGCGCCGCGATGAAGGCCTTAATGCAGTACGACTGGCCCGGCAACGTGCGCGAACTGGAAAACTGCGTCGAGCGCGCGGTCGCGCTGGGCAACGGACAGATCATCGATCTCGGCGACCTTCCGCCCGCCATCGCGTCGGGCGCCACCGCCGCAGGTGTTACCGCAAGCCCATCGGTCGAAAGGCCGACCGTGCTGGATCCCGATCTCGCAGCCGCCCAGGCCTTAACGGAATCGACGCGCGCACCGCTGTCCACTACCGATCTGGAAGACATCGAGCGCGCCACCATTCAACGCGTCTTCGAACAGGTCAAAGGCGATAAAGCCCTCGCCGGACGCATGCTCGGGATCAGCCGCGCGACCCTGTATCGCAAGCTGAAGCGCTACAACATCGGAATGGGCCAATCCGGCTCCGGGCCGTCCAGCCATACCCTTCAATAGCGCTGGTGGCTGCTCCTGCGACCACCATGCATGTTCATGAGTACCCTCCGACCTCCTTCTCATTTTGTCTCCTCCTGAGGAACTTCTCTTCTTATATCGCAACAACCTGTAGTCCCAACTCGCGGGCCTGTTTCCGGAGTCTGGCTTCCGCCAGGCGTTGGCGGTTCTGCACTTCGTTCTGCGCACAGATGGTCTCGTCATAGGCCTGTCGGGTGGTTACCATGTGATAGACGATGCGTGCCAGTTTGTGCGCGGCGGCGGTGATTGCTTTGGGAGCGCCCAGTTTGGCGCGCATCCGGCGAAAGTAGTGTCCCAGGTAGGATTGGCTGCGATAGAGCGATTGTGCAGCCATACGGAGCGCTGTGGCCGCTCGATTCTTGACCTTACGGGTTTTGACCGACAACACTCTCCCCCCGCTGATGCGGTTGTCCGGGCAGAGTCCAAGCCAGGAGGTTAACTCCGGACCGCTGGCGAAGCGCGAAAAATCAGGACCGATCTCCGCCAAAAGAGTTCGGGTGGTGAGGACGTTGATCCCAGGTATTTCGGTCAGATCCACTCCGAAGATTCGGTGGAGATGAGTCTGCAGGTCGAAGCGCGGCTCGCTATCCTTTGGTTTGGGCTCGCCTTCGGATTGGGATCTGGGAGCTGAGGGCGGATCCACTTTTGACTCGAACCCCTCCACATACTGCGCAATTTCGCGATCGCACGCCGCGATCCACTCCTGGTAATGACGAAACGCTTGCAGGGACTGGCCGAGGGTGAATAAATGCTCGCGTCGATAGTCTCCCACCAGCGACTTGATGATGGTATCTGCGCTGGCCTTGATCCGCCGGTCGCGCAGTGCCACCAGCGTATGCGGGTTGCGCTCGCCCGCCAGAATGGCCTCCAGGATCGCTATCCCGGTCACGCCGGTGATATCGCTGATCACGTGGTGGAGTTGTAGGTTCATCTGATCCAGAGCCTTTTGCATGTGCTGCACATGACTGGACGCCATCTGCACCAGGCTGTCGCGGTGACGGAGGATCGATCGTACCGTGCATACCGCTTGTTCCGGCCGGAACGACCCGCGCAGTAAGCCCACCGAATGCAGATACTGCAGCCATTGGCAGTCGGAAACATCGGACTTGCGCCCCGGCACATTCTTTACGGGATGGGCGTTGACCAGAAAAACGGTGAATCCCCGCGCCTCCAAGATCTGAAACAACGGGATCCAGTAAACTCCCGTGCTCTCCATTGCTACGGTCTCGATGTGGCACGCTTTCAGCCAATCCGCCGCGGCCTGCAGGTCTGCCGTGAAGGTCGAGAAACACCGCACCGACTGCAAATCTCGATCCCCAGGCACCGCGATATAGATTTCCGTCGCCCCGATATCTATACCCGCAGCATTCGGGTTCAGGCAAAGCAACACTGGCGCTCCTGTCTTCTTATTGCTCTTTCGTTTTCTCGACATGGCTCTCCCTGGATTTGGATTTTTCCATGCGAGACGGCCCAGACTGTATTACTAACGTTCAAAATGTTGTCCGTTTGCGAAGATTTGTCATGGTGCCTATGCGGCGACCGCGGTTAGTTGGGCTGTTACGGGCGTGAGTTGGGCAAGGGTGGATCGTAAA
>DATDGW010000067.1:0-4914 GCA_036521895.1 Candidatus Sulfotelmatobacter sp. | reverse complement strand
GACGCAATGTAAATGTGGATGAGCCGTGAGGGTCTGTCCCCAGGTGTGTAGGATGCAGAAGAAGCCCATGCGGACTCCCAGGCGCTTCGGATCGGCTGCGATAGATTGAAGAGTTTCAGCCGTCGCCTGAAACAAAAGACCATACATCTCTCGCTTGTTTTGAAGCGCCAAAGCAGCGAGTGGTTCAGGCAGAGTGAAGACCACATGGAAGTAGTTGCACGCCAGCAGTTCAGTCCGGCGCTTTTCCAGCCACTTGGCTCTGGCGAGGGACTGACACTTTGGACAATGCCGATCGCCGCAGGTAATGGAGAGCTCTCCATTATGCAGAGCGTTTTTAGGTCGGCGGCGCGGCGACGGATTCCTGAAGAGAGAGATAAACTTGAACGCCGCGGCGGTGAACTAAAGACGGGTTGGACTGAACCGCTCCACGACAGGTCGGCCTATGGGTTTTGAATGGTCGGTTCCCCTCGGGAAGTGAGAGCGCCCAGGGTGCATGTAGGCGTGGAACGTGCGCGTAGGGGCTGTTTGAGGTGTGGCTGTCTCCACCGATAGCGGGATTAACGGCCAGATCAGCGAACCTGAGCAGATGAGGCCGCGAATGGTGCGCACTTCTCCTGTGGTGCCGAATGAGCGACACAGGTTTGCCGCGAGTTCGGAATCGGCGCTGCGGATCATGAGGAATCCATGACTGCTTGAGATGAGGCGGACCACCTCGGGAGGATCTGGACAACGACCATGTTGCCTTGCCGGCATTGGGGACATTGGCGGAGCGAACGGCCGGTGAGGTCCTCGTAACGGTCGCGGTAGTCTGTTTCCGTCACCGCTTCGGTCTGGTCCTTTTCGATCTGCGGCATGCCGAGCAGGTGGCGGCACACAGCGAGCTTTTCCTCGCGATGGCGGTTGCCCAGAAACCCGTAGTAGCGAATGCGCTGGAACCCGTTCGGCAACACGTGCAGCAGGAAACGCCGGATGAATTCCCCTGCGGTCAGGGTCATCGTTTTGACCTGGTCGCCTCCGCGATAATCTTTCCACTTGAACCGGACCTGATCGTTTTCGATGTCGAGCAGGCGGTTATTGGAGATGGCGACGCGGTGGGTATAGCGGCCCACGTAATCGAGCACTTGCTCGGGTCCTGCGAACGGAGCTTTGGCATAGACAACCCAATCGCGCTCTTTCAGGTTTGCCAGATGCCGGGTGAACGCAGGCCGCTTCTGGAGCGGCTCCAGGGTGCTTAAGAACTGAAGTTTGCCGGCATCAAAGGCTCTCTCGAGGGACTCCAGAAAGAGCCGGCGGAATAGAGAAGACAGAACCCGGACCGGTAAGAAAAAGTCCGGTCGGCAGGAAACCCAGCGATCACCGCGAAGCGACGGCCCGCCGCCGGGCACGACGCAATGCAGGTGCGGATGAAACTGGAGGTTTTGTCCCCAACTGTGCAGGACGGCAAAGAAGCCGATTTCCGCACCGAGGTGTTTGGGGTCGGCCGCGATGGTTTTCAGAGTCTCGGCTGTGGTCCGGAAGAGAATGCTGTAGACAGCCTCCTTGTTCTGGAGAGCGATCGCGGCAATCTCTTCCGGCACAGTGAAGACGACATGAAAGTAAGGGACCTCAAGAAGTTCGGCCTTGCGGTCCTCAAGCCATTGGGCTCGGGCAAGAGACTGACATTTTGGGCAATGGCGATCCCGGCACGAGTTGAATGCGTTTCGCTCATGACCGCACTCGTCGCAGCGCTCCATATGGCCGCCGAGAGCGGCTGTCCGGCACAGTTCGATGGCGGCTATGACGCGCCGCTGCCCTGTGGACATCGACGCGCCATGTTGTTCGCGGTAGGCTTCGCCATAGCGGCGGAACACGTCCGCCACTTCCAGCTTCGGGCGATCCATAAGCCCCGCCGTTCAAAAATGCTGAGGCGGTGCGGGCCTGGGCTCAAAGGGAACAGGGCGAGGCAGCAGGTCGAGGGGACTCGATGCCGAACATACTTTGCTGGTGGCGATCCGCAAGTAGCGGGCCGTGGTAGCGAGGCTGCGGTGGCCGAGCAGCAGTTGAATCGTGCGGACATCGGTGCCGGCTTCGAGCATGTGAACGGCGAAGGCATGTCGCAGGCTGTGGGGGGTAACTGGCTTGCGAACCGGGAAGCGGAGGCGGGCTTTCTGACAGGCCAGTTCCACGGCATCCCTGGTGATATGCCGGCCCTCGATGTCGCCTGGAAAAAGCCAGTGCCCGGGTTTCTCCACGCGCCACCAGTCACGGAGGATCTCCCGGAGCTTCTGGGAGAGCATCACGTACCGGTCTTTCTGACCTTTGCCCTGATCCACGCGGATGACCATCCGCGCGCTGTCGATATCAGGAACGGTGAGATGAACCGCTTCGGAGATACGCAGGCCGGCGGCATAGCAGGTCGTCAGAATGGCGTGATGCTTTCTGTCACGAACGCAGCCGAGAAACTGGAGAACCTCCTCCGGGCTCAAAACGACGGGCAGTGTCTGTGGTTTTTTCGGCGCTGGGATGACATCCCCGAAAATCCAGTTCCTGCGGAGAGAAACTTTATAGAGGAAACGCAGTGCTGCAACCGCGATGAGGACCGAACCGGGCGCCAGTTTCTTCTCGTTGGTCAGGTAAACCTGGTAGTCGCGGATATGCTCGGGACCCAGCTGTTCCGGGGATTTTTCGAAATGACGTGCGAACAGGGAGACCTGTTGCAGATAAGAGGTTTGCGTGTTCAGGGCGAGATTCCGCACCTGCATGTCTTCCGTCATGCGCTGTCGAAGGAAAGTCATGGAGAACTCCTTTGCGAAGTGGGATTTGCTGCACAGCAGTCCCTCCATGCTTCCGCAAAGAAGACCTCACAGACCCCGAATCGTGTTACTGGTGACGGGTAATGGTTTTGAAAGGTCGGTCTACCGGTTACCGCGAAGCGGTTTAGTCGTGTGCTGGGCATGTTCAGCAGCTTGGAGGTGAAAGTCCTCCGCCCAACCTGATGGAGGTAAGGGCTAGTGATAACGCAAGGGCTATCGTCGCGAGACGAGGTCTGAAGGAAGCGTGGAGCAAACGTGCGAGTCGATGGACAAAAACCGGATATAAGGCGCCAACGTCGGACGAGCGGGCGACTTACTGCAAAGTCCATATCCATCAAGGATGCGAAGCGTAGATCCGGCGACTGTGCACGGAAGGCGGCTGAGCTTACCCCAGGAGATCTGCTCTGTGTCGCTTCAGCGACTGAGGCTGCCGAGAGACAGCCTGACCGCAGGGCAGAAGTCAGCAGAGGGCAAAGTAAATCATGTCGTCGGCAAGGTTAGTGAGGCACTCCGAAGCCGAAAGGCGGAGTCAACGGATAGGCCGAGCCGGGAACGGTGATTGAAGGCCCGAACGAGAGGAGAGGTAAGTAGGACATGAGTCTCGAGAGCGACACGCAGCAGAACATCCAGGGAAAACTGGACTTCTCATCCTTGCCAGCGGGTGAAGCCCGCGACGCGGGAAGGGAAGAGCCCGAATCGCTCCCGGCGGTACGTGGACCCGAAAGCCCAGCCAGCACGAATCGACTGATGGAGGAAGTATGTGAGCGAGAAAACCTGAAGGAAGCATTGCGGCGGGTGAAGGCTAATAAAGGTAGTGCGGGCGTCGATGGGATGACCGTCGATGAAATCACCGGCTACTTGAAAAAGCACTGGCCAGCCATCCGGGAACAACTGTTGAGTGGGACCTACAAGCCGCAGCCGGTGAGACGGGTGGAAATCCCGAAGCCGGACGGGGGAGGAGTGCGAAAGCTTGGCATTCCTTCCACGTTGGATCGATTCATCCAGCAGGCGGTGATGCAGGTTCTGCAGAGGCGGTGGGACCGGACGTTTTCCGATCACAGCTACGGTTTTCGGTCGGGACGGTCGGCTCATCAAGCGGTGGCACAGGCGCAGCAGTATATCGCCGAAGGCTACGGCTGGGTGGTTGATTTTGATTTGGAGAAATTTTTCGATCGAGTTAATCACGACAAACTGATGGGTCAGATCGCCAAACGTGTCGAAGATAAGCGGCTGCTGAAACTCATCCGGGCATTCTTGAATGCCGGGGTGATGGAGAACGGGTTGTTCAGCCCAAGCGTGGAAGGTACTCCACAAGGGGGACCGCTTTCGCCACTGCTCAGCAACCTCGTGCTCGACGAACTGGACTGGGAGTTAGAGCGCCGGGGACATCGCTTCGTGCGTTATGCGGATGATAGTAACATCTACGTCCGCAGCGAGCGGGCGGGTCAACGGGTGATGGAGAGCGTCACGCGATTCATCACGCAAAAGCTCAAGCTCAAGGTCAATGAGGCGAAGAGTGCGGTGGCGCGACCGCAGGAACGGAAGCTCCTCGGGTTCAGCTTTAGCGCCGGTCCAGAGATCCAGCGCGTCATAGCGCCGAAAGCCCTGGATCGTTTTAAGCGTCGAATCCGGGAGATCACGCGACGAGCAAAGAGCGTCTGCCTGAAGGCGACGATGGAGGAGCTGGCTCCGTATATGCGGGGCTGGCGCAGCTATTTCGGCTTTTGCGAGACGCCCGTGGTGCTGCAATACCTCACCCGTTGGGTCCGGTTGCGACTCCGGGCCGCTCTGTGGCGGCAGTGGAAAACACAGCGCCGTCGCCGGGCGGAACTGATCCGGCTGGGGGTCTCGGAGCGGCTGGCGAGTAATACGGCTGGCAGCGGTCGTGGCCCTTGGTACCTCGCCCGGTCCAGAGCTCTGTCGGTCGGGCTCTCGAATGCGTACTTTCGGTCGCTTGGCCTTCCATCATTGGTCGACGAGTGTTAGCGTAACCGATCGAACCGCCGTGTACGGACCCGTATGCACGGTGGTTTGGCAGGGGTCGGTGGGTGACCGCCGCCCTATGCCGATCAATGGCGCATAACGCCGTCCGGTCCTGATCGACCTCATACTCGATGCGGTG
>DATDGW010000066.1:0-1808 GCA_036521895.1 Candidatus Sulfotelmatobacter sp. | reverse complement strand
CCCTGTGTCGAAGATCTCAGAGAAATAGACCACAGCCTGGGTCGTATCGGAAGCGCAATAGCTCTTGACGATCGTGTCCTGGGCAAATGCAGGCTGAACGTTTGGCGATGTGCATTCCAAAATGATGAAGGCCAGAACTAAAAGAGCAATGCCGCCCACAGTCATTCTTCGACGAAAAGTTGTTCTTTGACGAAAACTTTTGCCTGGCGTCATGACAAATCCCTCCTGGCGAAAGGTTAATGGCTGGGCGATTGAGCGCCCATCCTACCAATGGCGCGGAGGATAACACAACGGCAAGGCCTCACCGATCCGCCGCGATGGCAATCCTAAAATCGATTCTGCCAGACTGGCGTCAGAAATTCGATGATCCAAGTTTCCGATTACCCCTGCCGGCTCAGATGGTCGACGCAACACTTGCTTGGAGTTTACTCGCCGGAGTCTGGAATCCTAGAGTTTTTCTTGGACGTTGATTCAAGCGCAGCGAGACCTGGTCGAGCTGCGCTTGAGAGATGGGAGCTAGATCGGTTCCCCGTGGGAAGTATTGCCGGAGCAGAAGATTGGTGTTTTCGTTGGTACCACGCTGCCAGGGACTTTGCGGATCACAAAAGTAGACCTGCACATCCGTGGCCACCGTAAACTCCTTGTGTTTCGCCATCTCCAGCCCGCGGTCCCAAGTCAGCGAGCGGCGCAGGGTCGCCGGAAGTTTACGAACATGTTTGCTCAGTGCCGCCACTACCACCGCCGTGTCTTTGCTGGGCACCTTGATCAACATGAGAAAGCGCGAATGCCGCTCCACTAACGTCGCAATGTAGCTGTTCTTTCCACCGGCCAGCAGATCGCCTTCCCAATGGCCGGGAATCGCTCGGTCTTCCGCTTCCGCCGGTCGTTCACGGATCGAGATGGCATCGATGATCTGCCCCCGGGAATGTCCATGTTCGCTGAAATGGCGCGAGCGGCGCATGCGTCGCTTCGACCGCAGGTGGTCCATCAACTCTCTTTTCAATACGCCCCGCGCTTGAATGAACAAGCTGCGATAGATGGTCTCGTGGGACACGTGCATGCTCTCGTTGTTGGGATAGTGCGTCTTCAGCCACCCAGCAATCTGCTCGGGCGACCAGTCCAGAATCAGTTTACTCGCAACGATGTCACGCAACCTGCGGTTCGCGGCAAGCCGACACCTCTTCGGACGCAAGGCCGAAACCCACGCTTGACGGTCCGCATCATGGGCACGATAGGCAGGACGCCCACCATGACGCACGATTTCTCGGCTCACCGTCGAAGCGGAGCGACCCAAGAGTCGAGCGATCTCACGATTCGTGGAGCCAGAAGCAATCCCTCGCGAAATATCTTCTCGCTCAGCAAGGGTGAGTGCTAGCCGCGAGCGTCGACGAGCGAGGGGAGGGATGCCGCCGCGAGGCAACAAGATACCGCGAATGGTGGGATGTGGCTTGCCATAAACGCGCCCAATCTCATGCAGCGTCTGGCCAGCTTTCCAACGAGTCCAGATGTCAGCTCTCTGAGTAGATGAAAGCTTCGACCGCTTTCCTTGGGTCATAAACACCATCCTTAACCGCGTCAGTTTTTAGATGGTGTTGCATCGACCTATCGAATGCACCCCGTTTATCATGAGTTTGGCTTCACTTAGGTATTCGCGCCTTCGTTGCAACTTTTGCGCCCATAACCGGACGATTCCACTTGATTGCATAACAATCAAGTAAGCCGAAAAGCTTCCCTTTCCACGCACAACAACTTGAAATAAGATCACACTCGAAGTTTGAAGGAGTCGACCTCGACTCTAGAGGCCCAAC
>DATDGW010000065.1:0-8474 GCA_036521895.1 Candidatus Sulfotelmatobacter sp. | reverse complement strand
CGGCAGTCGCGGTGAACAAGCCACTTGTAATTCAAGCCGAAGCGGCGCCTGGTCTGCTCAGCAGAAAGACGGCAAGATCGGCACCGAACGGCACAATATTCTACACACCATAAGAATGGGCAGAGATTGGCCGGTTAAGCCGACCAACCACTAGCAATCCCTCTACTGGGTCGCGTAAGTGGGACGATTCACCGGTTGTCGCCACGCGGTTTCAAACCCATTTAATAGGCTTCGTTATCGGCGGCTCGAAGGATTCTCCGATATGTCAACCTGAGGCTAACCTACGAGCCAGACTCCAGTATGAAATCGCCTTTGCGAATACCGCGAACAATCCTCCATCCGGGCTTGAGCTCCAACGTCCATCCATCACCCGCGAGACTACTGCCTATACTCGCTGAGGGGGCTACAACGATCACGGCGCTCCAATCGGGCTTCATGAGTGCTCCGTTTTTTGCGTCCAGGATGCCCCAATCGTCAGAGATGCGCAGACTCGGGTAAACGGTTCCGGCATCTTCCAGCGGTTGTAAGTTTCGCGGGTCGAACTGTACGTGCATATGGCGAAATTGAAGCGTGAGCACCGGGCCATCAATGAATCTTGCGCGGTAGCCGGCAACGATCTGCTGCCGTCTCGTCTCCCTTTCCGTCTCCGTAGCGCGAAGCGTCGCGCCGTTGTACTGGGTTGCTCTCCTTTCCGCAGCTAGCCGCAGATTTGCGGGAAGAGCTATGTGGAGAGCGTTCCGGAGCAGGGCGCCGAAGCCCTGGCCCGCTCTCAACTGATCGTGCCATCCCGGCAAGTACCGGTCGAGTAGCAAACCATAGCCGGGGCCAGTAGCGTAGGCAAAGGATCGGACAAACGTGCTGTCGTCTCTATGGCTGGAAAGATCGTGCAGGGCTGCCTTGATTTGTTCTTCGGGGATGGGATTTCCCACACGAACGCCTGTGTATTCAGCCAGACCCTCGTTCAGTTCAAGCGCTTGCTCCTGCATGTCCGCGCCGGGGAATAGCCGGTAGCGTTCCGCGCGGAAGAGAACTGCGTCAGTTGCCGTCTTTCTCCGTTCCTCGTCGGTGCTCGCCTGAAGAGCACTTGAGAGCGCTCGCGACTCCAGCTGCATGTAGTATCGCCCATCAACCGTGTCCAATTGTGCATTCGCTCCGCCTTCGACCTTTGGAAGTTTGAGTTGGTTCTGAATACGGTGGAAGAGTTCATGCGCAATCAGGGTCTCCCGCCGTCTCACGTCACCGGGGAGAGGCCACAACATCTGCGTCCAGTGAACACCGGACCATTCGACCGCGGTATTTGCGATGTTCTGCTCCATAGGCATGAGGCCAACAAAGACGCCGCGCTCGGCTTTCAGAAGCCCCTTTGCATCCGCCTGGCTGGCGACAATTCTCCGACTTTGGGGATCCACAAACATGATCGGCCCGCAGAGCGAGACGCCCCACAGTCGTCCGTGATCGGCCTGGCAAAGTGAGTGAGCTTCCGAAAAATACGTTTGCGCGGTTTCGACTGGGATCGGCTCAGGAGTTTCCGCCAAAGCAGCAAGGGGAATTGTTGAGAACAACAACGCCGTAGCAAGGCGCAGGCATTCCATCCGATTCAGTCTCCCGATTTGAAGGGTATTGCAAGGATACCAGCGACTTTCCAGTCTCATCGCGTTGCTCTGAAGCACGGCATAGCTCGCGGTTTGCTTTGGGATTCGGGTCGAATCACGAGCAACCCTGAAGTTGACTTCCCAATTGCCGACAATTCGTCCAGAGCCGCCGCCAAAAATGACTGCATCACTCGCGGGTGGCGGGTCCACAGACCGCCTTTGTCCCAGTATTTGTCCCGCTCGTCCCACAGGAGCCCCCGCTCTCACCCGAATCTGGGTTACGCTTACAGAGTGGAAAACCCCGCAACAAGACAACCGGACCTTTGGCGCACCTCCCTCGTTGCGGGGCTGATTCTGCTTGTCGCCGCTTCGCTTCAATTCTGGTACCTACATCTCGATGACCTCGCGCGCGACCGACCGAATATGTTCGCACAGCGCGTGCTGGAGCAAGGAACCGGGTTTTTGGCTTTTGCTGTTCTGATCCCCGTCATCGTCTGGTCGAACCGCAAGTTCCGTTTCGGCCAGCAACACTGGTACAAGGTCGCCCCCATTCATCTCGCCATCGCGACGGTTTTGTCGTTCTGTAACACCTCTCTTATGGCAATCTCCCGCATGGTCCTCTCGCCGCTGGTTGGCATGGGTTCTTACGATTACGGCGAGATGCGCTGGCGATACCCGATGGAGTTCTCCAACTTCATCGTCGCGTACGCGATATTTATCACTGCCTTGACGCTGTTCGATTACTATCGCGAGCTGCGTCGTCGCCAGCTCGCAGCGGCCGAGATGGAGATACGCCTCGCGCAGGCACAACTCCAGAACCTGCAACTCCAGCTTCAACCGCACTTTCTCTTCAACGCGCTAAACACCATCTCGTCGGTGATGTACGAGGACGTGAAACGCGCCGACGCCATGCTGGCGCAACTTAGCGACCTGTTGCGACGTACATTGCGTCGTTCGAACACGCAGCGGGTTCCGCTGGAGGAGGAGATCGAGACGGTGCGCATGTATGTCCGAATCATGCAGGAGCGCTTCGGAGACGACCTGCACGTCGAGATCACCATGGATCCGGCTGTCGCGCAGGTTCTGGTTCCACAACTGCTACTCCAGCCGCTGGTGGAGAACTCGATTCGCCATGCGGGCGGCACTTCACCGCTCCAGGTCACCGTTCGCGCCGCGTGCAGCGAGGGAGACCTGCTGTTGCGCGTCAGCGATAACGGACCCGGTATGCACACCTCGCCATCGGAGAAGGGCGTTGGTCTCACCAACACCGCGGAGAGACTCGCTGCGCTCTACGGCGAACGCCACAAACTTTTCTTCGACAACGAGCCCAATGGAGGACTTACGGTCACGGTCCGAATCCCCATCAGCCTGGCCGAGGCAAGCGCATGAGTCCTCGCCTACGCGTATTCGTCGTGGACGATGAAGCGCCTGCGCGCCGCAAACTACTGCGTTTCTTGGCCGATGATGAGGATGTGGAACTCGTGGGCGAAGCGGCGAATGGACGCGAAGCGGTCGAAGGAATCCGGCGTACGCGGCCCGACCTCCTCCTGGTCGACGTGCAGATGCCGGATTTCGACGGCTTTGAGGTTGTGAAACGGTTATTTCCTCCGTTGCCGCGGATCGTGTTCGTCACGGCGTTCGACCAGTACGCGATCCAGGCGTTCGACGTCCATGCCTTCGGCTACCTTCTGAAGCCCTTCGACGAGGCTCGTTTCCAGAAGGTGCTGAACGACGCCAAACAGCAGGCGCGCGAGCACGACAACTCCGCCGAAGCGATCCGCAAGTTGCTGGAGGATATCGAACGCTCGCGCCGTGGACCGGCCCGCTTGCTAGTGGAACAAGGTGAGCGTGCGTTCTTCGTCTCGCCAGACGAGATCGACTGGATCGAGAGCGAGCGCAACTACCTGATCATCCACGCCGCCGACAAAACCTACACCATCCGCGGCACGATGGATGCTATGCAAGGACGCCTCGACCACGACGCCTTCGTGCGCGTCAACCGCTCCGCGATGGTACGGCTGGACGCGGTCCGCGAACTCCAGAAGTGGTTCCACGGCGAGTACAAGGTGGTCCTTAAATCGGGCGACACCCTGACCTGGACGCGCCGCTATCTCGGACGCCAGGCGGAACTCCTGCAGAAGCTGTGACCACGTACGAAGCACTTCGTCACTCCCTTAGGCCCGATAGTCCCATGAGAGTTAACTCCGAAGCTTCTCTCGGGTTAAATGTAGCCTTGCAACACAGGGGGAACGAATGACAACCGCGACGTCTACTTTGTCTACCAGCAAAGCGGCAAACACATCCCGCACCGTGGAACAGAGCGCGTGCGAGCCGCTGCCGCGGATCTGGACAGCCGCACTTGTAGCACTGTGCACGGCGAAACTGCTACTGCACGTATTTACTAGCGTTCGCCATTACGGGTATTTCCGCGACGAACTGTACTACCTCGATATGGCTCGTCACCTGGACTGGGGTTATGTTGATGCCGCACCGCTGATTGCGCTATATGCAAAGGTCGCCCTGTTGCTCGGAGGCTCGCTTGAGGCGTTGCGGATGATCCCCGCGCTGGCGGGAACGGCCCTCCTTGCGACGACGATGTTCCTGGCCCGCGAACTCGGCGCGAACCGTTACGGCCAATTCCTGGCGGGATTGGTGATCCTGCTCAGCCCGTCGGTGCTGGTCGCGGACAGCCTGTTGACCATGAATGCGGTCGAGCCGCTGATCTGGATGGGCGCCCTGCTTGTCGTCGCAAGAATTCTGCGGACGAGTGACTCACGGCTCTGGCTGTGGTTCGGAGTGCTCTGCGGCATCGGGCTGGAAAACAAGCATTCAACGCTGTCGTTCGGGTTCGCTGTCACCGTCGCGCTGCTACTGACGCAGCAGCGGCGCGAATTCGCGAGGCGCTGGATCTGGATCGGCGGTGCGATCGCGCTCGCCCTGTTCCTCCCGAACATTGTGTGGCAGATCAACCACCATTTTCCGACGATCGAGGACCTGGCGAATGTGCGCCGCGAGGCCAAGAACGTCGTTCTACCGCCACTGGCCTTTGTCAAAGAACAGATCATGGACATGCATCCGATCTTGTTCCCCGTGTGGCTGACAGGAGTGATCTGGTTGATACGCGAACGGCGCTGGCGCGTGCTAGGTCTTACATTCCTGGTCTTCTTCGTGCTGATGGAAGTCGCGCACGCTAAGAATTATTATGTTTTCCCGATCTATCCCGTCGCATTCGCCGCCGGAGCAGCCGCGATCGGGAGATGGCTGGCCAACCGTCCGGCGTGGACGCGCGTGGCCGTGGTAGTCGTGATTGTCTTCGCGACGGCGCCGTTTCTGCCCATGGCGGTCTGGCTATTACCTCCGGAGCGCATGCTGGCATATCAGAACAAGATCGGCCTCAAACCTGCAAACACCGAGGTGCACCAGGAGTCACTTTTGATGCAACCGATCGCCGACCAGTTCGGATGGCCGGAGATGGTCCGGGAAGCCGCGACCATCTACAATTCGCTGCCGCCGAAGGAGCGCGCGAAAACGGGGGTATGGGCCGGGAACTACGGCGAAGCTGGCGCAGTCAACCTCTTCGGACCACAGTACGGTTTGCCCACCGCTTATTCACGACACCAGAATCACTGGTATTGGGGCCCACCGCCGCAGGTGTACGAAAACTTGATAGTAATTCAGTGGAGCGAAGACGACGTGCGTGACGACTGCACGTCCTACCAGGCATTCGAGCACTACAACCGCTTTGGCATGGGCGAGGAGAACGGACAAATCATTTTTCTGTGTCGCGGAGTGAAGTTCGACATCCAGAAGATCTGGTCGAACTCGCACCACTGGAATTGAAGCGTAGTCGATCTGCATGTGAACAAACACGAGTGGGTACTAACCGACGGTGCCGCCTATTTTTACCGTTTCGAGTAGCGGGAAGTGCCGCGTGTTGAAACGGTGGGATTGGCAATTCCGCGTTTCCAAGCTTCCAATCGTAATTGGTTTTCTGCAGCTAAATCGTTAAACATTCGTGGACTAAGTGAAGAGCACGGCACTTAGCGGATCACGAGCAATCCGGAAGTCAATTCCTGTAATCAGACGATTTGACTATTAGCCTCGGGGGATTCTAAGTGTAATGAGGATCTTTCGCGATTTGAAACGATGCATATCCGGATGGCGGCTCCGTGGGTGGTTGTAAGAGTTCTGGCGGACTGACGCCAGTCATGCACACGACAGCCTCGTGCGATCAGGCTGTTGATGAGAACGGAGACCTCGAACGTGAAGCCTAATGAACCCAGCCGCACAGCCCTGATGGTTGCCCGACAACGAGCTGCTCATCAGGTGCTCGATCATGGTTCAATCCTCGATGACCCATTTGCCATGAAGATTCTGCGTGAAGACGAGAAGGACGTTCTTCAATTTGCGAACCAACACCCCTCGGGGAGCATCGGACGTCTGTTCACCACCGCACGAAGCCGGATTGCGGAAGATGCCTTGTCCAGAGGTGTCGAAAGAGAGATTTGGCAGGTCGTCATCCTTGGCGCCGGACTCGACACTTTCGCTCTCCGGAATCCCTATGGCGCACGACTGGTCCGTTTCTATGAGGTGGATCACCCCGCGACACAGGCATGGAAACGCCAGCGCTTGGCTGAAGTTCAAATCGCACTTCCGGAATGGCTGACTTTTGTGCCAGTCGATTTCGAGCGGGACGATCTGGGAGAGAAGCTCGTCGCCGCAGGCTTTCAGCAGAACTCGCCCGCGTTTTTCACCTGGCTCGGGGTTGTGCCATATCTGACAGAGGACACTGTCGGCCGCACTCTGGACTACATGTCGTCAATCCCGCACTCGGAGGTGGTGTTCGACTACATGGAACCCGAGGCATTCCCAGAAGAGCTAAGGCAATTAGAAACTGAACGGACCGAACACCTTAAGAAAACTGGTGAACGTTCGGTCAGCCGTTTCGAGCCGGCTGGTATTGCAGCGATTCTTCGCTCGCACGGATTTATTGCCATCGAAGACATCAATTTTCAGGAGATCACGTCCAGGTTCGGCCGCGGCGTTCAAGGACTCGCGTCCGGACACCTTGGCGTTCATGTTGTCCACGCTAAGCACTAAGTAATCCCATGACAGGGAAAGCCAACCGGGGAGGTCGTTCTGAATGGTTTACGAAATCTGAATGGTTTACGAAACCAGATGGGATGAGAAGACCGGTCTCCGGACGGGATGCTGTACGCTCCCAGGTATCCACGTGCTCGAGGCACAGAGAAAAAGGAGACCGGCAATGAAGAAGGTTAGCACCGCAGCGACGAAGCAGAGCAGGAATATTTCTCAGAGACTGACCATCGGATTGGATCTGGGAGATCGCAATAGTTGGTACTGCGTACTGGACGAAACCGGCCAGATCCAACTGGAACAGCGAGTGCGTACGACCGGGAAAGGGTTGCAGGAAGTGTTCTGCGCCATGCCGCGCAGTCGGATTGCATTGGAAATCGGGACGCATTCACCCTGGATCAGCCGACTGTTGAGCGGGTTGGGACACGAAGTGATCGTGGCGAATGCCCGCAAGGTGCGGTTGATCGGGGAGAGCCGCAAGAAAGACGATCGGCTGGATGCGCAAACCTTGGCGCGACTGGCCAGGATCGATCCCGCGTTGCTGTATCCGGTGAAGCATCGCAGCGCGCAGGCGCAAGCGGATCTGATGATGATCCGGGCGCGTGCCGGACTAGTGCGGGCGCGCACGGGGCTGGTGAACACGGCCCGCGGGTTGGCCAAGAGCTACGGCGAACGATTGCGCGGCTGCAACGTGCGCGACATGGATCCGGAGAAAGCTGAGAATCTGAGTCCGGAGCTGCAACGCGCTTTGGAGCCGTTGCTGGCGACGATCGAAGAACTGAGCGAACGGATCGTGGAGTACAACGACCGGATCGAAGCGCTGGCGCAAGCGAGTTATCCGCAAGTCGAGTTGCTGAAGCAGATCAAGGGAGTGGGCACGCTGATCGCGCTGACGTTTTTGCTGACGCTGGAAGATCCGCATCGCTTCGGGAAGAGTCGCGACGTGGGCGGTTATCTGGGACTACAACCGGGACGCAGGAACTCGGGAGAGAGCGAGCCGCAGCTGCATATCAGCAAAGAAGGAGATCCGTATCTGCGGACGCTGCTGGTGCAGGGAGCGCAACACATTCTGGGTCCGTTCGGTATCGACTGCGATCTCCGGCGCTGGGGCCTGAAGCTGGCCGAGCGAGGAGGAAAGAGTGGCAAGAAGCGAGCCATCGTGGCCACGGCAAGAAAGCTGGCGGTGTTGCTGCATCATCTCTGGGTAAGCGGAGAAGTGTACGAACCGTTGCACAACAGCAGCCTGACGGTTGTGGCTGCCGCGTAAAAACAAGACGGCAAAACCAAATCAAAATCGTTCCAGGAGGAGAAAGACAAAAAAGCCCAAAGCCGAGTTCCGGTGACTGCGTTAATCGCCTGGCCTAGGTTCGACTCTCAGAGAGCCGAACCACAGGGCGCTAATCAGATGGCAGCACCGGCTGAATTGAGAACGCCCAACATGCACCGAGCGACGAGATCGCTCCTCGAGAGTGCGGATGGAAGCATGGCGACAGTGGCTACTCGGTGGGAAAAGAACTTTCTCGGCCAAACAAGAACCAGGAACTCACTATGAATCCAAAATTCCCTTGACTCCGACCGGCCTTCTCATGGAAGGCGATTTCACTCAAAACCCCTGCCGGGGGCATTTTGAGTGTAATGGCGATGTTAGTGCGCCGGGCTAAACCGGCATGAAGCAGAGGAGGAAGAAGCCTTACAAGAAAGGAGTAGCGATCCACTTGGCCTCGAGTCTTGCGCTGCTACCGCGAGGGACGCAGTGAAGCGTAGATAGAGGATAGGCGGGGTGGG
>DATDGW010000064.1:0-3718 GCA_036521895.1 Candidatus Sulfotelmatobacter sp. | reverse complement strand
ACAAACGTAAACGCTCTTCGCTTTCGCTGAGCTCGTGCTGCGCAATCTTGCGCTCTTCGACCAGGACCGCCAGAACCATAAAAGCGATAGAAGTGCAGAATAAAAACAACTGAAGCGATAAGACGCGATTGATGGGGTCCGCTTCGGTGAAGGGTCCTCGTCCGTGGACCGCGCCCCAAATGGACATGAGGGCAACAATGGTCGCCGATGAGCCGACGCCGGCGGACCCAAACCGCAAAGCGGACCAGATTAGCAGTGGCACGAGAGAATACAGAAGTGCCGGTGACTCGCTCCTGCTGGGAACCACAAAAACGAGGTAGCACAAGGAAACAAGTGTCGACAGCAAGACAGCTGCTTCAAAGTAATGGGCCCGCGAGGTACGGATATACGGTCGGCGTAAGCCGAAGAGACCGATAATGGCTGGGGTTACCGTGAGAAAGGCCAACGCTTCCGAAAGAAAGGTAAACCGCAAGCTGAGCCAGAAGTTCCTATTCAAGCCGAGGCTTCCGAGAGACGAAACGATGAGCGAGGCGAGGAATACCGTACAGAGCGAGTACTTGGCGAGGGCTCCTAAGCTGTCCAAACGGGGCTTGCCATGCAAGAAATAGCTCACGCCCCAGGCAGCAACGAGAATCTCAATGGTATCGGCCAGAACGAGCCAGGCGATCGAAGGGATGGAGACACCAGCCTGCAAGTCGTAGAGAACAAAGCCGGCCAAGCCTGCAGGGAGAAGAATGGGCCAGATTTTCCGGGGCACTAGCAGGAGAATGCCGACCAAGACCGCGCACCCAGGCCACATGGGCCAAATCGTTTGAGGGATATTAATGACCAAAGCCCCAGCCAGCTTCGCAGCCAGATAGGATACTGTGGCCACCAGAAATGCAAGGATCGCTGTGTAGATTCGGGAATCCAGATTCCGCCAGCCCCAGTTTAGATGAGTTTGGATGGAGCTCAAGCGCACCTCGACTGTGCGAAAAGGTCCAGCCACGTATGCGTCACCATGACCAGATACCTACTGACGCCGACCTCAATGTCATGGCGGAGCGATGACAGGACAAACCGTAAGGGCACGGCGTAGGATCCTGAAGCAGAAGATATTGAACTTCGAGTGCAATGGGAACTGGGGCTTTTATGCATTTGGACGTTCGTCTTCAGGATGCAAGCGCCGCCTGAACCCGGGAGGAGACGCGTTAAACACAGCGGATGTTGCGAATCATATCACTGCTGTCCAAATTAGTCGTGACTCCCCCCATTTCGGACAACGTAAGTTGTTGATTTCATGGACTTCTCCTGAAACAGAGGGAATCAGGTTCCCCTTTGCCGCTGGATGCTGTCCAAATTGGGCCGCAAGCTTCTCATGGCCTGTCCGATGCCAGAAATGGCGGTCGGAGCCCGGTTCTACGTAGTTTTCGGTGGCTGCTATCGGCGATTGTCTCCCGGGAACTCGTCGCATGCTGTCCAAATTGCGGGTCGGAAAAACCTTAATTTGGACAAGAGTGGAATCATATACACTTCTGGACTTCACCGCCACGATATAAATCATCTGCCGACGACCTTGACGGGCTTCCCGCCACAGTGGGTGCGCCCCCAAAAGATCCTAGTTGAGAGTCTGTAAGTTTTGACAGTGTGCGTCGACGTGCAACATAGGTAGGCTACATTAACTTCCATGACTCTCTCGCGTTGGCCCATTATTCAAAAGGACTTAACCCGAGAAGTTGCGCGGATAATGGGACTGGCCTGAACCCCACGATTCCAAATTGTAGGTGAAACTCGGCGGTTGCCGGTAGATGGCGGGACGTTCTGGCCTAGGAATCATATAAAGCTAGTCGGAGGAATGACTTTGAGAAGAAGATTGCTTCTAATCGTGGCCACACTTGCCATCCCGGCGATCTTGGCGGCCAGTTCCCCGAAACTGCTGCTGAGTTGGAAGAATCCGGACTATTCGGGGGCGACCCACTTTACCAACATTCTCGTGCTGGCCTTGAACGGCAAGGCAGAGAACCGCGCGGAATTCGAGGATGAGTTGGTCGCGGCGATCGCCAGGCCGGGAATTCAAGCCACACAGAGCTATGTGTTTCTGCCACGTCCCAACGCGACGCCCATCGCCATGAAAGATTTGAAGGAGTTGATACAGGAACAGAAGTTTGATGGAATCGTCGTGGCGCGATTAACCAAAGCGCAGGTGAAGACCATCAACGTGCCCGGCGAGATTTACAATCCGTATCCTCTTTACGGGAATTTTTACGGGTACTACAACGCGGTGTCTCCCCTGGTCTATTCCCCCGGGTACATGGAGAAGGAGAAGCTTGCACAAGTGGAGACAAATTTTTATGCCACGGCAAAGTCAGACGGAGAACTTGTGTGGACGGGAACAACCAATACTTTTGATGGCAATTCGCCGATGAAAGCGATCAAAGGGCTGGTTAAGGTCGTAATCGATGCGCTGGAAAAAGAAAACGTCATCAGCCGGAAGCCTTAAAGGACAGACGACTTGATTTTCTACGTTACGCGCTGAGAGACATTCTCACGCCTATCACTCCAAGGCATCCGCATTTTCCAAGTTGATTAGCTTTCCAAATCTAGCGCGGCGCATTGTGTCTGCGGCCCCCTGGTAAATTCTGCAATCTTGCAGTGGAAGACCGTCCAGTTCGTGGCCGAAATCAGAAATTTGAGCCGCGGACGTTGTAGAACTCGACTTGCTCCCAGTTCGCGGGGACTCCGAAGACGACGAGAGGCCTCTAGCGGGCTGGCGGAGTACTTAAAAGGACCACCCGACCCCTGTACTTGTGCCAAGCTCATTCTTTCTTGCCGTGGCCGGCGGACGGCTATCGAAGTTATCCCAGAAGGTGAAAAGGAGGTAAAAATTGTTTCTTAGTTTGATCGAGAGAGAGTTATTTGTGGTTAGACGCACGCGACCGGAATCCGTCAGTCCCGGATAGATACGCAGCTGAGAGTCGAGCTCTCCGAGGTTGAAGCGAATATAGCTGTACTGCAATCCCAACACACCCTCCATACTCTGGTCCGATGGTTGACCGGCAGTGGTGTCGAAGGATTCATGAATGTAAACGACGCCGCCCAGCCAGGCGAGGTTGCTGTTGGTCGTACGCTTCAGATAACGCCCATAACCGCCGCCAAGGGTCGTACGCAGATTCAAGTCTTGCCGACTGCTGTGAAGAAAATCGGATAAACCAGCGACGAAAGAATTTCTGTTCAAGAACTTGGAGACCGTCCCTTGCAGATCTTCGCGATTAGTGCTTGAGGCTCCCGACTGACCGCTAAACGACGAATCGAAAGAGGTCGTGGCCTGCCACTCCGTAGTCTTGTAAGTCGCGTTGGCATCCGCGTTCAACGTCGACTGACTATTTCCGCTGTTAAAGGTGTAACCGAAATCTATATTGCCCTGCAGCTGTCGCCAGAATGTGGGTTTTTTCTGGTCGATTCTCGCGATGGAAGTCGAGGGAATTTCAACTTCCTCGGTGGCCTCGCGAATTAGAAAATCCTCATTCTTCGCTTTTTCACCAGAAATCTTTTCAATGGTTCCTTCAAGCCTTTGCCCGTTGTTTAAGACGATTTGGAAGGTCCCAGTGCTTTGGACAGAGTCCACTTGATTCCAATCAAGACCGATATTACCGGACGCGTACGGCATCTCGATGAACAGCAAGCCGTTTTGCAGGCGTTTCACTCGCCCGGTTAAACGATCGCCGTTGTTCATAACGAC
>DATDGW010000063.1:0-2763 GCA_036521895.1 Candidatus Sulfotelmatobacter sp. | reverse complement strand
TCGCACCATCGACAGTCACATCAAGCGGCTGCGCAAAAGGTTCAAAGCCAGCGACACCGAATTCGACATGATCGAAACATTGTACGGCGTCGGCTACCGCTTTAAGGAATCATCAAGCCCATCATAGGACGCCTAATCTTTTCGACCTAATTACTCCGGAAGTTGATATTCGCCGCAATCGGGGCGCTTCATCGATCGATTGATCTGGATCAAAGCCCCAACCGATTTGCCCGAGTTAATTTCTCCCGCAGGGCAAAGTCGGCAGGCAAATGGGCAAAGTGGCCATACCCTAATAGTCGCGTCCGGAGCAGAAGATGCCTCACATGTGTGCGTTGATCACAATTGCAATGCAATTGACCTGCGTCATGGATAAGGAAATTCTCTGCACGGACAATGAGTCTATGGCGCAGTTTTTAAACGTACCTTCCTGTGAGCGTGTGTTTTCTCATCAAGACCGAGCAGGATGTTTCGGCCATTCGCCCGACAGCACCTGCTGAACGAGGTAGGCGCAGAGCTGCTGGCTGGTTGGATCGGGCTACGCGCGACCGCGACTTTCAAAATCCGAGTAACAGCTCCGGCAATTTCGGCATATTGACCGCAATCCTTCTCGCCTCATCCCGCGTCAAGTAATTTCGCCGCCGATTTCGTGTTAGCGCGCTAGAATAGACCAGCCAATTGCGGCTGTATCGCCTGCCATTCGTTGCTTCCGCAGACGTCGGCAACCGCCTCTTTCACAGCGGTATGTTCCGACAGGCCTCTTTGGTAGGCAACGCAAATAAGGGCCACTAACAACGCAACGTCGGGGGCGACGAACATTGGAATGTTCACCGTGTCGCCGCGCATTTGAATAGCAGCGGGCAACAGGCTCTTGGCGTCGGCTATGGTGGTCGTGTCGTCGATTTTATAGCTGTGGCAGAGCCGTTCGAATACGGTTTGCTGATCGAGGATCACGGGCGCAGCTCCGCTATCTTCATTCGCTGTCGCCCGCGCGTAATACTTTGCGCCGCTCAATTTGCTCGGGCAGCTTGGCAATGAACCCCAGTCGCGCGCGAGGCATCGGTGGGTGTCGGATCGATAACGCCGGAGAGGTCCTCCCCTCGATCCGACTATAGGGAAGTATACGCCGCGCGCAGCCCTGCTTAAAGCAACGCCCGCGAGCGATTTGAGTATGGCTCGCGAGCGGATTGAAAGGCTGCCAAGCTCCGCTTATCTCGTCGCATTTGCGCTGTTTGCTCAAACACCAAAGCCATCGGTGGTACGCAGCCAACGGCTTTGCCTTAGCGCCTCAAACAATGCCGATCTTGATGACAAGGCGGAACGGCATCATCGGGGGTTGTCGAACCGGCAGTGAAGGTCGTTGGTGGCTTCAGCCGCCAGTCCGACCGGGGAAGCATAGCGCGCGCATAGTGGCGCTCAAGCGCATATTTGCGAACGTGTCAGGGTGAGCGGACCTATTCGATGTGCTAAACTCCAGCACAACGCGCGGGGAATAGACCGTTGCCCAGACCCCTCCTTTGCCCGATCTGCAAGTCCGCCGCAGTGCAAGAGCTTGATCGTACCGGAGACGCAATCGGCTACGCTTGCGCAACGCATGGCAACTTCAAGGTTGCTGACACTGTCTTTGCGGAGGCCAAGGCAAAGGACTACACCCGAGAGCAATGGGAAGCGGCGCTGGAGAAGGCAAAGGAACGAACGGAGCCTGAAGGGTATTTCTTCTGATCCCCGATTGTAGCTGCGAGACCGAACAACGCACCGAGCAAACGCAGGATTTGATCCCACCTGATGCAGGCACAGCCGACCTACGGCACGTCGCTCAAATCACTTTCTCGCACGACCCGCTCATGCAGCTCGTTGGCGCTCTTCACGCGATACTCGCCGTTATGCTCTGGCAATTTTTTAGTGACGATGTATGCGCCTCCCGGAATGGACAGGGAGGGAGAAAGAAACACAGTTTGACCGATCTGGAACTTATAAGTCGGCATAACATACCGCCGCCCAAACAATGCAAAAGTTCGTTCGAAATCGCTGGCTATGATTTCGGCCTGATTGCGAGCGGTGCTTTAGCACCCCTGATCGATGCTGAAGCTTTAGACGTTTGAGACAACCGCAAGGCTCGCAGGCGGTGCATGTTCTTCATCACGGCTGCGTGTCGTTCTGCTTCCTGCTTCATCGCGAGTGCAATCTCGGCTTCTCGCCGTTCAATACGAGACGCGATACTTTCTTTTATCTCGCTCTCTATCGGTTCAGGCTGTTTTGCTTCGTCCATCATCGGCAGGCCGTGTACGCGATACCATGTTTAATAGATAAGTATTCAGAGCCCAGATTGCGAATGCAGTATCCGAGTTCGGTCGATAATGGCGTTGGCTTTTCAGCCGTTTCCAACCGAGCGCATAGCGTAGTTTTTTTGTTGAGATCCCCCTCTGGGCGTACGTCGTGAGAAGCCCCAAGGCCCGGCACAACTTGTGGATGTTCGTGATGTCACAAACCTGACCAAGTTTGGGTCGAAGCTTCCACCAATCACACACATCGTCCGTAATAGAGTTGAGGTGGAACAATGCGCAATCTCCACAACAGCTCCTTCGATCCTCCGACGCTCGTGGTGTTGGAGGCGGCGTTCGACGAAGCCTGGCTGACGCTCAAATCAATCGGGAATACAACAGTGAAACCCGATGAGTTGGCACGCTCTGTCTTGCGACTTGCGACGGAGGGCGAGCGCGATCCGGTGCGACTACATGATAGGGCGCTGGAAGGCCTGATACCGGC
>DATDGW010000062.1:0-6458 GCA_036521895.1 Candidatus Sulfotelmatobacter sp. | reverse complement strand
TTGAGACTTCCCTGTGGAAGACCGAGGAAAACTAAGAATGAAGACATCCAACCGCACTCACCGACTGTATCCGATATTCGACCACATTGGTCTGTAAGTGTAGATCAGTGCAAATCCGTGGCAGGGATTTGCTCACAACATGATCGGATTGCCCGTCGCGATGCTGGCTTCGCATAGGCGCTTCATGCTGTGCAAGAACTCTTTCTCTCCTTCGGTCAGAATGTCGCTGGAGCCGAGCACCAGATCCACTTCTCGCAACAGCGAGGGCGATTCTTTGACGGCCAGCCCGTCGCGGTGTGTGTGCCGTCGTAGACAGCTTTCTGCAGGAGAATTGGAAATTTCGGTCCGGGATCGCCCCGCAAGCCGTGGAGAAATTCGCGCACGTGCTGGATCCGGGTGATGTTGCCCAGGGGTTCAGAAACGAGATAGCCCTCGTGCTCGCACGACTCCTGCACCCAGCGGTCGTGCGCCTCCCATTCGTCTTCGGTCGGATCGCCCGAAAGAGAAGGCGAATCTGATTCGTCCCAAATGAACCTTTCGGGGAGGGGATGCGGCAGGGCCCGTCCATTGCGGATGCAGTGCAACGTACGAATGCGTCGAGACTCATCCCGTATTCCTCGCGCCTTCCCACTCTCTCGTCAGCGGGGTCCGGCTGCCGGCTCCCGGAAAACCAGTTGTGAGGCTGGGCCGGATGCCGGGAGCCGAAAGCCGATTCATCTCACGCCGTTGGGATACACCAGAATCTTGCTGGCTTCGCCGGTCTTGAGGCGCTCCATCGCTTTTGAAAAATCTTTCATGGGGATACGGTCTGTGATCACGGGATGCAGATCGAGCTTGCCGCTCTTGAGCAACGCCGTCATCTGATACCAGGTCTGATACATGCGGCGGCCGTTGATGCCTTGCACCGTGATGCCCTTGAAAATAATGTCTTCGGAAAAATTCAGGGAGATTGGTTTCGACGTCAGCCCGAGGAGGGAAATTCTTCCGCCGCGCCGGACGATATCGAACGCGGTCCGAATCGAGTCCGGATGGCCTGCCATTTCCAGTACGACGTCTACGCCCAGGCCGCCGGTCTTTTCCATCACGATCGCGTTGACGTCTTCTTTGGCAGGATTGAGGACGTAGTCGGCGTTCATTTCGCGCGCGATGCGGGCGCGGTGCTCATTGACTTCAATCGCAAACACCGAAGTCGCGCCTACGGCCTTGGCCACGGCAATCGAAAACAGTCCAATCGGCCCGCAGCCGGTAACGGCTACGCTCTTGGCCGCGATCTCCCCGGCCAGCACGGTATGCACCGCGTTCCCCAGCGGATCGAGGATCGATGCGTAGTCCAAGGGAATGGCGGGATCGAGCTTCCAAATGTTCGACTCGGGAATAACCACGTACTCGGCGAAGGCACCGTCGGCGTCTACGCCGATGATCTTCACTTTCTGGCAGATGTGAGCTTCGCCGGTTCGGCATTGCAGGCACTTTCCGCACGCCACGTGCATTTCGGCGGAAACGAAATCGCCTTCTTTGACGCTGGTGACCTCATCGCCGAACGCAGCCACCTCGCCGCAAAACTCGTGCCCGGGAATCAACGGAGGATGAATGCGGTTCTGCGCCCAGCGGTCCCAGTTGTAAATGTGGAGGTCAGTGCCGCAGATCGACGCGACTTTCACCTTCACCAGCACGTCGGTGTGCCCGAACGCGGGAATCTTGACCTCGCGAATCTCCGCGCCCGCCGCCGCTTCCGGCTTAACCACCGCCTGCATTGTTGTCGCCATATTTACCACCTATGATCTCGAAAACTGAATAAAGCACAAAACGTATGATTCTAGCACCGTGCGCGGGTTCACTTGGCGGCCGGCTCCGTCCCTCATCGGCGCGGCAACTGCGCAAACCGTATCCCTGACAATGGCATCAAAGACCGTGCCCCTTTTCGAGGAGGTTGGAAATCAGTGCGTGCCTGGTCGATCGCGATTCTCCTGATCTGCGGCTGCGTTCTTTCGGGCGCTTGGGCAGCGGCGTCGCCCGTTGCGGTGCGCTACAAAGAGGGATTGCTGCATGGCTTTCTCGTGCTGAGCACGCTGGACGGGAAGCCGATTGCGGAAGGCGATCTCACCCAAGTTCCTCATGGCAACCGAATCACGAGCCGCCTGACCTACCGCTTCAGGGACGGTTCGCGGGAGGAGGAAACTGCCATCTTCTCCCAACGCGGCAGCTTTCGGCTCATCAGCTATCACCTGGTGCAGAAAGGTCCGGCGTTCCAGCATGCGACGGAAGTTACGATCCACGCCTCCACTGGCGAGGTCACGGTGCTGTCGGCGGATGACGAGGGCAAGCAGAAGACATTCAACGAGCGCATGAAGTTGCCCCCAGACCTCGCGAATGGTTTGATCCTCACGCTGTTGAAGAATCTGGGGCCCGATGCGGCGCCGATCGAGGTGTCGATGGTGGTAGCGACGCCGAAGCCCCGGCTGGTGAAACTCGCGATCAGCAGTCAACCGAAAGAGCCTTTTACGCTTGCCGGAGCTGCACGGGAGGCGCTGCATTACGCAATCAAGGTTGAGATCGGGGGCATCGCGGGGCTGGTGGCGCCATGGCTGGGGAAGCAGCCGCCCGATTCGCACGTCTGGATTTTGGGCGGCGAATCTCCAGCGTTCGTGAAATCGGAAAGCCTCTCGTATATGGGTGGACCGATGTGGCGGACGGAATTGGTGGCTCCGGTCTGGCCGCGGCCTGAGAATTCGGAGTCGAAGGATAGATAGAAGCGTATCCGAATAAGCTGCGCAGGGTGCTGGCGCGTCCGGAGGTGAATATCGACCATCGCCGAGTGCCGAATTTAATGGTGTTCTTTCAGCGTGAGGGAGAGTCTTTGTCGATTGCCAGCCGCGCCGAAGACTTCGCGCCGGGCGATTTCGTGACGTGGAATCTAGGTGGGATCGTGCCGCATATCGGGATCGTCGTCGATCAGAAGCTCGAAGCGGGGCTATATGATCGTGCACAATATTGGCGAGGGGCCGAAGATGGAAGATGTTCTTTTCCATTGGAAGATTACGGGGCACCACCAGTACTTCGGGCCTTAAGATCTCGAGGGCTTGGGCACCACCTTCTTGAACTCTTCCGACTTCCCGCGCGGAATGCTCAGCGTTTTCCACTCGCTCGACCGAAGATGTTTGGCCAGAAAGACGATCTGCCCGATGTGCGCGGCGTAGTGCGCGATCTGCCGGTTGATCGCTTGCAGCACCGTGTGCGACTCACCGCGGATGGTCACCGTCCGCATCACATCTTCGGGCTTGAGCGCTTCGATCGCCCCGAGAACGCAGGCCCAGCCCTCTTCCCACCAGCGCATTACATCGGCGCGCGTGGTCGCGCCACTCACTTCAAACTCGCGATCGCGGAAACGGCCGGGTTTTTCGCCGTCGGTGGTGAGGAAGTCGGTGAAGCGCGAGCGCATGTTGCCCGCCAGGTGCTTGACCAGGATGGCCACGGAGTTCGACTCGGGATCGAGCGTGCCGAAAAATTCGGCGTCGCCAAGTTGGGCCATCGCGCCCTCAGCCATGCGTTTGTGCCCCCGCATCTGGCGGCGCGCTTCCTCGAGATAGTGGGCAGCGAGATCGCTTGTCATGATTGCGCCTCCGCTTTTCTAAGTATGACCCCACCCGCCACCGCCGGGGGTTTCAATCGCGATTCGTTCGCCCCGGCGCAGGCGCGTGCTGAACTTCGCGGGCATCGGTTCGACCGAGCCATCGTGACGAGTGATGAACGTACGGCCTGGTGCGCCGTCCTCGCCTCCAGACAGTCCCCAGGGTCCGCGCGAACGCCGGTCGGCCAACAGAGTTACTTCGCAGTCGGTGAGGACCTCAATTTCGCGAATGATGCCGTCACCGCCACTGAACTTTCCTTCGCCACCGCTCCCTGGCCGCAGCGAATACTGCCGCACGCGCAGCGGATACGCATACTCCAGCGCCTCTGCGGGAGTGTTCAGGGAATTCGTCATGTGCGTGTGCACGCCGGAAACGCCGGGCTTGCCGGGGCGTGCGCCCATCCCGCCGGCGATCGTCTCGTAGTAGGCGAACGGTTCGCCGGTTCCTGGGTCGATCCCGCCGATGGTCAGATTGTTCATCGTCCCCGAGGCCGCAGCGGGAATGCGATCTGGAATGGCCTGTGCCAAGGCCCGCAGAAGTGCGTCGACGATGCGCTGTGACGTCTCGACATTTCCGCCCGCCACGGCTGCCGGAGGCCGCGCGTTCACAATCGTCCCTTCGGGCGCGATGACCTCGATCGGCCGCATCAGCCCCGCCGCGGCGGGAACGTCCTCTGCCAGCAGGCAGCGGAAGACGTAGAAGCACGCCGAGTAGGTGATCGCCGCGACGGCGTTCACGCTGCCCTCCACCTGCGGATCGCTCCCGGTGAAATCGACACTGACCATGCGGCGCCGCCCGCGCATGCGTTCACCCTGATGAACCGTGATTGCAACGGCGATCTTGATCGGCCGCGGGCTGATCCCGTCGCCGTCCAGAAAATCCTCAGCCCAAAACTCTCCCGCCGGTACGCGCTGCAAGAAGGCACGCATCAGCTCTTCGGAATAGTCGAGGAGATCTGCGGCAGCGCGCCGGGCCCGCTCCACTCCGTAGCGAGAACACACTTCGCGCAATCGCTCGGCTCCGGTGTGGCACGCCGCGAGCTGTGCTCCTAAGTCGCCTTCGCGCTCCTCGGGAGTGCGCACGTTGTTGAGCAGCAGGGCGAGCACCTCTGAATTCATCGTGCCTTGCTGCATCAGCCTTACGGGAGGGATGCGCACGCCCTCCTGGTAGATCTCGCGGCAAAGGCCCATCGACCCGGGATAGGCTCCGCCCACGTCTGCATGGTGAGCCCGCGAAGCGACATAGAAGTCGGGAAGAATGCGGTGCGGGCGCCCCTTCGACAAGCTCAGGGCAAGCTCCCGCCCCCGCAGTTGGCGAGCGTCGCGGCGACTCTCCACATACACCGGCGCGACCAGCGTGATGTCGGGCAGATGCGTCCCTCCGCGAAAGGGATCGTTCAGCATCACGACGTCCCCGGGCTCCATCGCACCCGCATCGATCGCCGCCCGCACCGACATGGGCATCGATCCGAGATGCACGGGCATGTGGTCACCCATGGCGATCACCTCACCCGCACTGTCGAAGACTGCGCACGAGTAATCGCGCCGCTCCTTGATGTTCGGAGAAAAGGCCGTCCGGCGCAGGGCCGCGCCCATTTCCTCGGCGATGGAGTGATAGAGATTCTTGAAAATTTCCAGTTCGACCGGATCGCGCCGCATGAGGCGCAGTGTACTGGATTTGTGCGCAGGCTGCATCCGGATGGGTCCTGGGTGTTCGGTCTCAGGTCTTAGGTTTCAGGGCTTCGGGTTGGGGCGTTGCTTCGGAGCCGACGGTGAAGATCCAGGCCTAAGACCTAACACCCCACACCTGAGACCTGCGCTCATCCCGCGAGCAAAACGTTGAATCCATGCAGAATTCTGTTGACACTTTATTAATACTGCCGCAATATCTTGTGATATAGGACCTTCCCACACTACGAGTAGGGTGGGTCTTTCAAGTACAAGGGCCCCGTAGTCCACAACCTTTGCAAGGGAAAATCGTTCACGGAGGAACCTTCATGGCAACGAAGAAGAAGGCAAAAAAGAAGAAACACTAACCGTCAGCGAGGAGATACCTCGCTTACACTCGATTTCTCACTGGCCTCTTAAGAGAAGCACCTCTTGAGGGGCTTTTCCTTTTGCCGCCGAATGCCAGAACAGGGCCGTCAATATTGACGCCGAGCCTACAATAAAGTGCAAGGCTTCTTCCTTTTGCGCAGGGCTCATCCGACTCAACATGGAGTTCGAACGACGGAGGCTTTCTGACACGTTCTTCGTTGGCTGGGTCTCTCGCCGTGCTCGCCGCGCGGGTGGCTTCAGGATGCGGCAGCGGCCGGGAACTTCAGAGTGTGACTCTCAGCCCGTTCACGGCCGATGCTAAGAACTTCCCCCATGGACAAATTCCGTTTGTCGCCACCGGCACGTTCAGCAAGCCGCCGTCCCCGGTGACGCTCACCAGCAAGGAAGTCGTGTGCTGTTTCGCAGACGCCAGCGGCGTGTGCGCCGGAACATCGCCCCTTCCGTGATCGTCGATCAAAACTTCCGGGCGCAGAGCAGTCCGACGTTTGTGGGAACGGCGACCGTGCTGGCGCGGACCCAGTCCTCTATGATGGCGAATCCCGATGGACCTCAGCCGCTGAGGGTCTTCGGTTCGGCGCAGGTGACTTGCCCCTGAACTTCCACCGCGAAATTCTTCGATGCTGCTCTCGCCCCTGTGTGTCACAATAGGCAGACCACGCGGCTTTGGCCGCGGTGAACCAAAAAATGTCGCCCCGCAAGAAGAGCACGGCGAAGCACAAAGCGGATGAAATCCTTATCCCCGACAAGCTTTATTTCCGCATCGGCGAAGTGG
>DATDGW010000061.1:0-2388 GCA_036521895.1 Candidatus Sulfotelmatobacter sp. | reverse complement strand
AAAGACATCAAGAGTGTCCAATTCCTCGTACAGGCGAACCCGTTTCCCTTCTCGCCCCCACATAGTGGGCCTCTTTGACTCACGACCGCCCGCAGGGCGTCCATCGCGCGGAACAATCTCACTCTCTTGCGCGCAGAAGCTAGCACTCCCGACAAGAACTGTCATTGCTCTAGAACAAAGAACTTGTTTAAAAAGGTAGGTTGCGGCCATTCTCGATCCTCGCGGAAATCGACACGGAAACTTGGCGAGAAATCGCTTCACCATTTCGTCCGAGTCGAATCTCACCCCGAGTTTGTAGCACGGAAGCCGCGGTTCGGTTACCACGGCTTCGGCGGAGCCGACGGCAAACCGATCGCCAATGTGGGCCGAGTCTTCCACCAAGGCGTCGACTGCGAAGTTCTCGCCGAAGCTGCCGCTCGGCAACTCCCGGCCGCCTTCCACACCAATATTCATAATGCTCAACTGGGTAGCAATAGACCGTTTTTGAAGCGCCGCCGTGGAAGCTGAGATCGGCCTGCCGATCTCCGTCGAGGTTGAGCGCGCGCAGGGCGACACGGCCTTTCACCGGCTCTTTGTAAATCGCATTCGTCACGATCCGCCCATCCCATTAGACTTGGCGCGGCAGTCCGCAATTGACGGAGACCAGCCTGATCGAACCTGAGATGCCCATCACTCGTTGGTTATCCGGCTTTTCGCGAGGCCGATGCCTGGGCAACCGCATCACCTTCTCCTCATAGAAGCGCTCGATGTTCGTGGCGATCGGTTCCAGGCAGTCCTCGACCGCAAAATGTCCGGAGTCGAGCCGGTGCATCTCGGCCGCCGGTAGATCTTTGAGATAAGCCTCTCCGCCCTCGCGTGTGAAGAAGATGTCATCCTGTCCCCAAAAGATCAGTGTCTTGGGCTGGTGATCGCGCAAGAACTTCTGCCAATTGGGATCTTCATGTCGAGATTCGTAAGCCTGTCGTGGTCCTTTTCTACTTCAATTTCTGCAACCAGTTGGCTGATACGTTCTTGCACGGGAAGTGACACGCTGCACCTCGGAGGCGCACGTTTGAGGGCGCTAGCTAAAGGCTGTTGCAGAACCCCGATTCTTCAAATTCGGTCGGTTGAACCAGTAATTTTCGAGAAAGGGGCCCGATGGTGTTGCTTTGAGTTGTCGGGTTGGACTGGCAACTCGCCAAGGCCCCATCAGTTCCGGTCGCCCGTAGGTCGGTTGACCCGGTGGACTAATATTGCCCGCAGTCAAGGCACAGTCGAAAACAAGAAACTCGAGAGGCGTAGCGCGAGCCGGATCGAATTCCATGCTTCGGATCAGCGAAACTGTGGGTGCGTCGGACACGGGTTCTCTCCCTCGATCGAACCATGATCCCGAGCCCACAACCGGCAACGGATAGTTCAGGCCGACTACCTGAGTAAGGCCGAGTAACAAACCGACCAATGCGCCGCAGACGAGCGTTAGTCGGAACCATAGTTTCATCGCGAATCCGCCTCGCGGGCACGCTGCAAATTCCGATCTTTATTTAACTCCGCCAGCTCTCGCAAACATTGCTGCATTTGTTGCCAAGCGGCGACGCCGTGGCGCGTGGCTTCCTCCGCTCCCTTGGGAACATAGTAGCCGGTGGTCTTCCCCTTCTCCCCGCGGTAACTCACATTCAGGTGCGGACCATGCTTGGGCCCATCGCCCTGGCAATGGCAGCCCGCTCGTCCGCAGGTACGGTAGGTTTCCGATAGGGTTCCGAAGATGGCGATCTGGGCCAGATGTTCAATCTCGTCCAGCAGCTTACGTCGTTGGGCATCAACCGACTTGACCATGGCTCCTCCGACGCGCTTGATGGCGAGCGATGGAAAACAGATTCTTGGTGATCACACACCAACCCACGTAACGCTGAAAGCCATGATCTCCTTTATAGGTAGCTCGCCACATCGAAAAGGAGTTCTTCAAGGTGCCGATGGTGGCTTCACAGCCGGCCCGCCAGCGCAGTGCTCGTCGGAACCAGCGCTGCTTCTGCTTCTGGGCCCGCTCGGTCGATAGCCGTCCGCGACCCGGCAGCGCCACCTTCTGCACTCCCAGGGTTTGCGCCTCGCGCTCGTTCTGGGCGGAAAAGAATCCGCGGTCCGCCGTCGCCATCTCCGGGGCTTGCCCGAAGCAAGCTTGATGTTGTTTCAGGGCTGGCACCCAGGCGGTGGTATCGTCCGGATTACCTTGCAGAACTTGGTAGCCGCTCACGATGCCGTTTTCCACTTCGTCAATCCGCACCAGCCTACCAAACTCATTCGGCTTGTGCGCTTTCCCTTTGCGGATGACTTGGGTATGGATTTCGAACAGGCTCAACAATTTATCCTCCACGTGGGTGTCTCCGCCCCACACCCGTTGCTGGGTTTGGCTGA
>DATDGW010000060.1:0-3012 GCA_036521895.1 Candidatus Sulfotelmatobacter sp. | reverse complement strand
CCGCGCCCTTTGAGGACAAAGAGACCTGCCAGGAGAGACGATGAACAAAGCCGATCTCATTGACCGAATCGCATCTGGTAGCGGCATCAGTAAAGCGCAAGCGGCTACCGCAATCGACACAACCGTGGACAGCATTACGTCTGCCCTGAAAAAAGGTGATCGGGTAGCGTTGATTGGTTTTGGCACCTTCTCTGTGTCGCAGAGAAAGGCCCGCAATGGGCGTAACCCGCAGACGGGCGCCACCATCAAGATCGCTGCCCGCAAGGTAGCAAAGTTTTCGGCCGGGGCCGAACTCAAGAAAGCGGTCAACCGCAGTAAGTAAAGGGCCAAGTTTCACATCGAATACGGCAGGGGGTCGGCCCTGCCGTTTTTCATTGTGTGCCGAACATGTTGGACAGCTTGGGGGTGAAAGTCCCCTGCCCAGCCTGGTGGAGGTGAAGGGCTAGAGAAGCGCAAGGGCGTCGTCGCGAGGCGGGGTCTGAAAGAAGCGTGGATCAAAGGCGCGAGCCGATGAACAAGAACCGGATGATGAGGCCTACGGTGTGGGGCGAGCTGGCAATTGACAGCGAAGCCCATTTCCACCAAGAGCACCGGTGGTAAATCCGGCGGTTGCGCGTCGAAGGCGGTCGAACTTACCTCGGGAGACCCGTCGCATGTCACGGCATCGTGACTGAGGATGGAGCAATCCATCTTGATCGTGGGACGGGAGTCAGCAGCGGGCATAGTAGGCCGAAAGGTCGAAGGCCCAAACAGCAAGGAGCGGCGAGTAGGACGCAGGACTCGATGAACGACAAGCGGCAGAAAAACCAGCTACAGATGGCGCTGGCCTTTACTGGGGAGGGGAGGAGTGAAGCTCCAAGGGCTCCGCGGGAAGGGACCGAATCGTTCACGGCGAACGGCGCAACCGAAAGTCCGGCTGGAGAAGAGCCACTGATGGAAGAGGTCTGCGGGCGGGAAAACTGCCAGCAGGCTTTACGACGAGTGAAGGCCAATAAGGGCAGTCCGGGAATCGACGGCATGCGAGGGTCGGAGTTACCCGGCTACCTGAAGCAGCACTGGCCAGCTCTACGGGAGCAACTGTTAAGTGGAGCCTACCAACCGCAACCGGTGAGACGAGTGGAGATCAAAAAGCCGGACGGAGGGATGCGCAAGTTGGGCATCCCGATGGTGCTGGATCGGTTTGTCCAGCAGGCGGTGATGCAGGTTCTGCAACGCAAATGGGACCCGACGTTTTCCGAGCACAGTTACGGCTTTCGCCCGCAGCGCTCGGCGCATCAGGCGGTGGCCAAGGCGCAGCAGTATATCGCCGAGGGCAACCGCTGGGTGGTGGATCTCGATCTGGAAAAGTTTTTCGATCGAGTGAACCACGACAAGCTGATGGCGGCGGTGGCGCGGCGGGTGAGCGACAAAAGGATGCTCAAGTTGATCCGAGCCATTCTGGAGTCGGGCGTGATGGAGAACGGGCTGGTGAGTCCGGTGGAGGAAGGAACTCCGCAAGGAGGGCCCTTGTCTCCGCTGCTGTCGAACCTGGTGCTCGACGAACTCGACCGGGAACTGGAGCGACGCCAGCACCGTTTCGTGCGCTACGCGGATGATTGCAATATCTACGTGGCGAGCGAACGGGCGGGGAAGCGAGTCATGCAAAGCGTGACGGGCTTCCTCCGGCGGCGACTCAAGCTCAAGGTGAATGAGGCGAAGAGCGCGGTGGCACGACCGCAGGAGCGCAAGTTTCTGGGCTTCAGCTTTACCGGTGGGAGAGAACCGAAACGGCGCATCGCGCCCAAGGCTCTGCTCCGCTGCAAGCAAAGAGTGCGGGAACTGACGCGACGAACACGAGGTATCAGTCTGGAACAGATGACCAAGCAACTCGCCACCTATTTACGAGGATGGAAGAGTTATTTCGGCTTCAGCCAGACGCCCTCGGTGCTGCGCAGGCTGGAGGAATGGATGCGGCGCAGGCTGCGATCCGTGATCTGGAAGCAATGGAAGCGCAGCAAGGTGCGGTTTGCCAACCTGCGCCAACGGAACATCCGACCTGCCCTCGCGGCTCAGACCGCCGGCAGTCCGCATGGTCCCTGGCGTCTGGCCAACAGCCCGGCTTTGCAGTCTGCACTTCCGATTGCTTACTTCGATGTGCTCGGTCTTCCTCGGTTGCTGGACGTACTCTAGCTCAACCGAACTGAACCGCCGTATGCGGACCCGCATGTACGGTGGTGTGGCAGGGGAGAGTGGGCGACCACTCCCCCTACGCCGATTGTACGGTTAGGTCGCGCCGGTCGACGGCTGGCAATATCGGCCGCTGGCAACCGGTCTTGTGTGCCTCACTTGCCTTTCGTGCTTCCCGAAGACGCCGCCCCCGCTTTCTGCTCCGCAACCCACTGATGGATGCGGTCGGAAAGCACATCCATGGGCAAGGCTCCGGCACCCAGCACTTGATCGTGGAAGCCGCGGATATCAAACCTTTCTCCCAATTGCTCCTTCGCGTACTGGCGGACCTTCAGGATTTGAAGCTGGCCAATCTTGTAGCCCAAAGCTTGTCCCGGCCACGCGATATAGCGGTCAGTTTCGCTCTGCAGATCGGGTTCATCCTCGGACGAGTGTTCATGGAAATAATCAACCACCTGCTGCCGGGTCCAGTGCTTGTAGTGCAGACCGGTATCCACCACCAACCTGATGGCTCGCAACATGTCGTCTCCCAGGTGCCCGTAATAGCTGTAAGGGTCTTGAAAGAATCCCAACTCCTTCCCAAGGCGTTCTGAGTACAGCGCCCAGCCCTCGGTATAAGCGGTGTAGTATTCCTGCTGCCGGAAGGGTGGAAGGCTGGGCAATTCCTGCGCGATGGCGATCTGCATGTGGTGCCCGGGCACGCCTTCGTGATACGCGGTGGTTTCAATGTCCCAAAGGTTGCGCTTTTCAAAGTCGCCGGTGTTGACCATTACGTGGCCGGGACGCGAGCCATCGGGAGTGCCCTGCACATACGATGCCGCGGACGCTTCCTTTTCGCGAAACTCT
>DATDGW010000059.1:0-15782 GCA_036521895.1 Candidatus Sulfotelmatobacter sp. | reverse complement strand
GCCAGGGGTTGGGTTTATCATTTCAGCAGGGATCACATGGGTGCTGGCCCGCCATCTCGGCCTGATGCCGGATAGCGGAGCGCGACAATAAAATCAATTAGCTGCCTGATCCATGCAGCAGCCAGACGATGGGCTGCTTTGGAATGCAGCCATGAGGAAACAGGATACGACCGGGGAATATGCCATCCCGAATGTCGAGGCGCGCTCGCTATCGCGACCTGACGAACTGCCCATGGACAGCGACGCCTTCGCCGGCTTCTACCAGCGCTCCGCCCCGGCGCTGCGTGCGTATCTCGCGCGGGTCTCAGGGAACGCTGCGCTCGCAGACGACCTCATGCAGGAAAGCTATCTGCGCTTCCTGTGTGCGTCGCGCCCGGAGGGCGGCGAGGTGAACTACCGACGCTACCTGTTCCGCATCGCGACGAACCTGCTGCGGGATCACTGGAGACGGCCACAGGCCGCGTCTATCGAAGACGTTCCGGAACGGTTTCTGGCGGCACGCGACGGGCTGTCGCATATCGACTCGCAAGTGATACTCGACCCCGCGATGACTCAGATGCGCCCGCGCGAGCGGCAGCTGCTTTGGCTGGCGCACGCTGAAGGATACTCGCACCGGGAGATTGCCGAGATCACGGGCTTGAACGCAGCGGGGATTCGTCTGCTGCTGTTCCGGGCGCGGCGAAAGATTGCCCGGCTGCTCCGCAAGCAGATCGAAGGAGATCGGGGGAGAGCATGACGTTTCACACTTGCTCCTTCGAAAACGAACTCACGCAAGCCCTGAAGGATGGGCACTGGCCCGAGGGGTGCGGCCCGGAACTGCGCGCCCACGTGGAGAGCTGCGCGAACTGCAGCGATTTGGTTCTGGTGACACAGACCTTCCACAGCGCGCGCAGCGAATCGGAGTGCACGGCCCTTTCGGGATCGCCGAGTCTGCTGTGGTGGCGGGCGCAATTGCGCCGCCGGAACGCTGCCACCGAGCGCGTGAGCCGGCCAGTCACGATCGCGGAGATTTTCGCGTTTGTGGTGTATGTATTCGTGGGTGTGGCCTTTGTGGCATCGCAATACCGCCATGGTCTGCACTGGGCATCGTGGTGGTCAGAACTAGTACCGCCGCGAGCTTCTCATCTTCTGCCGGTCGGAACTGGACAAGTCGATTGGAATCTTCTCCTTTTGATTTCCGGCTTCGGAGTGCTGGGTCTGCTGAGCGTTCTGGTGGTGTATCTGGCGTCAGATAAGTCCTGAACCGATCGCGCCACGTCTCCTCGAAATCCTTGATCCGTGCACATCTGCAGGTTTCTATGGCACAGTAGAAGTTCATGCCTGCAACCGCCGACGCGAGGGCCGGACGTGCTGCTTTCACTCACCCGGGGTTCGTGCTGTTCGAGATCGCGCGGTTTCTGATCGTCGCGGCGGTCGAGATGCAAGCCGTGGCCATCGGGTGGCAAGTCTACGAGATCACCAAGCGGCCGCTCGATCTGGGCTATGTGGGGCTGGCGCAATTTCTGCCGAGCATTTTGCTGTTCCCACTTTCCGGACACGCCTCGGACCGGTTCGAACGGCGACACGTGCTCTCGGCCTGCTACGCGGGTTACGCCGTGTGCTTTGCGCTGCTGCTCGCGCTCACCCAGCGCGGCGTGCCTTCGATTAGGTCGATCTATGTGGTGCTGGCGCTGATCGGCGTGGTGCGGTCGTTTAACAGCACTGCCAGCCGGTCGATCTTGCCGCAGCTTGTTCCTCAAGAACATTTCCCGAACGCGGTGGCGTGGAACGCGAGCATCTTTCAGGCGGCGACGATTCTGGGGCCTTCGTTCGGCGGCATTGTGTATGCTGCGTTCCATGGGCCGTCGGTGGTTTACATGGTTGCGATGGCGACGGCGATTGGCGCCACGGTGTCGTCGTTCCGCATCAAACCAGAGGTGAAGGCGCGTCCGCGAGAGCCTATGACGCTGAAGACGGTCTTCGCGGGACTCCATTACATATGGAGCAAGAAGCTGATCCTGGGCGCGATTTCGCTGGATTTGTTTGCCGTGCTACTGGGCGGCGCTGTCGCGTTGCTGCCGGTGTATGCGCGCGAAATTCTGCACACCGGGCCGTGGGGGCTGGGGCTGCTGCGAACGGCTCCGGGCGTTGGGGCCGCGATCATGGCCGTGCTGGTAGCGCACTGGCCTCTGCGGGGACGGTCGGGGCCGACACTGCTCTGGGCCGTGGCTGGGTTCGGAATCTTCACGATCATCTTCGGCCTGTCGCGTATCCTGACTGTTTCGCTCATCGCGTTGCTGCTTCTAGGGGCGAGCGACATGATCAGCGTGATTATCCGCGCGACGCTTACGCAGCTCGCGACGCCGGACGAAATGCGCGGACGTGTCACTGCGGTGGACATGATTTTTATCGGGACGTCGAACGAGTTTGGGCAGTTTGAGTCGGGCGTGACGGCGCAATGGTTTGGTACCGTGCCAGCGGTGGTGTTGGGAGGGATTGGAACCCTGGTGGTGATCGCGGCGTGGGCGTGGCTCTTCCCTGAATTACGCCACACGGGGGAGTTGACGTCCATCAAGAGTTCCAGCCTGCAGGATGCTCCGGAAATAGAAGCCCCATAACAGAATTTGTTCGTGCGTTTGGAGACATTTCGCCAGAATAAGGTCCGGCCACGAATCATGAAACAAAAGAAAGTGCTTCTTGTTGCAAGCGTCTGCGGTGCGGCGATCGGCGCGTTGGCGGTGCGCTTCGGCAGCAATATTCTCGCCAGCTTCCCTGCGTGGATACTTTCCAGCATGTATTGGGAATTCGCGGCGAAGGGTGCGGCGGAGGCACAGAGTTCTGAAGCCAAGTTGTCGCGCGGAGTGCACGTAGCTCTGCCGAACATAGCCGTGGTGTTGGAGATTGTGCCGATTCGCGGGTTGGGGCGATTCCTGCCTCTGACCTGGCTGAGCATCGCGGCAGGACTTGCCGCGGAATTCGCGGGATTGTCTCTGGCGATCTGGGCACGGCGCGCGCTCGGGCGAAACTGGAGCGGGGAGATTTCCATCAAGGTGGAGCATCAACTGATCCGTTCGGGACCGTACAGGTTGCTTCGCCCTCCCATCTATACGGGCCTCCTCGTAATGTCCATAGGGGCGGCGCTGGCGGCCGGTACTTGGCTCGCCATCGTTGGACTAGCCATGACCGTATTCGCGTACTGGCGCAAGATTCGGCTGGAAGAAAAGAATCTGGACGTGGCGTTCGGTGCGGAGTATGACGGGTATCGCCGGGAAAGCTGGGCGCTGGTTCCCGGAGTATTCTGAGACTGCGGAGCCTTGGACTATCCTCGGTCGTGCTACTTCTCTCGCCCCTCCGGGGCTTGCTCAGATCGCGGCTAACCACCCACGGCTTACGCCGGGGGCTGCATTCTTTCGCCGCTCGCGGCTGGAGGTTAGGCTTGTCCTCCACTCTGAGACTTGATCGAACTACAGGACGGACTCTTACGGGACGTTCACAGTCACGGTGGTTGAGGTGCGGCCGTACTGGTTAGTTCCGTAAAGC
Organism: Candidatus Sulfotelmatobacter sp.; assembly: GCA_036521895.1. Lineage (GTDB taxonomy): Bacteria > Acidobacteriota > Terriglobia > Terriglobales > Acidobacteriaceae > Sulfotelmatobacter. The sequence goes on along the minus strand of DATDGW010000059.1, from coordinate 12,263 downwards.
GTGTACGTCGTAGTTACGGTGGGACTTACGGTTGCGCTGGTTCCGCGGACGGCTCCCAAGCCCGGCGTCACGACTACATAGTCGGAGCTGCCCGAGTTCCACGACAGCGTCACGCTGCCTCCCGACGCGATATGCGCGGGCGATGCGGTGAAAGAACTGATCGTGGGCGCTGATCCGGTGGGGTAGTTCGCGCTGGTGTACACCGGATTCATCTGCACGACCTCGAAGGCCGATGCGGGCACGGTCTTCAGAGAGTCGACGTCAGGGCCCCAGCGACTGTCAGACACGCCGGTCACATAAAGCGCGCTGCCGTTGTCGGCGAGAATCAGGCCGTAGGTCTTCATCGCGGTGAGGATGACCTGCATCTGCGTGGAGAAACTGGAAATGTCGTAGCTGGACTTCAGGCGAAGACGCATGCCCATCGGCGGGGCCGTGGGATCACTGGAAGTAGCCGCCCAATGGGATGCCGGCGGCGTAAACGCGGCGCTCGTTTTTGGCAACGTGAAGCGAAAGGCGTGCTGAATTTTGCCGGCGGCTACTTCGTCGTAGCGCACCAAGCCGGGGAAGATCGGTAGTCCGGCGGCGTCGGCAGAGGTCCAGGTGTAGGGCCGCCCCTCGTTGCCGAGCAGGTCCCACACTGCGGTCGAATCCGCATTCCAGCTCCCGTCGGAATTCACCGACGAGTTATAGAGTTCGTAGAGAAAGCAATTGCCGTTGTCGAGTACGAGGACGTGGCGATCGCCCGTGGTGGAGGATCCACCCTCAACTGGAGCGGTTACGGGGACAGGCATGGGGCCAGGATCGCTCTCGCCGCCGTAGGCACCGAGATTCACGTTGACCAGCGACTGACTCCCATTGACCACGACGTAGGGGATGCCGTACGTCGGATTGGTGCCCCAGTCGGGGTGCACATTTACCGAACCTACCCATCCCCTAATGATGGTGTTGGAATTCGCGTCGACCGGCGCAGAAGAGATGTCGGTGTTCCACAAGCTGCTGCTGGTGAAAGGAACAAATCCGTTCAGACTCGCGGGCTGGCCGACCGACATAACATTGCACGCCAAGTTGCGGCCGCCCGTGCCGCCAGTTCCACCAGTCTTGCCGGTGGGAGTGGATACGCCGGAACAGGCCGTCAAGGAGAGGGCCAGCGCAAAAAGCGCGGACAGGAAAAGAGCAAACTTCCAGGCTGAACAGGGGCAGCGCATCGTATAACAATTGTCCGCGACCCCATGGACGCTGGGAAAGAGGCCTTTGGAACATGTCCAAATTCCAAGAAACGCTGCAGCGATTGGGTGGCAATGAAACGCCCCCGTTTCACTTCCCTTTCAAGAGCGTCTTGGCCGCGCCCATGTTTTCGTACTTGTCGTAGACCCTCACGACGACCACGTGCTCGGTCGCAGCGTCCTTGCCTGCCTCGGTGGCAACCGTGAAGTCGTAGTCTTCGATCTTTGCGTCGGAGAGCTGGCCCACAGGCTCGACATACTTCCAGTCACCCGCGTCCACCGAATATTCGGCGCGCTTGATGGTGGAGAATCCATCTTCGGCGCGGAAGCGCACGTGAATCTGTGTGCCCTCGACCGACGCCGTCAGATTTTCAATGCGTGGAGGTGTGGTGTCGACTTCGAAGCGGCGGCTCTCTTTGGTTGCGGTCAGGGCTTCGCCCGGCGAGTGTGAAGGAGCATCGGAAGCCACAACTTTGACTGTATAGCCTCCATCGGGAAGCAGGCTGGCGTCGAACGAGTAGGCTTTGTCGGTCAAGTTATCTTTCAACAGCAGCCATCGTGACTCGCCATCGCCCCGGTAGTAGACCGAGTAGGCAAGCTGATCGTCGTTCTCATCGTGGGCATTCCACTTCACGCCGATCGAATCGCGATCGTGGGTGCTAGGCACGGGGGACTCGAAGTGTCCACCCGAGGAACCACTCAGGTCCGTGCCCAGGTTAAGGTTGGAAGATTTCTGCAGGAGCTGATAGCGCACGCCGATCTGCACTGAGACGTCTTCGATCTCGGGGGCCACGTTTTTCGGGAGGTAATTCAGAGTGACGGTGTCGACCGACGGCTTGGCATTTCCCGCGTGCAGCACGGCTTTCCACTGGGCATAGCGCGCGGGGGGAACTGCCATCTCAGAGTCCTTGCCGAGATTTACCTGTTTCCACGGGCTCCAGTTGCGGTCGGGATTGTCGACGTTGCCACTGCGCGCGAGCAGATCGACATTACCGGAGCCGCGAAATTCAGCCCGGCCCCAACGCGAAAACACTTTGGCGTCGAACACGTCACTCTCGTAGCTGCCCTCACTCTGAGGGCCCGGGCCAAGGACGAATATCTTGCCGAGGTTGCTGCTGGCGGCGTAGAGTCCGCCACCCGGGGCTTTGGCGAAACCTGTGATTTGCGACGCGGGCGCCTTCAGCAGGTCAGAGAATTCATCCTGGGCTAGAATGCAGAAAACGTGCCCGCGATTCCCCGTTCCGGCGAGCAGTTTGTCATGGGAATCGAATCCCAGCGCGTAGACGATGTCTTCGTGCGAAGTCCAAATTCGTGAGGGGGAGCCATCGGAAGCAATGCGGTACACATCGGATCCGCCACTCGCGCCGCCGCCGGGAAATGGAAACGACCCCGACTGCGGGTTGGTCGGCGTCATGGTCAGACTCATCCCGGGAGTCTGAGGGCTGGTCGACCCGGGAGTCGGTCCCATCGTGAGTGGTGAAGCGCCGGCCGGCGAGGTTGCCGCGCTCGCCCGTTTCTCGCCCACACCTGCTGCGTAGATGTTGCCTTCACGATCGAGCGCGAGAGCGGTGATCTCTTTCTTCGGCGCGCTGTAGAGGACAAATCCTTCGCCCGCGGGAGAGATGCGGTAGACGAGGCCGCTGCCGTCGGTACCGGCAATCACGTTTCCCTTGGCATCGAGCGCAAGCACGCGGATGTGGGTGTCGTCACTCTTGAAGAAGAGCGAGTGCTCGCCCTTGGGGGTCACTTTATAAATCTCGCCGTGATCTCCGGTGGCGACGTAGAGGTTACCCGCTTTATCGAGGACGAGATCCCAGATATATTTGGTACCGGGCGCAAAATACTCGGATGAACTCCAGGACGAATCCAGGGCAGGCTTCGCTGGGTCTTTCGGCGCTTCTTTGGCGGACTTGCTCTCAGACTTGGGTGCGTCGCCTTTCTCCTTGCCCTGGTTGTGCTCGATCTTGTAGACCTTGCCGTCGGGCGCGGTGGCCGCATAGATCACACCGCCGGGACCGACCTCGAGCGTTTGCACTTGAAGTTCCTGCGGTTCAAAAATTATGGTGGCCTGGCCGTCTGGTGTGATGCGGTACACGCGCGCGGGAGACCCTGTGGCGGCAAAGACGTTGCCCGTGTCATCCGAGGCCACGGCCCAGATGTAGGTCGAGGGCGTCGCGTACAGCAACTTGAACGAAGGAGCGAGTTCGAGTCCGCCGGAGCTGCGAATGGCTACTCCGGTGGCGGTGCCCTTGGTCAGGTCTTCAAATTTCGACTGCTCCCAGGTACGGGTGCCGTCGGCGAGGGCGTGCGGAGCTAGCATGCAAACCCCAATCGTCACCAGGAAAAGACTGCTTAGTGCACAGAAGAGAGACTTTCGCGGACTCGGCAATGTTGGACCCTCGAAATATCAAGTGGGCGGAATATTCAGGTTACCACGTACAGCCTGCCCCATATAGGTTGCGAGTGCCCGGTTCGCAAGTGCCACCTCCTGACCGGCGTCACCTGCGTCGCCGTCGTGCCGTGCATCGGCGAGACCTGGGAGCAAGCCGCGGAAGATCAAAGCCTCGTGGTATCGTAGATTTTTATGCATTCTGCGCGTCAGAAACTGCTGAGCACGCTCGCTCACAAGTCGTTCCGGCTGGGTGAGTTCAAGCTCTCATCCGGCGGGACCAGCGACTACTACATCGACTGCCGCACGACCACGCTCGACGCGAAAGGCTCGCGGCTGACGGGAGAAGTCTTTTTCGAAGAGATCCGGCAACGCGGATGGAAAGCCCGGGCGATCGGTGGGCTCACCATGGGAGCGGATCCGATTGTGGTGGCGGTCGCGGTGGTGAGCGGCGAACTGGACGGCTTTCTAGTGCGCAAGGCTGAGAAGCAGCACGGCACTGGGCAGCGCATTGAAGGCTTCCGCGAGCCGGGCGCGCGGGTGGTGATTGTGGACGATGTGTGCACGACGGGGTCATCCAGCGTGCAGGCGATGGAGGCGGCGCGCGAGTTCGGGTTCGAAGTGGTGGGAGTAATGTGCCTGGTGGAGCGCGAAGAGGCGAAGGGACGTCCCAACGTGGAGAGAGCGGCGGGCGCGGTGCCATTCGTTTCCATCTTCACCGCGAACGAAGTGCGCGCAGAACATGTTCTGCAAAATGACGAAACCTCGCCTGGCGTATTTGCCGTGGCAGCGGCTTGTGAAGTGTGCGGACGTCCGGCGGTGACCAACAATCCACGCAACCGCTGCGAGGCGCATAAAACATAGTTTCGAGTTTCAGGTTTCTAGTTTCGCGTGTGTGCTTAAGGCAGTCCAGGTGCTCGAAACTTGAAACTCGAAGCTCCTGGAGCGAGAAAGCTCAGCATGATTCAAACCTTGGAATGGACTGACAAAGGTGTGCGCTTCATCGATCAGACGAAGCTGCCGACGGAAGAAGTGTATGTCAATTGCAAGACGCATGAGCAGGTGGCCGAGGTAATCCGAAGCATGGTGGTGCGCGGCGCGCCGGCGATCGGTGTGGCCGCGGCCATGGGCATCGCGCTGGGCGTGAACAATTCCAAGGCGGAGTCGACGGGCGACCTGAAGCGCGACTTCGATCAGATCTGCGACCTCATCGGCAAGACCCGGCCGACTGCGGTGAACCTGTTCTGGGCGATCCGGCGCATGCAGGAGAAGTACGAACGCATCCGCATCCGGCCCATTCCGCAGATCAAACAAGAACTGATCGAGGAAGCGCAGCAGATGCACGCTGAGGACATTGCGGCGAATCAGGCGATGGGGCGACACGGCGCAACCCTGATGCCGAATTCCGGAGGAGTACTTACGCATTGCAACGCCGGTGCGCTCGCCACGGCGGGATATGGGACTGCGCTCGGCGTGATTCGCGCGGCCGTAGAACAGGGGAAGAAGATTCACGTATATGCCGATGAGACGCGGCCATTCCTGCAGGGCTCGCGGCTGACGGCGTGGGAATTGATGAAAGACGGCATCCCAACCACCGTGATCTCCGATAACATGGCGGGGGCGATGATGAGTCAGGGCAAGATTGGAGCGATCGTCGTGGGCGCCGACCGCATCGCCGCCAACGGCGACGTGGCCAACAAGATTGGAACTTATACGGTGGCGATTCTGGCGAAGGAACATGGGATTCCGTTTTATGTGGCCGCGCCGATTTCGACTGTGGATCTGGCCTGTCCCGATGGCAGCAAGATTCCTATCGAGCAGCGGAACGCCAAGGAAGTCACCCACATCGCGGGAAAGCAGATGGTTCCGGACGGTGTGGACGTGGAGAATCCGGCGTTTGACGTGACCCCTGCAAAGTATGTCGCGGCCATCATCACGGAAAAAGGCATTGCGAAAGCACCCTACGATGAGTCTTTGCGGACGTTGGCTGGGCAAGAGGCAGAGGTGCATCCCTAGGCCTGCCAAAGCGTACTAACGTTCTGTCAAGAGATGTAAAGCCTCAAAAAACCTCTCTTCCTGCGCTACTTATTCCCTGGGTTCGGGTTGAATCTAGCGGCAACATAATCGTGCTAACCTGAGCCCAGAAGATCCATTCTGCGCCAAACCAATCGTCGGGGGGATGTCATGTCGTCGCGCAATCGTCTTGTTCTGCCGCTTATCCTTTTTAGCCTTGCGATTTTAGCGGGTTGTGGCGCTAGCAGTTTTAACTCCGCCACGCCGCCGCCCGGCGGGAGCTTCAGCAACAGCGATCTCAATGGCACGTACGTGTTTTCCGCCGTGGGGTCTAACTCAAGCGGAGTGTTCTTCGCTTTGGTAGGCACCCTTGTCGCGAATGGGAGCGGCGGAATTACAGGCGGCACGCTGGATCTGAACGATCCGACTCTTGGAGTATTTCCCGCCCTGGCGATCTCCAGCGGCAGCTACAGGGTCACGATTGACGGGCGAGGTACGGCGACGCTGAACACCTCACAAGGATCCATCGGTCTCGCGTTTGTTCTTTCCTCCAGTTCGCATGGGTTAGTGACTCGCTTCGATACCAGCGGAACCGGCAGTGGCACGCTCGATTTGCAGTCCACCGTCACGCAAAGCCAGATTGCCGGATCCTATGCGTTCAACTTCACAGGTATCTCCGGCCTCAACTCCACTACCGGAGCCCAGCCGACGCTCGCCACGGTCGGCGCGTTCACGCTAGACGCCAGCGGCAATGTGACCTCCGGGGTGCAGGATTTCAACAACAATGGCAGCTCTGTGGGTCTGGTCAGCCTCCCGCTCACCGGCTCCGTAAGCCTTGCGACGGTCCCCGGGGTTGCCACGCTCATGACCTCGGTCGGAACCTTGAAGTTTGATGTTTACCCGGTCGATGCCACCCACCTGAAACTCATCGAAGTCGATGCGGCTCCGATCATGGTCGGAGACGCCTTCACGCAGACATCCTCGATTCCGACTGGACCGACCGTCTTCACTGTGGCCGGCTTCGACACCGTGGCTGGAGGGCCGTTCACCGCCGCAGGCATCATTGTCACCGACGGGAATGGCAACGTCACTGCAGGCTCCGAGGACATCAACGACGCATTCGTTGCGAGTACGGTCACCAACTTCACCGGGTCCTACCCCGCACTGAGCGGCGGGCGTTCGGTGCTCACTCTGGCCGGCTTCAACAACGGAGCCAACGGAGTTCTGTGCCCCGCTTGCCAGTTCGCGGCTTATCCTTCCAGCGGCGGCTTGCAGTTGCTCGAAATTGATAACGCGGGCTCTACTGCCGGCGTCGCTTATCCCCAGACCCCCACTGCTCTCCCATCAGCTCAGGGCTATGGCCTCAACCTGACCGGCGTTAATGCCGGCAACGGCACCGGCGGCTTCGAGGAAGACGACATCGCCGAGTTCACCAACACCAGCGGTACTTTCGCTGGACTGATTGACATCAACGATCAGGGAACTCTTAGCCCGGATCAGAAATTTGGTGCTACCTACACAGCAGATGCAACGATCAACGGCCGTGGCACCGTTGCATCGAGTTCCTTCAACCTGGTGTCCTTCAGTGTAGATAGTTCCACGACGGTATTCGTCGAGGTGGACAACAACCAAGTTGGACTCGGCTCATTCGGGTTGCAGACTCCCACCGCCAAATCAAATGCGGCAGCGATGCACCTTGCCGCGTTGCACCTGAGAACGGGCGCTAGGAGTGCATTGCGCAGCAGACAGAAGTAAGGGATGGAAATCAAAAAGCGCGGCCTGTCGATCTTCGGTGGCCGCGCCTTTTGATTTTTGCGTCGAATGAGGTGGGCTTGGCCGCTCGCGTTGTGTTCGACGGCTTGCGTTCGTCATGGAACAAAGTGCGGCATGGGGATGGCCCCCGAGCTGGGCGGGGCGCGCGCTCGACAGCCGGCGGGACGCCGGCGCTACGTTAGCCTTCCGAGATGGTTACGTTCGCGACTGCGGGGCTGCGCGATCCGATCCCGACGATGACGCGGTAGAGCATCAAAATTCCCAGTGCGGACGCGTATTCCAGCGGCTTCTTCAAGTCGGCTTTCACCAGCCAGATGTAGTGGATCACACCAGCGGCAGCGCTGACGTAGATCAGACGATGCAGCCCCTGCCAGCGTTTGCCGCCTAATTTTCGGATCGACCACTTTGTCGAGGTTAGCGCCAAGGGAATCATCAGGGCGAAGGCCGTCATTCCGGCGGTGATGAACCTGCGCTTGGCGATGTCGGCCAGCATTTCATGGACATCGAAAAATTTGTCGAGCCAGACGTAGGTCATCAGGTGCAGCGTGCCGTAGAAGAAGGCGAACAAGCCGAGCATGCGGCGCAGATTGATGAGCCAATATTGACGCGTGAGTTTGCGCAGCGGTGTGATGGAGAGCGTGATCAGCAGAAACGTCAGCGTGCAGTCGCCGGTGCTGTGCGTGATCCTTTCAATGGGATTCGCGCCCAGTCCGCCATGAAACGCTCTCCACACCAGCCAAGCTAGCGGGGCGAGGCACGCCAGAAAGACCACGGGTTTGAGGTAGCGGGTCATCTTGTCGGCTTCCGGCTCTCGGCTTCCGGAGAAAACGCATCAATCCAACGGCAATCACCAAGCTCCTGCCTTTCAGACGTGGGGGGGCGGAAGCCGAATGCCGGAAGCCGATTAAAAGTTCTTCTTCAGGTCCATGCCGCTGTACAGGCTTGCTACCTGATCGTAGCCGTTGAACATCAGGGTGGGGCGCTTTGAGAATTCACCGAGCCTGCGTTCTCTGGCCTGACTCCAGCGCGGGTGGTCGACCCTGGGGTTCACGTTGGAATAGAAACCGTACTCCATGGGGGCGGAAATATTCCAGGTATTCAGCGGCTGCTTGTCGGTGAAGCGGATACGCACGATGGCTTTTGCGCTTTTGAACCCGTACTTCCAGGGAACGATAATGCGCAGCGGAGCCCCATCCTGATTGGGAAGGTCCTCGCCGTACATACCGAAACAGAGCAGCGCCAGAGGATGCATGGCCTCGTCCATGCGCAAGCCCTCGACGTAAGGCCATTCGAGCACATTGCGTTGCTGGCCGGGCATCTGGGTCTTATCGAGAATGGTAGTGAACTCGACAAACTTCGCTTTGCTAGTTGGATTCACCCGCTGGATCAGTTCGCTGAGCGAGAAGCCGACCCAGGGGACCACGATCGACCAACCCTCGACGCAGCGATGACGGTAGATGCGCTCCTCGGGGGGAGCCATCTTGATGATCGTGTCCACGTCGAGTTCCTGCTTCTTGTCGACCTGGCCATCGATTTTCACTTTCCACGGGCGCGTGCGAAACCTCTGGGCGAGTTTGGCAGGCTCGTCTTTCTCGGTGGAAAATTCGTAATAGTTGTTGTAGTTGGTGACGTCTTTGTAAGGGGTGATCGTTTCGGGCGTGCTCAGGGGACTCTTCTGGATGCCGTTAATCTTGTTTCCGGCGAGTGCGGTGGTGGAGGGCGAGACGATCTCGCGCACTGCGATGCCGGTTGCCGCCGCAGCACCTGCAAGCGCCGCGCCGGCAAGGAACTTGCGGCGGTTCAGGTACAGACTCTTGGGAGTAATCTCCGACGAACGAATGTCTCCTGCTTCCTTGATCAGCATGGAACCCCTATCCTTTATACGCGCATCCGCGGCGAACGGATTTCTGCCTCTTCTATCTTCCATTGGATAGGACGCTGAGGTTAGGAAAAAGTTGCATGGGCAAGAGACTCCTTCGTCGGAGGAAGCACCCTCAAGGGGCCGAAGCCCTCGCTGATTCACACATGCCTTACGCGGCCCTCGAAGGGCCGCTCTTCCACGGCCGTGTCACGCCTTTGTGGCTTTCCGGAACTCTAAGCCGTGCTTCCCAAATCATCTATCGGGTTAGGTCCTCAGAGGCGCGCGCATCGCGACTGATGCTGCTTGCAATCGCGACGGAGACTAGAGCGCGGGGAACGGAAACGTTCGCCTATCCCAACACTTCCCTGACCTTGCGCGAGAGGTTTTGCAGAGTGAAGGGTTTTTGCAGGAATGCTGCGCCGCGCTCGATGGTGCCTTCGCTGATGATGGCGTCTTCGGTATATCCGGAGAGATACAGGACCTTGGTGCCGGGACGAAGCTGCACAAGTTGCTTGACGAGCTCGCGGCCGCCCATGCCCGGCATGACCACGTCAGTGATTACGAGGTTGATTTTGCCTTCATGCTGAGCAGCTGCGGCCATGCCGGCCTCGCCGTTTTCGGCTTCGACCACCCGGTAGCCCTTCGCGGCGAGCGTGTCGCGCACCAATTGGCGGACCGAATCTTCGTCCTCTACCAGCAACACGGTTTCGGTGCCTCCCATCGCCGCGCGAGTCACCGGAGCCGCATGCTTCTCGGCGACGCCGTCGACGCGAGGCAGATAAATGTGGAAGGTGGTGCCGCGATGTTCTTCACTTTGCACCATGACATATCCACCACTCTGCTTCACGATGCCGTAGACAGTGGATAGGCCGAGGCCGGTGCCCTTGCCCTTTTCCTTGGTCGTAAAGAACGGCTCGAAGATTCGAGATTGCGTCTCTTTGTCCATGCCCATGCCGGTGTCGCTTACCGCCAACAACACGTAGTGGCCGGGACGGATGAAAGTTTGTCCCCGGCGATGATTCTCATCGACGACGATGTTGCGGGTTTCGATGGTGAGTTTCCCGCCACGGTTCATGGCGTCCTTCGCATTTACGACCAGATTCATCAGAACCTGCTCCAGCTGTCCAGCGTCGGCCCGTGTGTGGGCAGCATCGGGCGCGAGGCTGGTGGTAAATTCCACGTTTTCACCGATCAGGGGGCGCAGCAGGCGCTCCATATCGAGCACGATGGCGTTGACGTCGACAACCTTGAGTTCCAGCAGCTGCTTGCGGCTGAAGGCCAGGAGCTGTCGCGTTAACGTGGTGGCGCGGTCCGCGGCCAACTGAATCGCGCGTCCCTTCTCGTGCAGGGCATGATCGAGGGGGAGTTCGGCGAGAATGACTTCGGCATATCCGCTGATCACCATCAGCAAGTTGTTGAAGTCGTGGGCCACTCCGCCAGCGAGGCGACCTACGGCTTCCATCTTCTGCGCCTGGCGCAACTGGTCTTCGAGCACACGGCGGTCGGTGACGTCTTCGGCGATCGCCTCGAGCACATCGGCTGGCTCGTCGGCGCTGCTCACAGCACGACCGCTGATCCGTACCGTGATGGCGCTCCCATCTTTGCGCTTCCACTTCACTTCGATTCCATCCAGGCGTCCGGTGAGTCGGAATTCTTCGATCAGGCGCGAGTGCTCTTCCGAGTGCGCGAACACGTCTTTCTCCGGATCGAGCAGCAGCACTTCCTCCGCCGATCCGTAGCCAAGCATGGTGATCAGGGCCGGATTGACGTCGAGGAATCTTCCTTCCAGACTGGACCGGTAAATGCCGTAGACCGAACTCTGCACCAAAGATCGGTAGCGGGCTTCGGAGCGGCGCAGGGCATGCTCGTTGCGCTTGATCTCGACGGCGCTCGCGAGTTGCCGCGCAACGAACGTCAGAATCTCCTTATCGCGTTCGCCATAGCGGATATTCTTGGAGTACGTCTGCACCACCAGCGCACCGAAAGTATGGTTGTTGACCTTAAGCGGAACTCCCATCCAGTCGAGGGAGCGCGATCCATGGCGCGCCACTTCGCCACGGTCTTCCATGGCCTGCAGCACTTCGGGGGTGGCAAGCAGCGGCTGTCCGGCGCGGATTAGAAAGTCGGTCAGGCCACGGCCTAATTTTTTCGGGGACGGAGCAGAGTCCTGCTCATCGACGAAATAGGGAAAGCTCAGCAGTTCGGTGGAGGGATCATAAAGCGCGATGTAGAAGTTCCGGGCATACATCAACTCATCGACGATGCTGTGCACGGCGGCGAAGAACTGTTGCAGATCGTGTGCACTGCTGCTCTTTTCGGCGACCCGGTAGAGTGCTGAACTCAGCGCCTCGACCCGCTTACGATCAGAAATATCGTGGTATCCGGCGTAGAAGCCCGCCATCTTGCCATCGAGGAGCAGGGGCGCACAGGAGACGGAAACATCGAGCAAGGTTCCATCTTTCTTTCTGCGCTGCGTTTCCAAAGTGATGCGCTCACTCTTGGCGAGGGACTCGGTCACCCATCGCGATTCCGCCAGGCGTTCCGGAGGCACCACGAGATTCTCCAGAGGCTGTCCTACGACCTCGGCCGACTGATAGTCGAACATGCGCACGAAGGTCTCGTTCGCCCAGAGCACACGATGGTCGGTATCTGCGATGGTCAATCCATCGGGCGAAGCCTGGAACATCTGTTCCAAGAACTGCAGCCGGGTCTCTGCATTGGCTGGATGCTGGGTGGAGGGGCCAGAGACCGGAGGTAGTGGACAGGAATTTGTGGAACACGATCCGTTCGCGGGAGCAGCGACGTTTTCAGGACGCACGAACGCAGGAGGGGCTCCGCTCTCCAGGGCCTTTTTCAGGCGGCTGGCGCGCGAAAGATCCGTTCGTCCTGATTGGGTGACACGTTCACCCATCCGCGGATTCCCCCCTCGAAATACGCAGTCCAAGGGCATGGTAGAACGCTGAGTACCGGGTCGAAAGTTACCGGGGTAATCCGAAAATGGGGA
>DATDGW010000058.1:0-11412 GCA_036521895.1 Candidatus Sulfotelmatobacter sp. | reverse complement strand
CGGGCCATAGCCTCTGCCTGCCAGAACAGCGGCCTGGCCGTGATTTCCGCCCGCGAGCGGGAAGTCTGGCTCAACGCAGCCGACGCATGGGGCGTGCAGGAAGCCGGACTGCGCAAGGCGATCGATGGCCTTCGCCAGTCTGTCGGCGCCCCGTGGGGTACCGACCAGAAGACGGCTTCCGCATTTGCATTACTTGCCCTGCGCTGGAGTCCCCGATAACGCGCTGCAGGCAAGATTTCCTCAGACAAAATCATCGCGTGGGTCCTACCCATCCGCCCCGCCAAATGCGACAATAGAAGCTCTTCCCATGGCCACCTCTTTGACCTCTGCCTTCTCTCCGGAAACCCTCCGGCAGCACGGCCTTACGCCCGATGAGTACGAGAAAATCAAGCAACTTCTCGGAGGCCGCGAGCCCACCCTCACCGAGTTGGGCATTTTCAGCGTCATGTGGAGCGAGCACTGCTCTTACAAGTCGTCGCGCGTGCACCTGAAGCGCCTGCCCACGCGCAGCAAGATCGTGCTACAGGGGCCGGGCGAGAACGCCGGCATCATTGACATCGGCGACGGCTGGGCCTGTGCCTTCAAGATCGAATCTCACAATCACCCGTCTTTCATTGAGCCCTTTCAGGGTGCGACGACCGGCGTAGGCGGCATTCTGCGCGACATCTTCACCATGGGCGCAAGGCCGGTCGCGGTGATGGACTCGCTGCGCTTCGGGCCCATCACTGCATCCAAAGATGTTTCTCAGAAGGAACTGCACAAGAATCATTCCGTCCTCGAAGGCGTGGTCAGCGGAGTCGCCTCTTACGGAAACTGTTTCGGTGTCCCCAATCTCGGTGGTGAAACCAAGTTTGAGCCCTGCTACTCGGGCAATCCCTTGGTAAACGCGTTTGCGCTGGGCCTGGTGCGAAAGAATGAGATCTTTTATGCGAAGGCCGCCGGCGAAGGCAATCCCGTGATCTACGTTGGTGCCAAGACCGGACGCGATGGCATTCACGGCGCGACCATGGCCAGCGAGGAATTCAGCGAAGCTTCCGAGGCGAAGCGGCCCAACGTGCAAGTTGGCGACCCGTTCCTGGAGAAACTTCTGCTCGAGGCCTGCCTGGAAGCAATGAAGACTGGAGCAATCGTCGGCATTCAAGACATGGGCGCTGCGGGTCTGACATGCTCGACTTGTGAGATGGGCGGACGCGGCGGCGTGGGCATCGAGATCGAACTCGACCGCGTGCCGCAGCGCGAAACCGGTATGACTCCCTACGAAATCATGCTCAGCGAGTCGCAGGAGCGCATGCTGCTGGTAGCGCAAAAAGGCCGCGAAGCCGAGGTCTTCCGCGTTTTCGAAAAATGGGGACTCGATGCCGTCGAAGTAGGCACGGTCACGACCGGCAACACGCTACGCGTTCTCGAACACGGCAAAGTCGTCGCGGAGATTCCGAATCCCGCGCTCACCGACGAAGCCCCGCTCTACCAACGCCCGCAGGCGCGATGGGAACCACCGGTGCCGCGCGCGCTGCCGGAGCACATCAAAATCGGCGGAACCGTTGACTTCACAGCAAGTCTGACGCAGTTGCTGGCCAGCCCGAATATCTGCGGCAAACGCTGGGTGTGGCAGCAGTACGACCATATGGTACAGACCAACACGGTGGACGCACCGGGGGCCGGCGACGCCGGTGTAATCCGCATCAAAGGCTCGCAACGCGGGCTGTCGATGGCTCTTGATGGCAACGGCCGCTGGTGCTATCTCGATCCACGCCTGGGCGCGATGCACGCAGTGGCCGAGGCGGCACGCAAAGTAGCGTGCTCGGGAGCAACTCCGGTGGGCGCGACCAATTGCCTCAACTTCGGCAATCCCGAGAAGCCACACATTATGTGGCAGTTCTCGCAGACGATCGATGGGATCACGAAGGCTTGCGAAGAATTGGAAATTCCCATCACCGGCGGCAACGTAAGCTTCTACAACGAGACGCTGGGCGAAGGGATTTATCCCACACCAGTGCTCGGAGTTGTCGGCATTCTCGAAGACGTGCACCAGGCCGCGAAAATGCATTTCGCCGCGCCCGGGCACACGATCGTGCTATTGCGCGCTGGAGAGGCGGGCGATATCACCGATGCTGAGAGCGAATTTGGATCCTCGGAATACGCGAAGGAAATTCTGGGCACGCTCTGGGGATATCCGCCCGAGCTAGATCTGGAACATGAAGCCGGACTGCAGAAAGCAGTCATCGAACTGATCCGGCAGCGCCTGGTGGATTCTGTGCATGACTGCGCCGATGGCGGCGTGGCAGTCGCCTTGGCAGAGAAAACTTTGCCCAAGGGTGTGGGAGCGCGGGTAAACCTGGCCTCTGGCGGGCTGTCTACCGAGTTTGCCCTGTTTGGGGAAGACGCCAGCCGGATCGTGATCTCGTGCGACCCGGGGAACGTGGCGCGAATCAAAGAAGTAGCGAACAAACACGGCTCGGCGGCAGAGGTGATCGGAGAGACGATCCCCGAACGGCTGGAAATCGCGCTGGATGGCAAAGTTGTGATCTCCGCGCCGGTCTCAGAATTGAGTGAAGCTTACGAAAATGCTCTGGAATCGGCGCTGCGAACGGACCCTGAGCTAGTGGCGGCTGGTTAGTTCAGACAAGAACTTGAAGCAGAAGCAGAACGAACGCTGAAGTTGTTTTGAGCTAAAGGCTAAGAGCTAAGACGCAGGAGCGAAATTGCTGACCTCCGACAAATTCCACGACGAGTGCGGTGTGGTGGCGATCTTTGCCCACCCTGAAGCTGAGAAGTTGGCTTACCTGGGTCTGCACGCACTGCAGCATCGCGGTCAGGAATCAGCCGGAATTGTCACCTCCGACGGTCTGACTTCGCGCTCCCACAAGGCCATGGGCTCGGTCGCCGACATTTTCACCGAAGATGTCCTCGCGAAAATGCGGGGCACTCTGGCGATCGGTCATACCCGCTACTCCACGGCCGGAGACTCTGCGCTGCTGAATGCGCAACCGATCCTGGTGCAATCCAACAAAGGATCGATCGCCGTAGCCCACAACGGCAATCTCACCAACGCGCAGCAAGTGCGGGCGCGACTGGAGAGCCAGGGCTCGATTTTCCAGACCAATAGTGACACCGAAGTCATCGTTCACCTCATCGCGCTGTCCAAGGAACAAACGCTGCCGGAAGCGGTAGCCGATGCCCTGCGCCGAGTCGAGGGCGCCTTCTCGCTCGTAATGATGAGCAATGACCGCGTTTTCGCGGTGCGCGACCCGCGTGGATTCCGGCCGCTGGCTATGGGTCGCGTCCCGGCGCTCGAGGGACAGAAGCAGGACACCATCGTCTTTGCCTCCGAGACCTGCGCCTTCGACCTGATCGGCGCAGAATACGTCCGCGATGTAAAGCCGGGCGAACTGATCGTAGTGGGCCCGGAAGGAATCAATTCGCGCTTCTACTCCACGGCCGCTCCGCAATCGAGTTGCATCTTCGAGCACGTGTACTTCTCACGTCCCGACAGCCTGGTCTTCGGCCGCGCGGTGCAGACCAGCCGTGAGGAACTCGGGCGTCAACTGGCGCGAGAAGCAGGAGTCGATGCCGATCTCGTGGTTCCCGTGCCCGATTCTGGTGTCACCGCAGCGGTGGGCTATGCCGCCGAGAGCGGGATGCCTTTCCGCTTCGCGCTGATCCGCAACCACTATGTCGGACGAACTTTCATCGAGCCCAGCCAGAGCGTGCGCGATTTTGGCGTCAAGCTGAAGCTCAACCCAGTACGCTCGCTGCTGCAAGGCAAACGCGTAGTTCTGATCGACGATTCGATCGTGCGTGGCACCACCAGCCGCAAGATTGTCCGCATGATTCGCAACGCGGGAGCGAAAGAAGTGCACATGCGCATCTCCTGCCCGCCCACGATTTCGCCGTGCTATTACGGTGTCGACACGCCGTCGAAAAAGCAGCTCATCGCCGCCAACAAGTCGATCGACGAGATTCGCGACTACATTGGCGCGGATTCGCTGGCTTATCTCTCGCTGGAAGGCCTCAAGAAGGCCTGCGGCGAAGGCGAGAAGATCTCGTACTGCTCGGCGTGTTACACGGGAAATTATCCGACCGACATTATTGATGTTGAGGAAATTCAGCCCGCCGCCGCGCGACGCTAGGACAGCGTGCCGCGCATGTCCACTGCAATGCCGGACTCGAAACAATCTCTGCCGCCGTCGCGGCAAAGTTGAATGTCGCTGCTGATCTGGAATCTGCAGAGAAAAGCCCCCACGTCCGTTTCCGGTGTGGGGGCCCGTTTTTGTTTTATCTGCCTCAGGGGTGGAAGGAATCAGCGAACGCCTTCGCGTTCGGCGTTCCCACACCGGTGACGTTATCCCAACCGACCTTAGTGTGCAGGGCGGTAGGGGAGTTGCATGGCGTGCCAAAAAATCCTCCGCCTGGCACCGCTGAACAATCGGTTCCGAATGAAATCACAAGCTCAGTGTCCTGCAAAAAGGCGTAGTCCCAGAGAGCGCTGACATACTTCCCTGGTGCCACTGGTGTTGTGCCGCCGATCACTTGGCTGGCGGAGTACTTGTTGGTCATGGTCGATTCCTGAATCGACGCGGTCACGTTCGTTTTGGAACCAACGGGAACAATGTCGTACACCGCTCCCGACGGCAGCGAGTAGAGGTAGGGAGCGGCCTGGCCGAGAGGCGCACCCGCTTCCTGGTTGGCAATGGCCCATAGTGCGGCGAACATCGGGCAAGCGACGCTCGTGCCCCCCCACACCTGATAAACCAGCGACGGATTCTGCCCCGGAATGGTGATTGCGATCACGGCTCCCGTGTAGGGATCCGCCAGCCAGGAAACGTCCGGCAGTTGGCGATATTTGCCGGGCAGCGTCTTCTGATAGGACGGTTTCGAGAAGCCGGCGAGGCAGTTTCCGCTGGAGTCCTGACTGGAGCAGTTGCTCGGGCCACCACCAGCACCGCCAATGAAGCCAAAAGCGAGCGGGGGATCGAAAACCGCTCCCGTCTCGGCCAGCAGAGTTTGATTGTTTCCCCAACCTGACTGCCACGCAATGGAGTTATCGGAATTCAGCGCCAGAGTCACCCCGCCCACTGCCGTGGCCCAGGGAGAGTCCGCCGGAGCACTGACGGTGGCGGGAATGCCATCGAACGTGAAGTCGCCGGCGTCTCCCGAGGAGAAGTTGGCGGAGATTCCCTGGACGGCAGCGATTTCGTTAATCAGGTTTTCGGTTGCCAGCACGGTCGCCGGAGTGAAGGATTCAGGCGAACCGTAGCTGCCGGAGATGACGTTGGCCAGGCCATAGTTCACCGCCGTGAATTCGGCCTGGTCGACATCCTGGAACGAAGCAGAGGGTGGCACGATGAGGTTGATGTTGGCGCCCGGAGCAATGGCATGGGCCCACTCCACGTCGATGTTGATTTCCACCTGATCCGCAGCCTGGCAGGTGCTGGGCCTCGGAATGTAGGTAATCGCGAAATTCGACGACGTTAACTGGGGCAGACCGAATTGTGTCGAGAATGCGTTAGCGTCGTTCTGAATGGTCAGCGAACCGCACCAGTCGATGATCCCAATGGTCTGGCCGGTGCCGTCGAATCCTTCCGCGTACAAGCCCGTAAGGTTGTATGCAGCCTGGATCATGGGCGGCGTGTAGCCGCAGCCCGGCGTGGTCAGGCCGAAAAGATTCAGGTGGTTGCCCTTGTACGTTCCGATCGGCAGCGAACCGTCGTTGTTGTTGGAAAAGGTCCGCGTCACGATACCGTCGAAGCAATTGTTTGAATAACCTAGGTCGGGAGCTGCCGTGCCCGCGGCCGCGTTGGCGATAGCTGCAGGTTTGCCCTTAGAGAACTTCGCCGACTGAGCCACCATCGGATGCTCATAATTGCCGCTATCCAGACCGGAAACAGTCATCACCAGTGGCGCGGCCGCCCCGTCTACGAAGGGATCACGGTCGTTGGCGCGGATGATCTTGTTGCGGACCTGGTACTTGTTGAGCACAACGTGGAAGGCTTTTTCGACGTCGCCTACTGTCCCCCGCGCCCGTACGAAGAAGTTATCCGGACCAGTCTTCACCACTTTGAGGTTGTGCGCTTCGAAAAACTGCCGGACCGTTTTCGCTTCATCCGCAGTCGGTGCAAACCGCGCCGCAATCTGCGCCCGGTTCAGGAAGTGACGATAGTCGGCAGATTTGTTGTCGTAGAGCCGCCGCGCCAAGGCATCGAACTCGGCGCGATTGTGCAGGTTCAGCCAGATACTGACCTCGATGGTGTTCGACGGGTTCTCCGTCCCTAGGTTCTTTGCCGTGGCTACATAGCGAGGGGTGTTGTGCGCGACGAACTTTCCGGCGGCACTCGCCGGCAGGGCCACGCCTGCGATTAGGGTTGCGACGACAACGTAAAGCCAAATCGTCTGCCAACGGCGACGATCCGCTGCGGCGTGTGGTGCGTCCATCTTTTGATTCATTTCTCCTCCTGGGATGAACTCTTGCAGAATACCTGAGCGACGAGGACTTTGCCTGCGGTGCACAGGACAGCCAGGTAGCGGTTGAAGTCACAACCGAAACTGCTGGTAGTCGGCTGTAACCAGAAGCGTCAAGCTTGGAACCCCAACAACGGCACCGGACTCGACAGGGGTAGTAGTTAGCCACTGCAATCGGTCGCGAGTCAAGTAAAAACAATTCAGGAAACAAAGTGCATGTAGTGCGCAGACTTTTGCATACGCTAATCACGGAGCGGCTCTTCGTGCGCATCGGAGCGCCAAGGCTCAGTTCCGTGGCTTACGCGCCTGCACTATGCGCGGAATGTGCTGCAGGTCGGGGATGGTCCGCAAGCCGTCCCAGTCGCGCAGAAGACGTTCGGTTTCGGCAGCGATGGTGCGGCTGATTTCCATAACCAGACGGCCCCCAGGACGCAGAGCGGCGCGAGCCTGCGGAATCAGGCGGGCGATGACCTCGACTCCCGTCGGTCCGGCGAAAACGGCGTTGCGCGGCTCGAATTTTCGGACTTCGAGTTGCACCTGTTCTTGCTCCGATTCCCCGACGTAAGGCGGGTTGGAGACCACGAAATCCAAGCCCGTGAGGGTGAGCCCTTGCAGCAGGTCGGCCTGGTGGAAATGAATGCGCTCCTCGAATTGATGGCGCGCAGCATTGGCACGCGCAATTTCGAGCGCGGCGGAAGATATATCGGTGGCATGAATTTCGGCGCGCGGGAATTCCTTGGCGAAGGCCAGGGCAATGCAGCCAGAACCGGTGCCGACGTCGAGAATCCGTATGGGGGCCTCTTGCCCAGCCTGCTCCCCACGTGCGATTTCCAAAACCGTCTCGATCACGTGCTCCGTTTCCGGGCGCGGAATGAGCACGGCCGGCGAAACAATCAAGTCCATTCCCCAGAATTCCTGATGCCCAGTGATGTATTGCGTCGGGACACCGCGCGCTCGCTCATCGAGAACAGCTTCATAGCGCGCCTGTTCTTGAGGGCTCAATTCACGTTCGGGATGCGCGAAGAGGTAGGCGCGATCGACGTTGAGAGTAAACATGAGGAGTGATTCGGCGTTCAGACGCGGCGACGGAACTTGGTCAGTATTGAAGCGGGTGATCGCGGACGTAAGGGCTCGCTTAAGCTGCACTGGTCTATTTCACCATGGAACAGCGGGGCACGGAGAAGAACAGAACGCGGAAGCGACGGAGAGGAAAATTTGGTAGTGGGGGAGGGTGCTGCCCCCTCCCGGCACGCTAATCTGGCGTTTTCCAGGGCTGATAAGACCCCGCTACACGGCTGGTGCTACGCACCATTGTGCGGAATTGTATTATGGGATCAAATTTCATCTTCTGAGCATCGTTCACGGCGGCCGGCCACGCAAAGTACTAGCCCATTAATCCTTTTTCTGTCGCTGGAATTCATACCCAAGATAGATCATCTGCCCGATGTGGTGCTGCATGTGCGCGGCACATTGCATGATCATGTCGAGGCGTGTCTTGGCATCCGTGCCGGCGCCTGAATAATCTGCAGACCAATCCTCAGAAGACTGCGCGCCGATGGTTCGCACAACCATCGCCACCGCGTCATCGAAGCCTTTCAATGCCTCCGCTTTCGAAGGAGGATTCGGGTCGTTGAACTCCCGCGGACGGTCGCGCACATTCCCGGTCCTGGCGATCTGCGCGCCAATGTAGTAATTCAGGTTGCCGGTCAGGTGCAGGACCAGATGGCCGAAGCTGTTTCCGTAGGGGAATGGCTTCTGCCAGAATTGTCCGTCGATCAGGGGCTCAGCCAATGCCCGAACCCGGGCCGCATTCGCAACGTATCGGCTGGCCAGAACGAATACCAGCGTCCCATCGAGCTTAGACATGTTCTCTCCCACGTCGCGGGCTGGAACGCCCACGCTCGTCATCTAAACCACGCTGGCCGCTTCCTGCTTCATCTTTTCGGCCTGGTAGTGCGTCGTGAGCGCCTCGATCAGCGGCTGCAGTTTGCCGTCCATCACAGCTTCGAGTTGATGGATCGTAAACCCGATCCGGTGATCGGTGAGCCGATTCTGCGGGAAGTTGTAGGTACGAATCTTCTCACTGCGGTCGCCGGACCCAACCATCGCTCGACGTTCCTTTGCCAACGCCTGCTGCTGCTTCTCCATTTCGATTTCGTAGAGCCGAGAACGCAGCACGCGCATACCCTTCTCGCGATTCTTGATCTGCGATTTTTCGTCCTGGCAACTCACGACCGTATTGGTCGGAATATGTGTGATGCGCACGGCCGAGTACGTTGTATTCACGGACTGCCCACCTGGCCCCGAGGAGCAGAACGTGTCAATGCGTAAATCTTTGGCTTCGATCTTGATGTCCACGTCTTCCGCCTCCGGTAACACCGCAACTGTCACCGCGGAGGTGTGCACGCGCCCCTGCTGCTCGGTAGCCGGCACACGCTGCACCCGGTGCACGCCGCTTTCGTACTTAAGCTGCGAGTAGACGCGATTGCCTTCGATAATTGCGATCACTTCCTTCAGGCCCCCGGCGGACGACTCCGAAGACGAAAGCACCTCGACCTTCCAGCGCTGAGTTTCCGCGAACCGGGTATACATCCGGAAAACTTCAGCCGCGAAGAGCGTGGCTTCGTCTCCGCCCGTGCCAGCACGGATTTCCAGGATGATGTTCTTCTCGTCATTCGGGTCCTTGGGCAGAAGCAGGACTTTCAGTTCCTCCTCCACCGTTTTCACGCGGCCTTCCAACTGGTTCAGTTCATCCTGCGCATAGGCGCGCATCTCGGCGTCTTTTTCATCCGCGAGCAGGGCCTTGCTCTCCGCGATGCCCTTGGTCAGATCTTTGTACTCGCGATATTTTTCGACGATCGGCGCGATTTCAGCGTGCGCCTTGGCCGTCTTCTGATATCTCGCCGAGTCGTGGACGATCTCCGGCGAAGCTAGCGCATTGGTCAGCTCTTCGTAACGGGCTTCGATTTGGTCCAGTCGTTCAAACATTGGAATCTTTCGTGGAGACGCAGATGCCTGCGTCTCAGCTCACTCCGTAGCCCAAGTTATGGGCAAGAGAGACGTAACCATACGTCTCTACGGCATTGTAGTGTTGGGAGGAGGCGGAGAGAAAGTATGCGCGGCGGGACCGCTAGGCAATCACCAACTCGCCCCCGCGCTCCTTCTCGAGAGACATGGCGTGATCCAGGGCGGTGATCGCGCATTGCGCCATCTCGTCAGACGGAGGCTTGGTGGTAATGCGCTGCAGCCACAGCCCAGGCGCAGTCATCAGCGCAAACAACGATCCGCGATGCTTGGCGGCGAAGCGAATAATCTCGTAGGAAACTCCGGCGATCACCGGCAGCAAAGCAATACGCGAGGCAAAGCGCGCCCAGAACGTCGTGAACGGGACCAGCATGTAGAAGCCGATCGAGATCAGCATCACCGTCATCAGAAAGCTCGTGCCGCAACGCGGGTGATACGTCGAGTATTTCTGCACTTCCACGGTGTTGAGCCGGTCGCCGTTTTCGAAAGCAAAGACCGTCTTGTGCTCGGCGCCGTGATACTCGTAGACGCGCCGAATATCCTTCCAGAGCGACACTCCCCAGATGAAGAGCAGGAACAACAGCAACCGGATCCCGCCGTCGATCAGGTTGAACACGATGCGGCCGCCCAGCGCGGGATCAATCTTCTTCAGTTCCGTTGCCGCCAGCAGCGGGACGTACTTGTACATGAAAACAAAAAACGCCAGCGAGATCAGGAGATTCCCCGCAGCCAGCCAGTTACTGACTGTCGCCGCCTTCTCGCGCGGCTGGGAAGATTCCTCCGCAGCCCGCGGTGGCCGGACAGCCGAGGTGGCCTTCTCGCCCTGCCCGCTCTCACCTTCCTGCATCATGTCTTCGATGGCGACGTTAGCCGAAAAACGCAGCGCGCGGTAGCCGAGATTCATGGCATAACCGAGCGTCATCACGCCGCGCACGACGGGCCACGCCATCCATTTGTGTTTCTCTGAAGGCCGCTCGAGCGGTTCACTCATGGTGACCAGTTCACCCGAAGGTTTGCGGCAGGCGATCGCCCAGGCGTGCGGAGAGCGCATCATCACGCCCTCGAGCACGGCTTGTCCGCCGACCAGAGTCTCTTCCCCGCTCTCAAGGGCGGGAAGCAGTTGCACGGCGGCCAGGAATCGCAGGTAATTAATCAGTTTGCGCACTACGATTTAGATGCTCCTCACAGACTCACGACGCAGCCTCTAGGGTATCACAGGGCCGGGATCGCGAGGATACGGTTGTGCCCGCGCTAAGTCCATGTACTCGAAAGAGTTAGGACGCGCAAAAAGACCTGGGCAGTGAACTCTGGGTGACGGCGAGGCGGTGGCCTGCGATAGGATCTGAGATTCATGCAGCAGTTGGCCACAGCTTGCGAGGCGATCGCCGCGACCACAAAGAAGCTGCTCAAAACGGGGATCGTCGCGGATTATCTGAAATCGCGAACGGTCGACGAGGCAGCCGTGTCAGCGGTCTTCCTCTCCGGCCGGGCGTTTCCGGCTCGGGAAGAGACAACTCTGCAGCTCGGCGGCCGCTCGCTTTGGCAGATTGTGTCGGAGCTTTCCGGGAAGGATGCAGCCGAAATCACCGCCGCCTACCGCCGCCACGGCGACTTGGGCGCGGTCGCAGGCGACGTCCTTCCCGAGAATGCCAGTCAGGGTTTAGGCGTGCTGCAGGTCGAGGCGACATTTCGCCAAATCGCTGCCGCACACGGCCCAGCCGCAAAATCCGCCATCGTGCGCGATCTGATGTCGCGCGCCACCCCGCTCGCAGCCAAGTACATCATCAAGATCATCACCGGCGATCTGCGCATCGGCCTGAAAGAGAGCCTGGTCGAAGAAGCGATGGCCAGAGCCTATGGTGGAACTCCGGTCGAAGTGCAACGGGCCAACATGCTCCTGGGAGACATTGGCGAAACGGTGCGCCTGGC
>DATDGW010000057.1:0-8756 GCA_036521895.1 Candidatus Sulfotelmatobacter sp. | reverse complement strand
GGAGAGGGTAGCCGGCTGATCAAGAACAGAAACCTCAGCCCTCCGGAGGTGTCAGACTGAATCCTCCAATCAATTTCGTGCCGTCCTGACACACCCAATCCCCGATCTCAGCAACTCGAATCGTCACCCGATCGCCTTCGTGGATGTGGCGAACATCAACCGGCGTGTTTCCAAGGTTTCCCTCCAAATTTGCTCATGGATTGACGAAACCACGACCCACATCCACTCGGTGTGTTCTCCGTCGGTAACGGGAGCCTTGACCGAAAGAGTCTGATTTGGGTCGCGGCCCGGGAACGCAAGAAGAAACTGGGGTCACCGGCGCTGTGCTTCTGCAGTGGCCGCCAGGAGCCGGGGATGGTCATCCTCCATCGGCATCACCGGTGGGTTGCTCCATTTCTCAAGCTCTTTCAATGGCTGTTCGCTTCTGAGCGCCTTCACCACGTCGTCATCGTAGGGGCGCATGTGGCCTGTTTCAGGCAGCTAGACCCCCCATACAGTTCTCATCCACGAATTCGGCGACAAATCGGCACATGCGTCGATAACCGTCGTCTTTGACCGATTTCCGAGGAGCTTTTGGGTATTGGAGGTCGATAGCGAGAAACGCCCTGTGCTCCTTGACCACCTTAGTTCTGCCGCATTTCCGGAAACTCGCGTAGCGCCTGTTGCAGGTATTCAGCGGGGCAGTAGGGCTTCCGCGCATTTCACCGTGCGAGCACCATTCCGTCGAACTTGACGAAGCAGAGGGGCGGACGGTTCACGATGTGCTCATTGAGGTCTTCGCGAACCTCGCGCCCCCAGCACGCGCGACTGCGGCGTGCAAAGCCTGGTCGGGCAATGGCATCGGTCGACGAAATTGCCGAACGACAGAAATGAGGGGCGGTTCTGCCGATGGAAAGCCAAGAGCCGACTTGAGTTTGGAGAGAAAACTCAAACGGACACCGTCGCTTGCGGCTTCACCGACGACGTCGGCATTCTACATGGATGCGAAATCGATGGGGATAAAGCCCGAAGGCGAGCAATCGTAACACTCAAGGCCGTCTCCCCACCAGCAGCGCCAGCTCCCGCCACTTCCACGCGCAATCCACGTCCACAAACCCAATCTCCCGCAACCATCCCAACTGGGTCTCGACATCTAACAGCTTGTTCGACGGATCCTCGGTCTCGACCGTAAATCCGATGCGCTTCAGAAACTCCTCGTGCAACCGGGGAGTGGGCGAGGCAACGTGCTCAAGATTGCAGAAGACGCCGCATGGGTTCAGCAAGCCGTGAATCTCCGCATACAGTAGCCGCTTGCGCTCGTGGACAACGTGATGAATGGCGAAGCTGGAGATCACGGCATCGAACCTGCCGAGAGGCGGAAGAGGTTCATCCAGGTTGTGAGCCACGATGCTAACCAAAGGCTCCGCGGCAAAGCGCTTGCGAACCGCGTCCAGCATGGCTGGCGAGAAATCAACCGCCACGGCTTCAGTGCCAGGTTGCCCCCGCCGTGCCAATTCCTCTCGAACCAAAGCCAGCAGCCGTCCGTCGCCGGTACCAAGATCGAGAATGCGCCGGGTGGTCGCAGCAATGAACTCAAGCAGAGCCGACTCCCCCTCGCCGCGATGGGAAATGGAGTCGGCGCGCTCCAGATAGTCGCACGCATGCTGGGTCGAAGTCCACAGATTGACAGGCTTGGTGGTTCGCATGAGGGAAAAGTATACGGAAACGTATAAACTCAATCTCAATGAATAAGGCTAAAGGTCGCTCCGCAGGGATTCGTTGGTTGCTTGGTGCCGTTGTACTGGCAGCGGCGTGGGTGCCAGTCCTCGGGTACACGCAGGATGCGCAACCCGCGGACAAGCCGACCGTTCAGAGTTCCCAGCCCGCCCAATCGACAACCGCGCAGGAACCAGCCAAACCTGCTCCCCCGCAAGAGGAACCACCGAAAGACGAAGTCAAGATCACTCCGCGCCAAGCGGAGGAACTCTTCCACTCCGTCGACGAGATTCTGGATTTCGACAGCAAGCAAACCGGCCTGCCCATCAAGAAAGAGGTGAAGCGCAAGCTGACCAGCCGCGATGAAGTCGTCTCGTTCCTGACGAAGCACCTCAATGACGAGGACACCAAGCGCCTGCGCCGCTCAGAGCTTGTTCTGAAAAAGTTCGGACTCCTGCCGGGCGACTTCAATCTGGAAACGTTTCTGGTCGCGCTTCTGCGGGAAGAAGTCGCCGGCTACTACGATCCCAAGACCAAAACCGTGAACCTGCTCGACTGGGTTCCCATCGAGGAGCAGGAGCCCGTCATGGCGCACGAGTTGACGCACGCGCTCCAGGATCAGGCGGTCGGCCTGCAGAAGTGGATGAAAAGAGGCGAGAAAGACCTAGCCGAAATTAGAAAAGATCCGACCTCGGCCGACATTGAGAACGACGAGATGGACAATGCCCGTGAGGCCGTCGTCGAAGGCCAGGCCCAGGCCATGATGTTCCAATATGCTATCGCGCCGACCGGTCACACGATTACGGATTCTCCGGTTCTGGTCGACGCCATGGTCGAGGAGACTCTTACGGGCACGCCCGGCACAAAAGTCTTCAACGAAGCGCCCATCTTCATGAAAGAGTCGCTCACCTTTCCCTACAGTTACGGGATGGAGTTCGTGGTGAAGTTGATGCAGAAGGGCGGCAAGCAGAAGGCATTCGCCGGCGTGCTGCAGAGTCCTCCGCACACCACGCGCCAGATCATGGAACCCGAGACGTATTTGTCGGGTGAAAAGATCGAGCCCATGCACGTGCCGGACTTCAAGCGCGATTTCAAGGATTATCAAAAGTTCGATATCGGCGCGATGGGCGAGTTCGATGTGGCCGTCCTGATCGAGCAATACGCGGGCAAGCCCTCGTCGAAGAAGATGTATCCGGAGTGGCGCGGCGGATACTACTACGCCGCGAAGCCCAGGCCCGATCCCAGCTCCGATCTCGTGGTCATCGCGCCTCTCGGTCTGCTGTACGTCTCGCGCTGGTCCAGTGCCGACAAGGCGGCGGAATTTGCAGCGATCTATGCGCAGTCGCTGAAGCAGCGCTACCGGAAGGTGGAGGGAGCGGGCGATCCCGCTCCGAATCATGCCACGCAGAACGACGAAGTTAAAGTCGATCTGCTGAAAGGCCGCCACACCTGGACTACCGAAGACGGCGCCGTGGTGATCGAGCAGCAGGGCGATACCGTGTTCGTCAGCGAGAGCCTGGACGCGGCCACGACGTCAACTCTGGAGAAGGAAGTGTTCGCAGCGGCGCCCACCCTCCAGAAGTGACCGCGATGCGCTACTCCTTTTTCTTCCTGTCTTTCTCGTCCGGCAGTTCCGCCAGGAAATGTTGAACGGTCGCCGTCACCGTGAATTGCTTTCCCGCGCGTTCAATCGTTAACCTGCGCTCCTGCCCCGGTGTTCCTCCGAGCCCGGCCCAAACCTGTCCCATCGTCGATCCGCGTACCGGAATGCCATCGATTGCAACCAGGTGATCGCCCGCCTGGGCTCCGTCTGCGCCTTGGAGTACCGAAGGCTTTCCATCGATGTCCGCAACGCCGAGGATCATGAATCGGCCGTCATCCTCCGGTCGCAACGTCAGTCCGACGACATCAAAGTCCGGGAAGCTGAACGTGCGGCCAAATTCGAAGTACATCGTCGCGTGGGCATAGTCGAGCCCGACCCGATAGTTAAGCAATGCGTTCGAGCCGATCAGGCCAGCTGTAGCAATGCCCGCACGCTTCGCAAAGTAATCCAGTCGGTCTTTCGGGAAGGCGACGAACGACACGTTCGCGAGAAACAGCGGGCCATACTGAACGCGGTCTACACGCATCACCTTCCACTGTGGTTCTTCATCCAGGCCCCACATGTTGGCCGAACCCACAGCGCCAATCATGTGGGGCCAATCGGGATGTGCAGTCGCAAGCTTGTCGAACAATTCGCCGGAGAGAAAACTGATATTGGCGCCCAGGTCGAGCGCGAGATTGTATTTCTTGCTTTCGATCTGGCTGGGCACCTGGATCAGCCCATTCTCCGCGTTGATCTGCACCTTTCCGCTGGGTCCGCGAAAATGAAGCGTGCCCGGCGCCCCAATGGAAAACTTGTGTCCGGGAAAGTCGACGAGCACGTCATAGTGGCGCAAGACGCTCGACGGCAAATTGATCTCGGTGTTGATGCCCGCGGCTAGTATCGAAGCCGCATTCACAGGCTTCAACGGAATCTGCGCCTCTTTTACACCGGCGAGAGGGATCCTCATCCCTCCGACTACGATCTCTGGCGGAGGAGGCGAAGAGCATTCATGATCGTTGCAGCTCACCGTGAGCCCCAGCAGCGTAGCCAAGCGGCGTGATAAATTGAGATCCGGATTGCCGTTGTCGACCCAGACACTGAGGCGCTGACTTGAGCCGTCGGGCAGTTGCACGTTGGCATTGATCACGATGCGATTGTGGTCGATGACAGCGGGGACCGTAACCGATGTCGGTTCTGACTGCGGCGCGGATTTGTCTTGCGCGCGCATGAAGCCACAAGAAAGAAACAGCGCGCCGACTGCGATGAAGAGCCTCATATTTTGAATTGTAGCGCCAGTCTCCGCTCCGCCTTCGCGACGCGTTCCAAAGATTTCTCGTCCTGTATAATCACGAGTTTGACTGGCGCGCGCGCAAACGTTCTGGAGGCGGATTGGCACAGGCGGAAATCGGAATTATCGGCGGCAGCGGGCTGTACTCCATGCCCGGATTGACCAAGGTGAGAGAAGTGCGCGTGAAGACGCCATTCGGAGCGCCTTCTGAGGCCTACGTGTGCGGTACGCTCGAAGGCCGCAAGGTCGCGTTTTTGGCGCGTCACGCCCGCGGCCATCGTATTCTGCCCAGCGAACTCAATTTCCGCGCCAACATTCACGGGTTCAAGCAACTGGGGGTTGAGCGCATGGTCTCAATCTCGGCCGTCGGATCGCTGAAGGAAGAGCACAAGCCACTCGACTTCATCATCCCCGACCAGTTTTTCGATCGCACCCGACATCGCGTCGATACTTTCTTCGGCAACGGTGTCGTTGCACACATCGCCTTGGCTGATCCCGTCTGCGGAGAACTGGCCAGCGTAGTGGAATTCGCCTGCCAAAAGGTCGGCGTGGTCGGGAAGCGTGGCGGAACCTATCTGTGCATGGAAGGCCCGCAATTTTCCACTAAGGCCGAGTCGAACGTCTACCGCGGTCTCGGCATGGACGTGATCGGCATGACCAACCTGCAGGAAGCCAAACTGGCGCGCGAGGCGGAACTTTGTTACGTCACTGTCGCCATGGTCACCGACTACGACTGCTGGCATCCGCATCACGACTCGGTGACGGTCGATCAAATCGTCGCCGTGCTCCTCAAGAACGCCGAGAACGCCGCGAAGGTTGTGCGCGAAACGGTGGCCGCCATGCCGCGCGAGCGCTCCTGCAAATGCGGATCGGCTCTGGCCCACGCGATCCTGACGGATCGCAAGAAGATTCCCCCCGCGACCAAGAAGAAGTTGAAGCTGATCCTCGGCAAATACGTGAAGTAAGACGGCTCCAGTCACGAGCCCACACCCCGCCGTTCAAAGGATAGGATTCCGGATGAGTATTCTTGTGGTTGGTTCCGTAGCATTCGACGACGTCACCTCGCCCTCGGGCAGCGTCAAAAATATTCTTGGCGGGGCCGCAACGTATTTTTCCCTGGCAGCCAGCTACTTCACTAAGGTTCGGGTGGTGGCCGTGGTCGGCGAAGATTTCGGTCCCGAGCAGGAAAAAGTCTTCCAACAGCACGGCATCGATACCCGCGGCCTTGAGCGCGCCAATGGCAAGACGTTCCGCTGGGGCGGTTCCTACACCGACAACCTCAACGAGGCCAAGACCAATTTCACCGATCTGAACGTCTTCGAGACCTTTCAACCCCGTATTCCGAACGAGTACGAGGACACCGAGTTCCTCTTCCTCGCGAATATCCAGCCGACCTTGCAGGCCGACGTGCGCCGCAAGATGCATGGCGTCCGCCTGACCGGATGCGACACCATGAATTACTGGATCCAAGGGTCACTCAAGGAACTCACCGAAACCCTGAAGCTCGTTAACCTGCTGTTGATCAACGACACCGAGGCGAAAATGCTCGCGAACGAAACCAACCTGCCGCGAGCCGCGAACAAGGTTCTCGCCATGGGTCCACAGGCGCTGGTCATCAAGCACGGAGAATACGGCGCGACGATCTTCTTTCGCGAAGGCGCATTTGGCGTCGGGCATCATGCGTTTCGCGCGCCAGCTCTGCCTATCGAAGAGGTGAAGGATCCAACCGGCGCAGGCGATTCCTTTGCCGGTGGATTCATGGGCTACCTTGGGTCGCAAAAAGAGTTGAGCCGCGAGGTGCTGAAGCGCGCTCTTTTCTACGGTGGTGTCATGGGATCGTTCGCGGTTGAGCGCTTCGGCACGGAGCGCCTGCAGTCCCTGACCCGGGAAGAGATCGACGCGCGCTTTCAGATCTTTCGCGAACTCACTCACATCGAGTAGTCTGCCGGCAGAGGCCGTGTCGCCTCGGGACAATTGCTCGTGCCCAAGAAAATAAAGAACGCGCCCACGAGTTCTCACTGGGACTCCGAGGTCCGGCTGCTGGCCTGGCTCGCGACCTGCGTCTCGGTATTTTCTTTTCTGTTCTACTTCCAGCGCGGCGATGTGCTGCTTTACGGCGACGCGATTGCCCATATGAACATCGCCCGCCGCGTCTTCGATTCGAAGACTCCCGGCCTTCTGCAACTGGGAACAGTGTGGCTGCCACTGCCGCATTTGCTGATGATTCCTTTCCTGCTCTCTCGCGAGATGTGGCAGCGCGGCGTGGGCGGCTCGATTCCGTCCATGGGGGCGTACGTGTTTGGGGTGATCGGGGTGTTCCGGCTGGTTCGGAGCGTGCTCTCTCGCAGGGTTGAACCGGACGGTGCGTCCCGAATCGCTTCGTGGACAGCAGCGCTCGTCTACGCTGCAAACCCGAATCTGATCTACATGCAAACGACCGCCATGGGCGAGGCGCTGTATCTCGCACTCTTCCTTTGGGCAGTCGTCTATTTCAGCGAATTCGTGCGCGGTGATGCAAAAGCCATGACGAAGTGCGGCCTGTGTCTCGCCGCGGCCTGCCTGACTCGTTACGACGGATGGTTTTTGGCGGTGGCAATGGCAGCGGGCGTTGTCGTATTGAGTCTGCTCGCAGGCAACGCGACGGGAAATGCACTGTCTGCGTTGCGAGTCCCGCGCGCCGAGGTATTGAAGTTCGTCTTAATCGCAGCGGCTGCCCCTGCACTCTGGCTCGCGTACAACGGAATCGTCTACCGCAATCCGCTCGAATTCGCCAACGGACCCTACTCCGCAAAGGCCATCGAACGCCGAACACAGGGCTCCGGCAATCCGGGACATCCGGGAAGCGGCAATCCGCTGTTGGCAGGAATGTATTTTCTGAAATCCGCCGAAGCGAACGTCGCGGATAACGAGTGGCTGCAGCGCGCGTGGATCGCCCTCGCGGTTGTCGCGACCGTGAGCCTGGCGTTAACCTACGGCTGCAAATCGGGCGCATCGGAATCTTCCTCCGTCCCGAGGCCGCTGCTCTTCTTGCTGGTTCCCATTCCTTTTTACGCTCTCTCCGTGGCATATGGCGGAGTTCCCATCTTCATCCCCGCGTGGTGGCCTTTTGCGCACTACAACGTCCGCTACGGTTTGCAATTACTTCCGGCGTTCGCGGCGGCGATTGGAATCCTGGTATGCCTCGCCATACGCTACGAGGGATGGAAGCCGCGCGTACGACTGGCGTGCGTGTTGGGCTTTCTGGTCTTCGTCTCCGGGAGTTACGTTTCCATCTGGCGCGTCGGGCCGATCTCGCTGGTGGAAGCCCAGATCAACATGCGCACCCGCAATCAACTCCAAGCTCAACTCGCGGCCTGGCTCCAGAAATTGCCGCCGAATTCCACCTTGCTGATGTACCTGGGAGACCACGTTGGCGCAGTGCAGAAGGCCGGAATTCCCCTCAAGAACGTCATCAACGAGGGCAATCACCGCACCTGGAAACAGCCGTCAGATCCTGAAGGTCTTTGGGAGCGCACTCTCGCCGATCCGTCGGGCTATGCCGATTACGTTGTTGCCTCCGAAGGTGACTCTGTCTGGCAAGCCGTGCGGGGCCGTCATCTTCCCGAACTCGTCGAGATTCATGTGACGGGGCAGGCGCGGGTCATCCTCTACCGCGCGCGGTAATCACGCAGGTAACGCTGGAGCACGCGAATCGGATGATAGAATCCGGCCATCGGAAGCCTGCTTCGCGCAGGCATAAGGCTCCATGAACTGGCAACATTTCGTCGATTTGCTGCGCGGGGAGATGGCGAGCGGAATCGTTGGCAGCTCGATCTCACGTCTCATCCTGGCGGCGGTTCTCGGTGGCCTCATCGGCCTCGAGCGCGAGTTCAAACACCGCGCCGCGGGCCTGCGCACGAACATGTTCATTTGTTTCGGCGCGGCCATGTTCACCCTTCTGTCCGAGCGACTGGCGGGCGTCCCGTCGGACTCCGCCCGAATTGCGGCACAAATTATTCCTGGCATCGGTTTCATTGGTGCAGGCTCCATCTTGCACATGCGTGGACTCACCACCGGCCTAACCACGGCGGCCACACTGTTCGTCGTCGCCTCGGTCGGAATGGCCGCCGGCGGCGGCTTGTACCTGACCGCAATGTTCGCCACAGGGCTGGTGATTTTGGTGCTGTTCGCCTTGGGCCACATGGAAGA
>DATDGW010000056.1:0-12566 GCA_036521895.1 Candidatus Sulfotelmatobacter sp. | reverse complement strand
GAAGCCTGATCTTGTGAGATTAGACGCGGCAACTGCAGATTGGTTAACAAGGACCGGGAGGTGTTTTCCACCAACAACTTCGACTTCGAAGCTGTTCTGGCCCCCTATTCACGCGAGGTGCAAACTTCAGCTGTTGAGACGGGTTCTTACTGGAGCAATATCACTAGTAACCGGCCGTCGGAACGGTAACCGTCCCCGGTGGCGTTCTTGGCATCCTGCACGGGGTTCGGCGGCAAGTAATAGGTTAGCGTCTTGGCTTGATTGGCCTTTTGCAAGCTGCTTCCGATATTGTCGCGCTCGCCGTCCACGGCGGGATCAATCTTGTGGGTGACGCTACCGTTTCGTTTGTCTTTCGCGAATCCTATGTCGTGCGTGCCGGCGCCACACCATACTTCGCTCCCCTTCCATGCAAACGGAGCCTTCCAGATGCGGAAGTGGTGACGGCTGGCCACCATGGCTATGGGTTCCGCCATTTCATAGCCGAAGTCCTGCTTGCGGCCAAATAGGAACAATGTACTCATCGGCATGGCCAGGTAGTCCTTGCTGTCATAGGTCTGCATCAGGGCGTTGAGCACCGCTTTTTCATTGTTGGTATCGGCAACCTGCCAAGTGGCGGCGTCGAGGGCGGCTTGCACATCTTTTTGCGATCCGACGATGACGAAGTTGACCATGTCGCCCTGATTTTGGAACTGGTCGTTGACTCTGCGTGGCAGGCTGTCGATGTTCTTGCGCAGATCGGCGTCAAGAGGAGCATCCGAAACCTTCAGTGGAACAGCAGCAACCGAACTGCTGGAGCCATCCGACGACGTCGCGTTGGATGTACCGGACTCCGATTTACCCATGCCGAATTGTCCCGACATGAAGACTTGCGCCGCTGTGGCAAGTTGTGACTTGAGGACCTGGCTGCGGGGCGTCTGCTGCGCATCGGTTGTGTTCGCCGCGCTGGAGCCCGCAGGAATGACATGCACTTTGACGGCAAGCACTCCCTGGCAGGGCGGAGTGCCGGAGATGTTCATTCCCAACATCAGATGAGAAGGCTCCGTGATGTGGAACTGATTGCTCGCACCTACGAGCAGCGGAGCGGCTCTCTGCTCGTGCAGACGGGCGATCAAGGCACCCACAGGCGCGGTCGACAGGGGCAGGTTCGCGGCCGTAGATCCCGCAGACGTCACGCCCGTGGGATTGCAGGGTGGCATGCCTGATGAGGCCTGGTCAGGTGAAGCCGCCGCCGAGACTTGGACCACATCTCCGGACTGCAGGTCGAGGCCACTGTCGGTCCAGGGCGGTGCGGCCGGAACTTGAACGGTAATGGTTTGCGCCGTTGTGCTTACTTGGGCCCCGAGTTGAGAGGCGCAGAGCAGCACAATCCCCAGCAGAAAAAGCGGTTGCGTGGACATATCGCACCCCGAGAGGCAGTCCTGATTATCCTCTAATTTTGCGCCTTCTTTGCCAGCCCGACAAGCGCTTGCCGAGCGCCGCTGTTTAATCTCCCATCCAAAACGGGCGTACGCTTCGAAGCCGCAACACGTGGAGAGCACTACACTCCTGCGGCTGGATTCCGATGGTAACGGGTGGTGCAGCGTCATCCATGTTGACGGGTACAAAAACTGCATTGGAGCCCGCGCCCCGGCGGGTTCCGTTCGTGGGAATCAAGAGGAAGATTTCTTCCTGATGCGAGAAATCTTAGAGCCCTCCCGCTAGGTCTTCGCGGCGGACCTCGACCATGCCCAAACCTTGGAAGAGCCCAAGGCGATGCTGCAGCAGAAGCGCTACGGCGTGATCCTATTTGAACATGAAACCGGCGAGTGGCCGATCTGAAAACGAATTCCCTGCAGAAACCCGACACCCTCAAACAACTTTCCTCGAAGATTCGTGCGGCCCTGGAGCCAAACCTCGGCCACAAATGAAGGTCCCCGGCGTTGAGCGCTGGATTGATCGGGCCTCTTGCCAGACCCTATAATCAGCCTTCGCGGACTCGCATGAATCCTTCAAGAGCCGATGGGGTTCGGGACACCGGAACCCAAACAACCTCGACAAATTCAGATCATCCCGTCCGTCGAGCGACGCCCGCGTCGCTGCTCATCCTGACAGCCCTGTGGCTGGCGATTTATGCCGCCGGCATGTTTACTCCAGCCTTGCTCGACGACGTCGACACAATCCACGCCGAGGCCGCGCGCGAGATGTTACTGCGGCACGATTGGGTCACGTTGTATACCAACGGCCTGCGCTACCTGGAAAAAGCGCCTCTGCTGTACTGGAGCCTTGCAGCCAGCTACGAAGTTTTCGGCATCAGCGACTGGAGCACGCGCCTTCCTCTCATGCTGGGCTTTCTCGCATTAGTCCTGGCTACCTATCGACTCGGTAGTTATGCGTTCGGCGAACGCGGTGGATTTTATTCGGGCCTCGCCTTGGTCACATCGATTGGGCCGTACATCTTCACGCGATTCCTGATTCCCGACGTGCTGGTTGGGTTGTGGCTGGCCCTTTCGTATTATTTCTTCCTGCGCTCGCTGGAGGAAAACCCGCCTACGCGCCTGACCTGTTGGGGATTTGGCGCGGTCTGCGCCCTGAACGTGCTCACGAAGGGCCTCATCGGGTTAGTGTTCCCCATCGGCACCATCGGTCTTTATTTGTGGCTCACTCGGAATCTGCGCCATCTGGCGAAACTGCGAATCCTGTCCAGCACCGTGGTCTTCTTTGTGCTGGCCGCACCTTGGCATGTGCTCGCCGCGATCCGCAATCCGGCGCAGGGTCAGGCGCGGGGATTCCTCTGGTTCTACTTCGTGAATGAACACATCATGAGGTTCCTGAACAAGCGGGTACCTCCGGGATACGACACCGTTCCTCTAGTGCTGTTCTGGGCTCTGCTTGTGCTGTGGCTTGTGCCGTGGGCAGTATTCCTGCCGCAGGCGCTGACCGACGTTCCGCTGCCATGGAAACAGTTGAGCATGCCCCCGGATCGCCGGCAACGAGCGAACCTCCTCTTCTTCCTGTGGGCTTTGGTGATTCTGCTTTTCTTCAGCTTCTCGACGCGGCAGGAGTACTACACGATTCCGGCACTGCCCGGCATTGCTCTGCTGGCTGGAGGGTGGCTCGCGCGTGAATCCTCAGTAGAAGCGAGCGAATCGGAACGTCGCGCCGGACGCCGATCCTCGCTCGTCCTGATGGTCGTGGGAGTGTTGTCCGGCGCCGTGGGGCTCGCGCTTCTTTCCCTGACGCACCGTCCGCCTGCGGGCGTGGATCTGGCGGAGCTGTTGAAGAAGAATCCTCAGGACTACGATTTCTCTTTGGGTCATGTGCTGGACTTCACGCCGCAGGCGCTGGGAATGTTTCGCCGTCCCCTTCTGGGCGCTTCTCTCTCACTGCTGTTCGGGACGATTCTGAACTGGTGGTTGCGGCGCGGCGGCAGACCGGTTCTGGGAAACGCGGCCTTGTCTGTAATGATGGTCTGTCTGCTAACCTGCGTGCATGTTTCTTTCGCGATGTTCTCCCCAATCCTGTCGTCTCACGATCTCGCGGTTGCCCTTGAGAAGGAGTATCGCCCCGGGGACCTGATCGTTGTGGACGGCGAATATCACCAGGCTTCGACGCTCAATTTCTACACCCATGTTCCGCTGCGCGTATTGCATGAGCCCAGCGGCAACCTGTGGTTCGGCGCGACGTTCCCCGACGCTCCCCATATATTCGAGACACCCCAATCGTTTGCTGAACTTTGGTCCGGACCAGCCCGTGTTTTCTTGTGGACGGACCAGGAAGATCCAAAAGAACTATTGGGAATGCAGCATTTTCTGCTGGCCCGCCGCGGCGGAAAGGCGATTTTCACCAATCGCGCGCCGTGAGCCGGAGCTGAAGTCCATTCCCGTTCATCGCCCGATTCGACCAAGCCCCCGGTTATAATCGTCCTTCCTCGATGATCCTTGGGATTCTCAATCTCCCCGCAGTTGATCTGGTGTGGCGTGCGCTCTTGTTTCTGGCGCTTGCGGGATCCTTCACCTCGACGGTCTATCTGGCCATGACTCTGGCGGCAACCGCGCTCCATCTACGCCGCGTCAGGTCGGCCCAGGAGGCCGCGACTGCGACGCCTTCTGGATCCCTGCCTCCAGTCACAATCTTCAAGCCTGTGCATGGCATGGAAGAACAGCTGGCGGCAAATCTGGAGAGCTTCTTCCAGCAGGATTATCCCGACTATGAAGTGATCTTCGGCGCTCGCGACGCGGACAATCCCGCGGTCAAAGTGGCAGAAGAAGTTCGGGCGCGTTACCCGCACGTCCCAAGCCGCATAATTCTGTCCGGACCGCCAGCCTGGCCCAGTGCCAAAGTATTCTCGCTCGACAAGATGATTGCGGCCTCGTCGCGCTCGTACTTCATCATCAGCGACAGCGACGTCCGGGTCGCGCCCGATTTCCTGCGCAACACCATTCCACCGCTTCTCGATCCCAAGGTGGGCCTGGTGACCTGCATGTATCGCGGCATTCCTGCAGCGGATTTCTGGTCCGGGCTGGAGGCCCTGGGCCTATCGGTTGAAATGTCGTCCGGGGTTATGGTCGCCGACATGATGGAAGGAATGCGTTTCGCGCTAGGGCCGGCGATGGCGGTGCGGCGCGATGCGATCGACGCGATCGGCGGGATCGCCGCAGTAGCCGACTACTACTCCGACGATTTCGAATTGGGCAACCGCATCTGGGTAAAGGGCTACAAAGTAATTCTTTCGCATTATATCGTCCGCAACGTGCTGACCTATCGCACGATAGTCCGCACCCTTGGCGACCAACTGCGGTGGATGAAAAGCACGCGCTATTCGCGCCCGGCAGGCCATGCGGGCACGGGCCTAACTTACGCAATGCCCTTCGGCATTTTGGGCTTGCTCGCCGCGGGAGCGCTCGGGCACTGGGCTCTTGGGTTTGGTTTGTTTGCCTTGGCGTGCTTGAACCGCATGGTTCAGTCGCTGGTGGTGGGATGGAGAGTGGCCCGCGATCCGCAGGCAGTGCGCCATTGCTGGCTCTATCCGATGCGCGATCTCTTGGGCTTCGCCGCTTGGGCAGTGAGCTATACCAGCCGGGACTTCTACTGGCGCGGAGAAAAGTACCGGTTCGGCAAGGGAGGAAAAATCGCTCCGCTGGAAAGACCGGACTCCGCGTAGCGCCGGCGTCCCGCCGGCTGTTGCCATGGCGTCTCGCCTTCGCACCCGTCCTCGCAACGACCGCCGACACTACAATCGAATCAGCCGACCCTTTCTCAACTCGAATCGATCGCCCCGCCAAGTCACAGTATGGCCCGCGAAGCTCGCCATCCACACCACCACGGCCACCAGATCTCGAACCGGCAAGAGCCACAGGCGTCCCAACAAGCGCCGCTCTTCGAGTACACCGGCGCCCACCGCGAATGCCACCGCCAGGCGCAATAGAACCGTCACTCCCAGCACGGCCCACGACCATAGCGCGGCGCCTCCACTGATCAGGGCGAATAGCCCCCACATGAGTCCAAAGGTGGAAACCAAACCGATGTAGCCACGCGCGCGCGAGTCTCGAACGCCGCGAGCCCAGCGCAGCTGATGCGACAAGAAACTACGCAGGTTGTAAGCCGGAAGATGCGTTTCGACGACCACGTCGGAGAGCGCAACCTGAAAACCGAGACCTGCAATGCGCCGGCCCAGTTCGTAATCGTCGGCGAGAAAGTCGACAATGGATTTGAACCCCTCGATGCGCTCCAGATCGGCACGCCGGAAAGCCATCGTCGAGCCCAGCCCGAAGCGGAGGCCGCCTTCCAACTGGCGCGCCACCAGCACACCCGCGCAAAAATCCGTGCTGATGCCGAGCGATTCCAGCCGCGAGCCGAGTGTGGGCGCGGCAACTCCGCGGTAAAGACAGGTCACCATCCCAACGCGATCGTCCGCCAACGGCGCCATGACGCGGCAAAGATAATCGGGCGTCACATCTATATCACTGTCGTTCACGAGCAAGTGCTGGTACCGCGCCCAGGGAAGCATCTGTTCGAGATTGCTGACCTTCACGTTGGCCCCGAGTTGATTGGGGGAAATGACCAGCCGGATGGAACGGTCAGGAAATTCCCGCTGCAACTGCTGCACGCTGGCGACGGCCGGGTCGTTGGGATCGCTCACCCCAAAAATAATTTCGTACTCGGGATAGTCCTGCAGGCAGTGACTGCGGAAGCTCTCGTAGATGTCCGGGTCCGTGCCCTTCAGGGGCTTCAGAATCGAAACGGCAGGCAAGGTTTGTGTGGGACGGACACTCCTGTCCGTCTGCCGCCCGCGAAGAAACTCTCGAACGCTCCACAAGCAAAGCAAATAGTAAGCACCGCTGGAACTGCACCCAAGAATCGCGACGACTTGAACTATCCTGAGGATGAAGTGAATCATGCGCGGAGGCAGGCCAATCTATTCGTACCGCAACGACTCAATCGGATCGAGGTTCGCCGCTTTCCATGCGGGATAGATCCCGAAGACGAGCCCCACTCCGGCGGCGGCGCTGAAACCGAACGTGGTCCAGAACACGGACATGCGAGCCGGCAACGAGGGCCACAGGAACGGAATTCCCCAGACCACGAGAGCACCGGCACTCACCCCGATGATCCCGCCGACGGCCGTCAACATAATGGCCTCGAGAGTGAACTGCAGGAGAATGTCGCGCTTGCGTGCACCAATCGCCTTGCGTACGCCGATCTCGCGCGTGCGTTCGGTGACGCTGACCAGCATGATGTTCATCACGCCAACACCGCCGACGATCAGCGCAACGCTGGAAATCGCGAACATGCCCACGAACAGCGCGCCCGTAATCTGATTCCAGGCATCAGAAATGGAATCCGAGGTAAAGACTGCGAAGTTGTCGGGCTTGTCCACGGGCACCTTGCGCCGTCGCCGCAACAGTTCGCGAATCTCGTCGATCGCCTTGGAAAGATCGTCGTGCGACGTGGCCTTGACGCTGATCCAATGCTGCTTCAGTTCGGGATGCAGTTTGCGCAGAGTGCTCAAAGGGAAAATGACCTTGTTGTCGTCCGGATTCTTGCCGCCGCCGAACACCGACTTCAAGCGCTGCACCGTCCCGATCACAGTAAACAATTGGCCCTCAATGTTGACTTCTTTGCCCAGCGGACTCTCGTTCCCAAAGAGTTCTTCCGTAGTATCGGCGCATAGCAGAACCACGTTCGACCGATGCTCTTCGTCCACCTCGCTGAACCATCGCCCGGTCGCGATCAGCAGGTCGAACACTTCCTTGGCAGAGGCCTGGTCGCCTTCGAGAATCGTGTTTTTCGCTTTGCGGTCCCCGTACTTCACGGCGAACGTACCCACGCCCAACTCCGGGCGAAAATACCGCACGCCCGCGGTCACCGCCTTGACGTGCGGCAGGTCGCGTATCGCCACCGCGTCATCGTAAGTGAGTTCCTTGCGGGTTCGCATTTCCTCGGTAGGCCGGCCGAAGGTGAAGGGCTCCAGGTGGAAAGCAAAGATCACATCGGAACCGATGCTGCTCACAATGTCGCGGACGTTGTCGTCCAAGCCGCGCCCGATCGACGACACGCCGATCACGACGGCGACCCCAATCACGATGCCCAGCACAGTCAGTCCCGAGCGCAGCTTGTTGCTGCGGATCGTGTCCGTCGCCATGCGGACGATTTCACCGAATTCGTCTTTGCGTATCATCCCGGAGCCGAAAGCCCTTTACATCTCAAACCGCAACGCCACAATCGGATCCAGCCGCGCCGCCTTGCGCGCGGGATAGACACCGAAGAACACTCCCACGCTCGCCGAAACCAGTAACCCCGCAGCCACAGCCCACAGCTTGATCGACGACGGCATTCCGATCAACAGTGTAACCATTTCAGCCACTCCCGCCCCACTGAGCACTCCCAGCACGCCGCCGATCAGCGCCAGAATCACAGCCTCAATCAGAAACTGCAGAAGCACATCGTCACGCCGGGCTCCTAGCGCCTTGCGAATGCCGATTTCGCGCGTCCGCTCGGTCACTGAGACCAGCATGATGTTCATAATGACGATCCCACCCACAACCAGGGAGACCCCTGCAATGCCTATCGTCGCCATGAAAAAGGTGCTGCTCAACCCCGACCAGATGCTCAGCAGGCTGGCATTGGTTTCGACTTCGAAGCTGTCTTCTTCGCCAACACGGTCATGTCGTTGAGCCCGCAGCGCAATCCGGGATTCATCGATTGCCTGGCTCAGGGGAGCTCCCGTCGAAGTGGCCTTGCCCCAAATTCGCAGACTGTCGTTGTGCGATCCGTACTGCTTCAGGTACACGGTGACGGGAATCAGCACGTAGTTGTCGGCGCTCTGCCCCAGCGTCTTGCCTTTCTTTTTTCCCACCCCGATCACCTGGTAGGTCCAACCGTCGACGCGGATCTCCAGGCCCAGCGGGTCGGCCCCACCCAGCAGATGCTCCACGATGTCGGTACCCACAACTGCCACCTGCAGGTGATTGTTCAAATCCGTATCGTTCAACATGCGCCCGTATGTCAGATCGGTGTCGAGGATCGACGCCACCGAAGGCGTAATCCCCTGGATGATCGTATCGCTGATGGATTGTTCGTTGTGCTTCACCTTGCCGCTGCCGCGCGCCATTGCGCCCACATAGTCGCAGTGGCGGCAGGATTCGAGCACTGCCCGGTAGTCCTCCAGCTTCAGGTTCTTGCGTTTTTCCGCGACCAGAAAATGTTCGACATTGGTCTCGACCGGTGATGTTTTGGAGATGATGAAAACGTCGGCTCCGAGATTGAAAATCTTCGTCGCTACGTAGTCCTGAATTCCAGAAACGAAGGTCACGACCGCAATCACCGCCGCGATGCCAATGACAACGCCAAGAAGCGTGAGCACAGAGCGTAGCTTATTGGCCCACAAAGACCGCAGCGCGATTCGGATGGCTTCAGCGATGTTCATCAGCTCGGCTTCAAGCTCTCGGCTTCCGGAAAAGTGGGGCTATTCCGGTCCGAATCAAGTTTACCAGCCTACCCGCGGGATCGGCCGCAAAAGCAGCAAACTGCGCGTTATGACGGGAAAATACCGCCGGTGAGGTGATTCATGCGCGGAGGAAGGCCCTATTCATACCGTAACGACTCGATCGGATCCAAGTTTGCCGCCTTCCACGCAGGATAGATCCCGAACACAAGCCCGACCCCAGTAGCGGCGCAGAAAGCCAAAACGATCCAAAAGGCCGACAAGCGCGCCGGCAAGGTAGACCAAATCATCGGGAGGAGCCAGACAATGAACATACCCAACAGCACGCCGATGAGGCCACCGATGGCGGTCAGGATAACCGCCTCGATCGTAAATTGGAGCAGAACATCGGCTTTGCGTGCGCCAATGGCCTTGCGCACTCCGATCTCGCGCGTCCGCTCGGTCACTGAAACGAGCATGATGTTCATCACGCCCACGCCACCCACCATCAGCGCCACGCTCGAGACGGCAAACATGAATACAAAAAGCATGCCGGTCAGCTGGTTCCATAGATCCGACATCGCGTCCTGGGTGAAGATGGCAAAATTGTCGGAATCCTGGGGGGGCACTTTGCGGCGGCGCCGCATGACTTCGCGAATTTCGTCCTCGGCCTTGCCCATGTCTTCGTGGGATGTTGCCTTCAGGCTGATCCAATAGCCGGTCCGTTCGACTTCCGGGTGCAGTTTGGTGAAAGTGCTCAGAGGGAAGAAGACCAGGTTGTCCTCTGCATTCTTTCCTCCGCCAAACGCACTCTTGCGCTTTTCGGCAATACCCACGACCGTAAACAACTGCCCATCAATGTTGATGTCCTTGCCTAGTCCGTTCCCGTTGGGAAATAGTTCCTCGGCCACATCGGATCCCAGAACAATCACCGCGGCGCGATGTTCTTCGTCAATTTGACTGAACCATCGACCTTGGGCGGGCTGCAGGTCGAAGACGTCTTTCCAGGTGTAAACGTCGCCTTCCAGGATTGTGTTCTTGGTCTTGCGGCCCTCGTATTTCACCGAGTAGGTACCCGTGCCGAATTCCGGCCGCTGATAGCGCAACCCGCAGGTCGCCGCCTTCACATGGGGCAGCTGGCTGATCGCCTGGTAA
Source organism: Candidatus Sulfotelmatobacter sp. (assembly GCA_036521895.1). Classification (GTDB taxonomy): domain Bacteria; phylum Acidobacteriota; class Terriglobia; order Terriglobales; family Acidobacteriaceae; genus Sulfotelmatobacter. The sequence goes on along the minus strand of DATDGW010000056.1, from coordinate 2,509 downwards.
TCGTCGAAGGTCAACACCTTGCGAGTGCGCATCTCCTCCGTGGGCCGGCTAAAACTGAAGGGCTGAATATGAAACACGAAGATCAGGTCTGAGCCCATACTTCCAATGGACTCCATCACACTGGTGTTCAGACCGCTGACGAACGAGGAAATCCCGATGACGACGACAACGCCAATGACGATGCCCAACACCGTAAGCGCGGACCGTAGCTGGTTGGTTCGCAAGGTGTCGATCGCCATGCCGAAGATTTCGGCGTAGTCATGCCGCTGCATACAGGTCTTCGTTCCGCACTCGTCCTTACAGTTCGAACCTGAGGGCTGCAATCGGATCAAGACGAGCCGCTCTCTTTGCCGGATAGACACCGAAAAACAAACCTACGCTGCTGGATACAAGCAGCGCCGCGACAACCGCCCACAGCGGGACGGATGACGGCATCCCGATGAGCAAGGTGACGCTTTTGGCCAAGACAACTCCGCCGACTACACCCAGGAAGCCCCCCACCAGCGCCACTGTGCTTGATTCGATCAGAAACTGGAGCAGGACATCCTGGCGGCGCGCGCCCATCGCCTTGCGGATACCGATTTCTCGCGTTCGCTCAGTCACCGCTACCAACATGATGTTCATGATGACGATGCCGCCGACCACCAAGGCAGTAGCGGCGATGGCGATCATGGCGATGAAGAACGTCTGGGTCAGACTTGCCCAGAGGGAAAGAAAGTTCTCGTTGGTCTCGATGGCAAAACTGTCAGGTGCTCCCGGCGCATCGTGGCGCCGGGCGCGCAGTATAACTCGGGCCTCGTCCATCGCGGCGTCCAATTGGCTGCCAACCCCGGCCGCCTTGCCGCACATGACGATACTGTTGTGGCTGCCATATTGCTTCAGATAAGCGGTGATGGGAACCATCACATAGTTGTCACGGCTCTGTCCCAGTGTCGTGCCCTGCTTCTTCCCGATGCCGATCACCCGATAGTCTTGGCCGCCGACGCGGATTTCCTTGTTTAACGGATCTTCTCCCGGGAAAAGGTTGTCCACAAGATCAGTACCAATCACCGCCACTAGGGCGTGATTGCTGACGTCGATGTCGTTGATCGAACGCCCGCTATTCAGATCAATATTCATGATGGCCGGCATCGAGGGCGTGAGGCCCCGTATGAAGGTATTGGTGATGGATTGCTGGCCGTATTTCACCTTCCCGGCAAGGTTCGTGACCACAGCCCCCAGGTCAGCGCATCGGTTGCACCCTTCGGCGACGGCGTAATAGTCCTCCAGCGTGATGTCTTTGCGCTTTTCGGCTTCCAGCAGCTGGTCAATGTTAGTGATGACTGAGGAGTGTTTATTGATGATGAAGACATCCGCCCCGAGGTTGAAAACCTTCTCGGCGATGTAGTGGTTGATGCCGCTAACGAAGGTGAGCACGGCAATCACAGCGCCGACGCCGATGACCACGCCCAGCAAAGTCAGCACCGAGCGCAGCTTATTCGCCCAGAGGGACTGCAGTGCCACGCGAACGGCTTCGGTGATGTGCATGAGGTCAGCGTCCGGCTTCCGCAGAAATGCGGTTGCTCCCGTCAGAATGCAAGTCTATCAGCCTAACTTCCACGATAGGCCGCAAAAGAGGCGCTCGCTTGAGAGGGTTGCGGAAGCGGAGCCGAGAGCCGAAAGCCGGCAGCCCGAAGCCGGGTATAATCAATCCGTGGGCAGCCGGACCGGACGGTCGCTCTCAGCGTCTTCGGGCGCAGGGAGAGGAAAGTCCGAACTCCGCAGAGCAGTGTGCCGGATAACGTCCGGGAAGCCGGGTTCAAGCCCGGTTGACGGAAAGTGCCACAGAAAACATACCGCCAAGGCGGCAACGCCGGGGTAAGGGTGAAAAGGTGCGGTAAGAGCGCACCGCCGCGGCAGTAATGTCGCGGGCAGGGCAAACCCCACACGGAGCAAGACCAAATAGGGAGGAAGTTCGTGGCTTTGGTTCTTTGAATCAGGGTCGCGGACACGTGCCGGCTCGGTGCGTCAAACCTCCGGGTAGGTCGCTAGAGCCGCGCAGTGATGCGCGGCCCAGAGGAATGGCCGTCCAGCAGGAGCAATCCCGCGGACAGAATTCGGCTTACAGGTCCGGCTGCCACAACTTTTCGTTTCAACGACTTGCACAACTCAAAAGTTGATTGTGACGCCGGTGTGACGCACCTCCAAGCGTTTCTGCAGGAAATGATGATCTTCGTCGCCCTATCTCTCCCCGGAAAACTGCGATCATCGATGCACCGGGACTTGCACAAGAGGCGAACGATTTTGAAGCGAACAACTTCCGAGTAGCCGACGATCCACTCGAGAGCCATTTCACCTTCCCAAGAACACCTTCCGAGAACCGGCGCTGGGTTCTGTTGTACTGAAGTGCAGCAGGGGACAGGGCTTATCGCTTGCAGAATCGGTGCCTTAGAACTTGATGGCAGCTGAAATTTGCAGTGAATAGCCCTGGAATGTCGACCGGTTCGAGAATTCTTTGAAATACTTGAGG
>DATDGW010000055.1:0-4002 GCA_036521895.1 Candidatus Sulfotelmatobacter sp. | reverse complement strand
CATCGGACGCTGCCCAATGCTGATCCAGTGCCGCACGTATTTGTTGATCTCGCATCTTACCCTCCTGCGGCTAGTCCAGGGAACCTTGTTCTAGCCTAGCGTTTTGCACATTTATGCAGCGGTTTTGACCCATTCTATAAGGGGTTGAAGGATTTTTCGCGTGTGTGCATCCAGTGCGGGATCGCCGAAAATCCTTTCCTGCCAGGTAGCGTGGCGCAGAGTTCGAAGAATATCTTCGAACGAAACTGACGTCTTGCGCTGGTACCAGAGCCGGTCAAGAAGGGACTGGGGAGCGGAGCGATGGCCCGACTGGGCATACCAAAGCAAAGTCAGATCATAGATATAAAGGACAAGAGGCGCCGTGCGTTGAGTGGCTTTGGAGACACGGTTTTGCGGATCTTCGAAACCGAGGAACTGCTTGACGTCGCGGAAGCAAACTTCCAGACACCAGCGAAGAGCAAAGATTTCGAGTATCTTCACAGGCGTCAGCGTGAGGTCGGTGGAGAAGAAGCAATCGTCGCGGCGGTGTCCTTTGGGATCGCGGACGACAACGACGCGCAGCAGTTTCTGTCCGGCGCTGGAATACCATAACGCGTCGATCGACTGATACCAGACTTTGACCTGACGGCCATAAAGCCACACGGTGGCCTTGATCCAGGACCGCTCGCTATCCTGCGCTATCTGTCGTGGGTTAGGTAACCGCTGACCTTTCCTGCGGCGCCGGCCGCGTGCGGCGGTGGTTGTTGGTGGCGGCTCAAACAAAGCGGCCTTCATGGTCATACGACTGATCAGCTCAACGTTGGCGGGCAGATGGCGGCTGATGGAGCCGCCGGCATACTCACTATCTCCGAGCACGCGGAGTTTCTGCGAACCCAGCCACCCGGCCACGATTTGAATCATTTCCAGAGCCAGTTGGGGGCGGGTTCGATATTGCTTTTCCGTGGCCTGGCCGGTTTGTTTCCTTTCCTGTTTCCGCGCGCGGCCGGGCGCGAGCTTCGAGGTCTTCCGTTTGCGGTAGAGCCGGATGAGGATGGGTAGAGCCCAGACCTTCTGAGGGGCGAAGGGAAACGAAACGTGCAGCGAGAAGACCACCCAGCTATGACCGAAGGAGAAGACAGGCCGCTGCTGAGTGGAACGGAGAGGATCGTGATGCATGCCCGCTCCCCAGATGTGCCGTCCGGACTTGCGCGCCAGTGTGTCATCGACAGCGCCGGTGAGGACGTCGGGACAGAAGGGCAACAGGAGATCGAAGACGCAGCGGCCGAGGTCATCCAGGTTCCAGCGGGCCTGGCTGAAGAAGCGGTGAAACGAGCAGAAGTGCTTGAAGCGGCCGAGTTGGGCAGACTGAATGACGCGCGTCAGGGAGCGGCGGCCCGTGCAGAGAATCCAGGCGCAGGTCAGAGTCCAGAAAGAGGAGAAACTGGGTCGGGTAAAGCAGGGCTGAAAGGCGAGCAGCAGAGGAGCAAAGGAGCGGACGAGAACGTCAGGCATAGGAACGCATTAATATCCTTTCATCTATTTACTGAAAGATTTGCAACGCAAAAAAAAGACGCTCAGCGCTTCTTGCGTTCTTCCAGCAGATCCTGATTCAGACGGGAGATCTGCCTGAGCCACTTCTGAATCTCGGCAAAGCGGTGCACGCCCTCTTCAACCCCCTGCTTCAGGTGGGCAGGCACCGGAATCTGACGTGCCCGGCTGGTACCACTGTTGACCGAGAGAATCCAGATCGGGCCGTGGCCCTTGCCCTTGTCCTTTTCGCAATAGCGGCACCCGGGCTTGTTGCAGCGGATCATCCGTTTCATGAGCGAACCGGCCAAGACGATGGCGGGATCGGGAATCTGTTGAGCGAGGCGCTTGCGCGCCTGAAGGATCTGATCGACCTTATCTTTCACCATATATTTGAAAGATAAAGGATCGGCACAGTCGTGTCAACGGAATTCTCACATTTTCAGATGGAAATGTTTTGGAGCGCTTCGCCCCCGAGGATTTGGTCAGACCGGGCGCGACAAGTGCAAAACTCTAGACTAGTACTACTGTGTTATAAATGTAGCGTCCTCTGCGGGTTACAGCCAAGACGCGTTAAGGTAAGGAGGAATGGGTGTTGTGCGCGCGAAGATCCAGACGGTGGAGGATGTTTATCGGCTGGTCTGGACGGCCGTAGTGAACAAACGGCCGATCGAAGCGATCTATGAAAGGCGGCGTCGGCTGTTTTGTCCCCTGGGCCGGAATCGTGCGGGAGAACTGCGGGTGCTGTGCTACCAGTATGGTGGAGAGAGTAAGAGCGGACTGCAGGCGGCAGGTTCCCCAGACAACTGGCGTTGTACGGCGCTGGAGAAGTTCCGGCAGGTGAAGCTGCTGGACGACGCCTGGCGCACCGCGCCCAACCACTCCCGACCGGCCTCGTGCGTGGTCGACGCCGACATCGACGCCGAAGATTATCCGGAGCGTGATCCGCAAAAGGGGCAATGAGGGAGTTGCGCCAGCAGGAGCCGGGCAATCGTCGTTCTCAGCGTCGCGATGGAGTTCGGGTTATGCCGCTCAGGCCGAACCCGGCGACCCCCGCGGGCGGAAGTCCGGCGGCTGCTGCGGGGCTGATAATCCAACATGGCCGCCGCGGGCAGAGGGGGAAAAACGGTTCCGCTCGGCCACAAGGAACCCATAGGCTGCAATACATAAGGTGGCGTGATGGTGAAAGCCACGCCAACCTCGTCCTTCATAATGTCCTAATCCCAACTCCTGCTTGAGTTCCTCATCGTCGCGTTCGATAATCCAGCGATGCTTCGCTATTCTGACCAAAGATTTCAGCGAGGTCTTTTCCGGCAAAGTGGACAACCAGTACCTGGTGGGTTCCGATTCTTTCTTCGGCCATTCGATCAGGAGCCATTGTTCCGGCCAGGGCTCACTGCGCTTGTAATCGCGATGCGCGGGGCGCACACGGACTGCGGCAAAACGGGAGCGCAGAGTTCCCTCCGTACCCTGGCGCCAACCAATCTCCTTCCATGCCGAGGAGGGCAACTGCCGGGCCAGCTGTTTTACCGAAACAGGCTGATGGTCTGCGCTGCGTTGCAAACGCCTGGGAGTCGCGCCGCGACCTGGTTTTCGCGCTGGTGCGGGCAAAGGCTTTCGACCCGGCTCCCAAACGGTGGCGTTCGATTCAATGCCCACTACATAGGGCAATCCGAGTTCAGTAAGATCCGTGCGAAATTGTGTGCCCTTCCCATAACCCGCATCGGCCAGCACGACTCCCGCGGGAACCTGTTGTTCCATCGCTTGTCGCATCTGCTCCAGAGCAATCTCCGGCTTGGTTTGAAAGGCCGTTCCCTCCGGAACACCGGCTTGCCGGCAGCGCTGGACGTCCTGGCACCACACTTCCGGCAGGTATAATCGCCACGCGATGGGCAAACTCGAATTCCACGTGCTCACCGATAAGGTCACCGCCGCCTGACAATTATCCGATTTGCCCAACTCCCCGCAGTACTGTCGCGCCACCCCCACCGAGTGTTTGCCCTGCTTCGGAAAACCCGTGTCATCCACGATCCATGCCACGACAGGACCATTTTTCTGCATGGCTGGAAGCACCTGGCGCCGCACTTCGGCCAGCATCTCGCCATCGTCCCAGGGTGCATCCGCCACTAAATGATGCAGCGACTGATGCGTGCGGCGAACATTGTCGGGCGCCAATCGCGCAGCCATCGGCTCGACGCTCTTGCGTTCTCCTGGCAATAACAATCCCGTGCAGTAGTTCTTCAGCGGGACGCGCCGATCTGCATGCCCCGCGGCGTTGGCCAGGCCCTCAATATACGCCGCGAAGCGCCTCTGCTGTGGGCCTGGCGAGGAGAGGCGTGATCCCACGAAAACAATTCTACACGGAATTGTTCTTTTTTAACACAGTAATACTAGCCCTTTGGCCTCGATCTCGGCTTCAAAGACACGCCGATGCTTCCGGGACTGGCACGAGCACCATCACGCACGCGGGTGATTCGGGAGCGCCGGAATGGAAGG
>DATDGW010000054.1:0-12235 GCA_036521895.1 Candidatus Sulfotelmatobacter sp. | reverse complement strand
ACAGCCACCGTGGATTCGATCGTGAAGAAACTGCAACGGTGCCGGCAGACCCTCGAAAACATTCAGCCAGGATGCACCCTGCCGCGTTCACGAAAAAAGAGGAAAAAATAACTCCAGTCGTTTATGCGACACTACACTAGCGTATTGGACGTGGTAACCTTGGCCTGACCGGCTTGAGGTGGGCCTTGCCTCGGGAGGTGTTAGATGCGAGCACTATTCACCGTATTGCTGGTGTCAGGGATTGCTCTGGCGCAAGCCGCGGAAACCGCGAAGCCCGCGGCTGCGGCCACCCAGACTACAGGCGCGACTCAGACAAACACTCCTGTCCAACAGGCGGAACCGAGCGCCCGCGCTTCTGCGGCCGCGCCAGCGCAGGCCGTCGATCCGAACGCAGTCGTGATTCCCGCGGGGACGAAGCTTCCGCTGCTGCTGAAGCAGGCTATCTCCACCAAGAGTGCGCGGGAAGGCGATGCGGTGTATGCCGAAACGGCATTTCCCTTCGTAATGAACGACCGCATCCTGATCCCGGCGGGGACCTACATCCAGGGAAAGATCGTGCATACGGAGCAGGCGGGGCGATCGAAGAAGCGCGCCGAAATTTTGATTCACTTCACTTCGATGATCTATCCCACGGGCTACACGGTGATGCTCCCAGCGTCAGTGGAGAACACTCCCGGGAACGATACGAACAGCGTGAAGGATAAAGAGGGCACGATCCAGGCAGATAAGGACACGAGCAAGAGGGTCGAAGACGCCGCGAAAGGCGCGGCCGTCGGAGGGACGGTAGGCAGTATCGCAGGTGCAGCCGCTGGAGGATTCAACGGCGCACGGTATGGCGGCCTTGCAGGAATTGCGGGCGGGGTCGCGTGGGCGCTGCTCAAGCATGGTCCGGAAGTGAAGTTGGAGGTCGGGACATCGCTCGAAATGGAAATTCAGCGGCCGATCCCAGTGGACGCAACGCGAATTCAGGTGGCGCGAGCGGCGCAGTAGGGGCGAGGCGGCCTTATGGTTTGTTCCTAGTGGCGAACCTTCAAAATCTGGTCCGCACTGTTCGATCCTTCCTGTTCGATGAACACTGCCTGTTAGACTTCGTCCATGCAGAGGGCTGACGTGTCGGCAATGCAGGGAATTCTGCAGCAGCTCTGCCCTCGCTGCCGCACGGGGAAAATCTTTCGTAAATCGGTGTGGCTGTTTCCTCGGATGTACGAACGCTGTCCGGCGTGCGGGCTGAAATTTGAGCGCGAGGACGGATACTTCCTCGGCGCTATGTACATCGGCTACGGACTGGGCGTGGGCGCCATCACTGTGCTGGCGGCGCTGGTATGGGAGGTGCTCAGGTGGCCTTTGCTGAAGAGCGTGGTGGGAGGGATCGTGTTGTTCCTGCCGCTGGCACCGGTGCTGACCTGGATGGCGCGTGTGTTGTGGATCTACATGGACCAGGGGATCGACCCGGACTGGAGTTGACCGCCTAGGCAGTCTCCCGCTTCGCTACGCTTTCGAGTCCACGCTCCTGGGTTTCGATTTCTCGAATCTTAAATTTCTGGATTTTCCCGGTCACCGTCATCGGGAATGCGTCGACAAACCTGATGTGCTGCGGGATCTTGAAGTAAGCGATGTGTCCGTCGCAGAAGGCGCGTATCTCGTCGGCGGTGGCGGATTCACCAGCTTTCAGCCGGATCCACGCCACTCCGACCTCGCCTAGGCGTTCATCTGGAATCCCGACCAGTTGTACTTCGGCTACTTTCGGGTGTGTGTATAAAAATTCTTCCACCTCGCGGGGATAGACGTTCTCGCCGCCGCGGATGAACAGGTCTTTGGCGCGGCCGGTCAGGTGAATGTAGCCGTCTTCGCGCATCACGCCGAGATCTCCGGTATGCAACCAGCCTTCGCGGTCCACGGCGCGAGCGGTCGCCTCGGGGTCGTCGTCATAGCCCTTCATCACCATGTATCCGCGGGCGCACACTTCCCCTCGTTCGTCCGTCGGCAACGTCGTGTCGTCCAGCGTCGACACAATCTTCATTTCCGTGCAGGGCAACGCCTTGCCGATCGTGCAGGTTCGAATCTCGACGGGATCGTCCACCTCCGACATGGTTACGACCGGGGCGCTCTCGGTCTGGCCGTAGCCAATGGTCAACTCCGGGCAGTGCATCTCGTCCATGACCCGCTTCATCACCTCCACGGGACACGGTGAGCCTGCCATCATTCCAGTGCGCAGGCTGGTCAGGTTGAAATTCTTGAACTCCGGGTGACCCAGTTCGGCGATGAACATGGCGGGCACGCCGTAGAGCGAGGTCGCGCCCTCCGCTTCGACGGCCTCGAGCGTAGAGCGGGCGTCGAAGGTCCAGTTGGGAAGGATGATGGCCGCTCCGCTGGCCAGCGCCGACATTGTTCCGATCACGCACCCGAAGCAGTGGTACAGCGGCACCGGAACACAAACGCGATCGCGCTCGGTGTAACGCATTCCTTGAGCCAGAAGCTTGCCGTTGTTGACTTGGTTGCGATGGGTCAGCATTACGCCCTTGGGCATGCCGGTGGTGCCGGAGGTGTACTGAATGTTGACGACGTCCGCTGGTTGGGTGGGCACGCGGAGGTCGCACTGCGCGCGCAGAAACTGCGCCCATTCCGGTGTTCCGAAGAGCACCACGTGTTCGAGGGGGAGAGCCTGGCCGTGGCGGGCCTCTTCGAGAATACGAGCATACTCGGCGCGGCTGTCGCGCTCCCACAGAAACAGTGCCTTCATGCGCGACTTACGCAAGGTGAACCCGAGTTCATGCGTGCGGTACGCCGGATTTACATTGACCAGGATGGCTCCGGCACGGGCGCAACCCAACTGCAGCATCACCCATTCCACGCAGTTGGTGGACCACAGGCCGACGCGGTCCCCATGGCCGATGCCGAGCGCGCGCAACCCTCGGGCCACACAGTCGGCCCGGTCGCGCAATTCGCGCCAGGTATAGCGCGTCCGCTGACGTCGGGAAACTAGAGCCAGACTGTCTCCCCAGCGTTCAACGCCCTCATCGAGTACTTGCCCGATGGTTTTCTCCCACAACGGCTGATCGGGCCCACGCGAGTAGCTGAGCATTCAGCGGCCTCCGGCTTTCAGGAAATAGCCCTGCAATCTGCGGGCTTACTGCGGTGACGAAAAGCGGCACCAAGTGTACTCCTGTCTTGCGGCCTGCGGGGAACCCGGCAATTCCGGTTATGAATCGCGCATCAAGCCAAGCAACGTTCCGGCTTGCGATTTGCGCGCCGCCTTCTTCTGGCTGCTATACAATCCGCGGTAGGAGTGTTCTTCGCACTCCGATCGCGGAGGTTCCAGTGGAAGTCATAGGCGGGTTTGGCACGGTCATCGCCGTTATCGTTGTGATTTATATTCTCAGCTCCATCAAGATTCTGGCCGAGTACGAGCGCGGCGTAATTTTTCGCCTGGGACGCCTTCTGCCCAACGCGAAGGGCCCTGGCGTCGCTCTAGTGTTCGCTCCAGTTGACCGCATCGTGCGGGTGTCGTTGCGGCAGGAGGCACTTGAAGTTCCTCCGCAAGACATCATCACTCGCGACAACGTCACGCTGAAGGTGAACGCCGTCATCTTCCTGCGCGTGATCGATCCGAACAAGGCTGTGGTTGAAGTCTCCAACTACGTGTATCAGACTTCGCAATTCGCCCAGACGACGCTGCGCTCGGTGCTGGGCGAGCAGGAACTGGACGAACTGTTGTCACACCGGGAAAAAATCAATCTGCGACTGCAGAGCATTCTCGACACGCATACCTCGCCGTGGGGCGTGAAAGTCACCAACGTGGAGGTCAAGCAGGTCGATATGCCGGAGTCGATGCTGCGCGCCATGGCCAAGCAAGCCGAAGCCGAGCGCGAGAAGCGCTCAAAGATTATTCACGCCGAGGGCGAATTTTCGGCCGCGCAGAGATTGGTGGACGCGGCGCACTTGCTGGCTACCGAGCCCGTCAGCGTGCAACTGCGCTACTTGCAGACGCTGACCGAGATCGGCGTTGAGAAAAATACGACGGTCATCTTCCCGGTTCCAGTGGACTTCTTCTCCGGGCTGCAGAAACTGTTAGGAAAAGGAGACACAGTACCGGCGAAGACTGCATAGGGAAGTTGCATTTTGATTGCGAAAACGTCTCTTCGAGGGTAGTCATCCTGACCGGAGCCGTCTTTCAGGCGAAGGAAAGGATCTTGCGAGTACGCCGGTAGCGCGCGCGGGTAAGGTCCGCGCGAGATTCCTCCGCCGGCTTAACTGCGTCGAGTTCGGGATGACGCCTCTTAGGAGAGACGGGAAGATCGGCACTGCGCGACTGTGAAGGTACCGCGGGGAGCTGAATTATGGCTTCGTCACAAGATACGGAAATCACATTAGGAACAGGCAAGCTGTTGGTGCTGTTTTTCGGTTTGGTCGGGATCTGCGCGCTGTTTTTCGCGCTGGGATATTCGCTCGGCCGCAAGTCGGAGCCGGCAATTACCCCGGCGAGCGCGGCCGTCGGTCTACAGACCGTTCCGGTGGGAAGCAAGGCAAAAAGCGGTTCCGCCCCGCCGCCGCCCATGACGTTCTACAAGTCGGTGGAGCAGAAGGATGCCAACCCGGAGTTGACGCCTGCTGCCGACGCGAAGACGGACACGGCGGGGGGCCCTGCGAATAGCGCTCCCGCGCCAGCCGCGCCGAATACTCCTGATCCCACGACAACTTTGCCCACGGCGTCGTCCTATTTCGTGCAGGTGGCGGCCGTAAGTAAACAAGAAGACGCGGATTCGCTCGTGGACGCGCTGAAGAAGAAGCAGTATCCGGCGCTGATCGCCGCTCCCGTCCCGACGGACAAGCTGTTCCGGGTGCAGGTAGGGCCGTTCTCCGACGTCAAGGATGCGGAGGCCATGCGCACGAAGTTGATCGCCGATGGGTATAGCCCGATTCTGAAGAAATAGCGGGCGACGTCGTTTCAGATGCGACGTGAGCCTAAGCCACTGCGTTTCTGCGCCGGACGGATGAATCAGTTCGTGCAGTGTTGTTCAAGAAAACGAAAAACATCGTTGGACCACACGTCACTGCCAAGGGAAGCGAAGCTGGGCCCCTCTTGCGCCGATTTTCCGTACCTCGGATAGATCTTTATTTCCGAAGTCTTGCCTGCATCTTTCATCGCCGTTGATAGGGATCGACTCGGAGTGAGATCGTAGTCGTTTTCTGCCTGGAAGAACATCGGCGCTCGACCGTGGCGGACGGTGCGCGTCAAAAAGGCTTGCAGAGCAGGGGATTTTGACCAGCTCTCGGCTGCGCCGGATACATCGACTGCTGCCCAGTAGGATCCGTGTTCCGCGCCCAGAACGGCTTCGATGCCGCCGAACGAATTACCGATCGTGGCAATGCGTTTCGGTTTGACAAAGTTCTTCTTCTGCAGCCATGCGAGCGCCGCCGATTGATCGTTCCGGTGATCGGTTTCCAGCAGGCGAATCATGGTGGCCGCTCCTGCCGAAGTCCCGCCCTTTTTTGCGGCCGCGGCGATTTGGTCGCCGATGTAGGCTCCGGCTGCTTCGCTCAGTCCCTGTCCTCGTCGGTTCGGCGCGAAGAGCACCCCTCCATGGTGTGCACGCTGCGGTTCCAGAGCTTCGATGGCCTGGTTGCTATACATTCCGGGAGCACTGCCGTGGTTGAAAACCACCGCGGGAAACGGTCCTGCCCCCTGGGGTATGTGAGTAACTCGGGGAGCGTGATGTTGCCACTGGGAACGCGACCACCTTAGCTCCTGGAAAAGCTAGAGTCAGCAGCAGTGCTACCAATTAGGAAGGTTGGGCGCGGCATGCCGGGAATTCCACTCTAGGGGCTGCGGTGTAGCGGGTGGTTTTGCTCGACAGAGCGGGTAATCTCTCACAAACCTCGGGGCACGAGTACGAAACGATCGATTGCGATCTTGGGCCCGGCGTCGGCCCGGGCCGCGTCCAGTCGGAACACAACCATTACCTCATCAAAACGCCGGATGGAGGCATGCCTTGGAATGACGAAATTCAGCGTCTCGCTGACGGACTTGGATGGTTCGTCATAGAGCTTCCACGGGCGGGTCGACTTGACCATCATTGTGCCGAGGGATTGTGAGGGCTTTCCGGGCACGCTCGTATTGATCAGGATGAGTTCCAGTGAGACCGTCTCCGGGTACTGGTCCGCATTGCGAATCGCAACCTGAATTCGGCTGCAGCAATCGAGATCGAGCATGCTCCCGAGGTGGTCGTGCGCTTCCACCGAGAGCGGCCGCCGGTCGGTGGAGCGAATATTCACCAGTTCGGGGCTGCCATGCTCCTGGCGCGACGTCCTGGGCGGATGCTGGTCGGGTGCTTTGAAAAACCAGTAAACGCCGTCGAAGGGGATCTCCAAACGCTTTGCGCTGCGTTGGCTCGTCAGCAGACTGTTTCCGAACACCGGCGTGGGGGCTATCAGCTTGGTTTGCGCTTGTTTCTCGGGCCACAGGACGATGCCGGGATCGCTTTCGCTGGGGGCTACACCGGCACGGTCTAACGTTCTCTGAGTACCACGCTCGCCGCGCGGTCTGTCTTGGGGAGATCCCTGCCGCGCGTGATCGGGCGAAGAAACACCGAATCCCCGAACTCTGAAGGTGTGTGGCAGATATCGGATCAGCCCGGCTGCGGTGACCACTATTGCGAGGGCAAAGATTGCAAGCGAGCGCGAAGAGGGCGGCGACGAAGGTTGCGCGGCGTTTGATCGCTCGCCCCTAGTGAACGACCACGTCCAGACGGCGGAAGCGGTACCCACGAGAAACGCAGACGAGAAGGAGTATCCGGCGAAGGCAGCGATCGCACCTGCTTCCGCGCACAGCGTCGCAGCGGCGCCGGAGGCTTGGTGCCAGAAGGTCGATGACTGCCGCAGGCCGAGCAGGTTTGGCAGAAGCGATTCCTCGCCATCTGGCCGTTCCAGCTCGTCATGAAGCAATCGGAATGACGTCACCACTTTCGAGACAAACACGGCTGCGATCACCATCGCCCAGACGGAATTCTCTCGGATGAAAAGGGCGAGAGGAGGGAGCCAGAGTGCGTCGAGTGAGGTTCGTACGATGAGACGGTGCGTATCGGATCCGGTCGCGGGTGGGCGGATCACGCACAGGCACCACACGACCGCCGCGGTCGCCAGGAATACTGCGAGGACATTTTCGACTGCCAGGCCGAGGATTTCTCCCGGTGAAAGCGTGTGTACGAGCGGTGGGAGGCTTACGAAAGAGGCAACCGGGGCCGCAGCCAGCAGTCCGCCGGCTGGTGGCAGCCACTTGGGAAATGGCTTGGGCGCGGACGATCCAACTAAATCAAAAGTGCTCATGCTGACTCAGCCTAACGAACGAGCGCCCTGTTTCGAGATCAGCGCTGTCGTGGTGCGGCGGACGCCCCCCAGAGTAACTCTGAGATGCTTGACACCGCAGAGAGCAAGATAGTTCCCGCTGAGGAAAACCGTCCGGCAGTCGAACTCGGATGACGATTGCTACAGGATGACGAATGCTACATTGACACCCATCGATTTTCGCGCTATTGCTAGTGGATCCATGTCATCGAACAAATCTTCTCTCGATCGCGCGTTACAGGCCGTCGCCGACCCCACGCGGCGCAGAATCCTGCAGGCTCTCAAGGAAGGTGAGGCCGAGTCAAAGGGGCAGAAAGCAACGACCGGACCCTGTTTGTGCGCCGGGGACATCGAAGAACGGATTAAGCTTTCGCAGCCTACGATTTCGCACCACATGGCGATTCTTTCGAACGCTGGCCTTGTGGAGGCGACCAAGAAGGGCCAGTGGCGCTGGTACCGGCGAAACGAGAAGGCGATTCGGCTGATGGTGAAGACGCTGCGCGCGGAGTTGTAAGCCCTCAGGGGCTTCAAAGCCGACGAGTTCTGTGGTGGTTTTACGGACCGACTGAAGTCGGCTCTTCCCGTTCGTGTTCACCTCAGGCATCTCTGAACGTCACTCAGCTTGAACTACTCGATCCCCTCGCTTGCGGTTCAGTTCTCCTCACGCGTTCCCATGGCCCATTTTTCAAGCTCACCCGTTGATCGCATTACGCCCAGTTGACTGCGTTCCAGTTCAAAGGTCACATCCTGAAGAGCGATGAAGCGTTCGCTGGCCTGCGACCGGGCGTCGTCGAGATCGTGCAGCGTGGCCGTGCCGGCGTCGATGCGGGTCTGCACCGAGGTCAGATTCTTCTCGGCGATTTCGTATTCCAGTTGGGCCACATCGCGCGCAGCTTCCATCTGCGCGACCGAGCGCTGCAGGCGCAGCGTTTCCTCCGAAACCTGATTCTTGGCGGCTTCCGCTTGCTTGGTGGCCTTCAAGGCATCGGCATCGGCGGCTTGGGCGCGCGCACGCTGCGAAGCGTTGAAGAGAGGGAAGCGGATGCTCACGCCAACGGTGGCGTTGTTCTGCTGGAACTGGTTGGTGACGCACAGAAATTCGCCGAGCGATGTGGTGCAGGGTTTCGAGGGAATGTAGTAGTTCTGATAGTTGTTGAACTTCGAGAGCAACGCATACTGCGCGGCGAAATCCAGACTGGGCCAGAGTGCTTTGTGTTCTCCCTGGGCGCGCAGATACCTAGCGCGGGCATGTTCGACTGCGGCCTCTACCGCGGGATTGGAAGCGGCAGCATCCTTTGCAGCCACTTCGGTCGGTGCCGCGGTGGCAGGCGCGGGGATCGAATCCGGATCCGTTTGAATGTTCGCGGCGGGAATTCCCGTGAGCTTGGAAATATGCTCGCGGAGCACATCGGCTGCGCCTTGCGCTTCGGCGATGCGCAACCGCACCCGCGCTGCCGAGAGCATCGCCCGCTTGCCGTCGATTTCGCTGTCGACCCCTTCCTTCACGCGCTCGGCCACCGCTGCCTGCATCTTGTTGGCGTCGACTTCGGTTTCCGGCAGCTTTGCAAGTCGCTGCTCCCACTTGGAGAGTTCAGCATAGCTCAAGGCAGCGTCCTGGATGATCTGGTTGCGCTCGTCTTTCGTCTTCAGGGAAGCGACCGCGGATTCGGCTTTGGCAGCGCGGATGAAATTGCGCAGGGACGGATTCAGCAGCGCCGACTGCGTGTTGATGTTGAACAGAGCTGGCGCCGATCCCTCAAGGGCGAGGGGAAAGCCGTACGAATATCCGAGGCCGGCCCCGGTGGAGAGTTGCGGAATGTAATTGTTGCGAAGTTCGCGATACCCGGCGGCGGCGCGCTGTTCGTCGGCAGCGGCGATGGCCGCCCCGGTGGCGTGAGCGAGCGCGAGTTCGACGACGCGCTTGAGCGACACGGGTTCAGCGAGAAGAGAGCTGGGGAGGAGCACAACGGCCAGAATCCACTTTGCGGTGCGCGCACCACGGCACGAGGTTGTCATTGCGTCCCTTTCAGAGTGATCTGGGAATGATTTCATGGGTAATTTGGATGCCAGCGAGATTTTAAATGTCGGATGGGTCGACTGGGGCAGCTTTCCGAAGGAGGTGATTCGGCGAAGATCCCCATGTCTCCAGAAGCGTGCGCTTTCGCAGGACTCAACGCTCGACTCTCTTCAGGTCTTCCTGCGCGCGGGCATAGGTGTGAGACAGAGCTAGGGCCGCGCGGAATTCCTCGGCTGCCGCGCGCCGGTCTCCTTGCTTCTCGAGCAACTGGCCGAGATAATCGTGCGCTTTAAAGGCTGGGCCTTCCTCGACGGGAGACTCGAGATAGCGGCGGACCAGGCGCACGGCCAGGGGATAGGCCCGGCCAGCACGCAGCAGAAGACTGGCGCCGTCCAGGAGCGACTCAGGACGGTCCACCGGACTCGATTCCATCGTGTGAAGAGCCTGCTCCATTTCTTCGAGACGGTTGGCGTGGCGCAAGAAGATGGCCAGATCAAGCCAGGCTCGCGTGCCGGAATGACTGGCTGTGATGGCTGCGCGGTATTCCCGCTCGGCCTCAGAAGCGTCTTTCTCTTTGGAAGCGATTCGCGCCAAAACCCAGTGGGCCATTCCAGGATTGATGGGCATCAGGGCATCCGCCTGCTGGCGAGCTTTGTCCTTTCCACCGCCGACGATGCCCGGAGCCTCGACGTAGAACTCCGCCAGATCGGTTCGTGCTGCCCAACTCCTGGGATCTAATTCCACGGCTCGCTCAAATGACGAGCGAACTTTTTTTGCCAAACCCGCGGCCGACATGAATCCCGCGCGATCCGCCTTTTCGCCATAAACACGGCCGAGCCACAGGTGGTAGAGGCCCCTCTGCGGATCGAGGTTTCGGGCATGCTCGCAAGCCGTGATGCCGCGGTCCCACTCCTCAATCATGAAATACGCGCGGCACAGCAGGTTGTAGGCTTCGGCGTCTGTGCCGCCCCGGCCGACCTGCTGCTCCAGAATCTGAATGGCTTCATCCGCGCGCCCGGCCGCGAGAAGTTCCTTCGGAGAGGTGGCTGCGTACGCGGGAAGCAAGGGCCCGGGCAAAAGCAGCAGCGTGAAGATGATTCGCAGTTTCATGCGTGGTGGAGTCACGTATCTGACGGAAATCGTGCCTTCCAAAAACTAGGGAACCAGCTTGACGGCAACACCGTCGAAGAGAGGCTTGTCCTCCGCCGGCAACGCTACCTGGTCTCCTTCGGAAAGGCCGGAGGTGATCTCGACGCGGGTCAGATTCTGCAAGGAGAACTCAATCGTCTGACGCTTCAGGTGCTTGTCGACTATGCGAAACACGTAAGGCTTGCTCTCGTCGATGCGGAGAGCGTCGCGCTGCAGCGTGAGGACGTTGCTATGTTCGGCTACCACGATGGTGACGCCGACATTGACGTTGGGCAGCAGACGAAGATCCTTGTTGTCGATGACGCAAGTCGTCTCGCCCACGTTTCTCGATCCACGCAGCTTTACTGTCGACGGCACGGTGTTGACGGTGCCGGTCCAGGTTCGACCAAGGACGGCGTCCCATGTGATCTCCACCTTTTGTCCGACCTGAAGGCGGCCCACATCCGGCTCGTCCACGAATGCCCGCACCAGTACTCTCGAAAGGTCGGCTTCCTGCAGCAGCAATTCGCCGGCCTGCACAAACGCTCCCTGCTTCACGGGAAGCGAGTAAACCATGCCGTCGAACGGGGCCCGCACGCTCGACTTGTGCAGTGCATCTTCCGCGGCATCATAGGCGGCCTGCGCTTCGGCTCCTTGGGCTTGGATGCGGGCTGCTTCTGGTTTCGAGTAGCGGTCTTTCTGTTTCTGTTCGAGCAAGGTGACGTCGGCCTGGGCGCGCTGCAGAGCGTCTTCAGCCTGGCGAACTTCGCCGGGAGACGCGGCGCCATCCTGCCGCAGGCGGTGCAGGGCGTCGAGATTGCGCTGGGCGACCTCGCACGCGCTGCGAGCTTTCACCAGCTGCGCATTCAACGTCAGAACTTCTTCCTGTGTGCCCCCTTTGGTGAGCGCGGATTGATCGGCCTGGGCCGCCTTGACCTGAGCCAAGGCGCGGGCAGCCTGCGCGCGAGTGTCGGCGTCATCGAGTTGCAGCAGCAACTCTCCCTTGCGCACGTGGTCGCCTTCTTTGACAAACAGGCGCTTCACCGTGGTTGAGATGGGAGCAGGCGCTTCAAAGTTCTGGATGGGTTCAATCTTGCCATTGGTGGAGACCAGGCTGCGGATGGGGCCACGCTGTACGATGGCGACGCGCACTTTCAAGGGAGCCTGGTGGAGATACGAATACAGGACCGCTAGAGCTGCCAACAGGGCAAACGCGAGCCAAATCCACCATCCACTGGACGGCGCGTTCGAGTTTTTCGTCGATGCCAACCGGTCGTCTTTCAGGCTGCGGCAGGAATAACTGTAAGTAACAATTTATCATTCCGGAGGCCGCGACAGATACCACTGGACACTCCAAGCACGTATCCGATTGGATGCGGCCAGAGCCGCTGCGGGCGCATGGTCGCTGCATGGGCATCGTTGCTTCGGGTGAATCTGGCAAACGCTACAATAGTCCCATGGCTAAATCGCCCCGCTATACGCCCGAGCACGCCGCCGCGGGACTGGATGCGAAGTTTCCGGAGATTGAGATCTGGCCCAACCAGTTTCCCGGCTACGAGATTATAGTGGACGATCCCGAGTTCACCTCGGTGTGTCCGAAGACGGGGCTGCCGGATTTCGGAGTGCTGGCCATCCGCTACATGCCCGACAAGAGCTGCCTTGAATTGAAGTCGCTGAAGGAGTACCTGCAGTGCTACCGCAATCTGGGAATTTTTCAAGAGAATGTCGTCAACCAGGTGCTGGAAGACG
>DATDGW010000053.1:0-29314 GCA_036521895.1 Candidatus Sulfotelmatobacter sp. | reverse complement strand
GACAGCCACCGTGGATTCGATCGTGAAGAAACTGCAACGGTGCCGGCAGACCCTCGAAAACATTCAGCCAGGATGCACCCTGCCGCGTTCACGAAAAAAGAGGAAACAATAACTCCAGTCGTTTATGCGACACTACACTAGCCCTGTCCGACAAGCTGATCGCCACGATGCCCGAGATCGAACGCAAAGGCGCAGCCAATCCCTATACGTCGCTCAATGGCCACACGTTTTCCCTGTTGCTGGGTCCCAAGGGCGTAATGGCTCTCCGGCTGCCGGAAGATGAACGGGAAAAGTTCCTGAAAAAGCACAGCACAACTCTGTACGAAGCCTACGGAGCGGTGATGCGGGAATACGTGACCGTGCCCGACGCGCTGCTCAAGAACACGAAGGCGCTACAGAAATATTTGGAGGTGAGCTACGCGTACGTCGAGACCCTGAAGCCGAAGCCCACGACGAAGAAGAAGCGTTGAACCACCGTTGGGCGCACCGTCAAGCTAGCTCGTTGAAAACGTATTCGTGTTGCCCGTCTCGGATGATCAATACCCGCTTCCCTCCGCGCTCACCTACGACAAACTCGAAACCGTCGGTGCCAGGATCGATCGTGATGAATGAGGTCGTGCCGTCGTCGTTCTTTCGAGATGCTACTTTGCTCTTCCATTCGCCGAGATCAAAAGTAGTCACTCCGTTCTCGCTCAGAACGGCAAGCTCACCCAGTTCCTTGCTGGTATAGTGCTTGGCCAGACCAGAGACCGACGCTGCATCAGCGGGAATGACAAGCCGCTCGCGGTCCTTGGCGAGCGCAGCTTTGTGGGCCGCGGCTCGGGACGCAACGTCGGCCACAGCCTCTGGCTTGCCGTCGAAGACGACCTCAAGCAGGCGCCGGCTAAACGGCGCGAGCATCATGCCGCCATTGTCGGAATTGGTGAGCAGTACCGCGCCGATGCCCGCGTCCGGCAGGAAGTATAGGTTGCTCTTGAAGCCCGACATGCTCCCGCCGTGGCTTACCACCGGAACATCGTAGGTGCGGTCGACGATCAACCCCATGCCGTACGACGCATTCTCGCCAAGCGAGACTTGCGGCTGGCGGCGCATCAGCAGATTCTCTGCTGAAACCATTTGCTGACCGTTCGGCAACTTGCCCTGCGAAAGCTCGTCTTGCACGTAGCGGATCAGGTCGGCAGATGAGGTCCACACGGCGCCCGCAGGACGCGCGGGGACGATCGAGTAATTGATGGCCATGCTGGCGACGGTCGGCTTGCCATCCACGTCGTCCCCGTGCGGGCTCGCGTGTTTTCCCGCCAACGCGCGCGCATAGTCGAAGGTCGTCGACTTCATCCCCAGCGGATCGAAAATCTTCTCCTGCATCGCCCTGTCATACGCCGCCCCGAGTTCAAGGTTCGGGTAGACCAGATGCGCGCCGATGTATCCGGCGGCAGCAGCCATCAGATTGCTGTACTGGAAAACTTCGCCGAACTTGCTGGTCGGCTGCATGGTCCCGAGCAGAGCCAGTTCCGATTCCGGTGTGGCATTCTTGAATTCGAAGAGCCATTCCAGATCCTGCCGGGGAAGCCCAGTACAGGCGCAGATCAGGTTCTTGACCAGAACTTTCTTCGTGGTGTCGGCGTCGCCGAGTTTGAATGCGGGATAGACATCGACCACTGGTTCATCCCACTTCAGCTTCTTTTCGTCGACCAGCTCCGAAAGCAGCAGCGTCGTCATTCCCTTGGTGTTCGACGCGGCCATGAACACGGTGTTCTCGTCGACGCGCTCAGGCTTGCCCAGTTCACGCACTCCGAATCCACCTTGGTATACAACCTTGCCGCCGTCGATAAGCGCCATGGAAACGCCGGGAATGCCCAGTTGCTTCATCGATGTCTCTACGAACGACTTGAGTTCTGCGATTCGCGCGGCATCGAGCGGGTGCGGCTTGCGTCCGGCGAAGGTCTCGCGGTTGTAGCCCTTCGGGCGCAGGCTCTGGAAGACCAGGCCGATCGGAGCGGAGCGCTTCTCCACCGTCGGATCGGTGCCGTCGAGGATGATCACGGTCCAGGCAGTCCCGGCGCGCAACGCCAGAGCCTGTACGGCCGCCCGTTCGTTGGGAGAAGTCTCGTAGTCATAGATCTGGCGCTCATCCCAGCCCTCGCGCGCCGGGCGCGGCGTGACCAGCTTGATCGGCCGGTTGGATTCGGGCTTGAACGCAGCCCAGGCGGCAGCGACCGCGGCTTTTGCGTCGGCAGCCTGCGCGTCGAAAATGGCGATGTGCGTGCCGGTTTCGGGCGGCGTCAGAATGACCAGATCTTTCCGGCTCTCGATCGACCATCCGGAAGGAACCGTGAATGTCGCTCCGGCTGAGGTAACCCGCGGAGTATCGGCGGCGACGCGCTCGACGGCGGGCTTGGTCTCTGCCGCCTGCGACGCGGCGCACTTTGAGGCAGCGAGCGTCGTAATCGCCAGGCAGGCAATCAGAGCAATTCGATTCGGACCTTTACCATAAATGGACATAGGCTCACCCAGTGAATGAGTTGGCGGGAAATGGCGGGTCCAACAATACATCCTGCCGAGCCAGCTTGTAAATATTGCGAAAGACGTCGCCCCTCACAGGTGCAACGCGTCCATCCGGGGATTCTCGTAGACGTCATCCTCGCCCGGATAGCGAAGTTCTTTCTCAAACTTTCCGCTTTCCTTCGCTAACGCCCAGATCAAACTCTCCCCAGCCGGCAGTGTTTTCGGCTGCTCGTCGTACACCTTGTCTTCATAGGCATACTCTGCATCGACCGGCTTCCAACCATTGTTGCGGAACATGGCAATCAGGTCACCGAGAAAGTACGCGTTTAATGCCCCGTGATGCAGCAGCACCGTGTGTCTCACCGGCCGCAGCAAGCGCTGGGCCAGCGCATCGTAATATTGCGCGCGATCCCAAATGTGCTGAAGAAAGAAATCTCGGTATCCCGCCAAGTCTGCGTGGGGGTTGGCCTCAACCCGCTTCTGCAGCCGCGCATCGATCGCCCAGTCGGAGGCGTCAATGGTGGCCCGCCCAATACGATACCCGTGCTGCTGCAGAAAGGCGCGCATGCCGTCGCGCTTTTCCACCGTGTCCCCTTCTTTGAAGAACGGATAGCGGAACGAGCGGCTGAAATGATGATAATCGCGAATCAAGGGCTCGTTCTTCAGCGCATCCGATTCAAAATCGGCCAGTGTGACTCGTTCGGGACCGTCCGCACTCCCGTTGAAATGCAGATGGGAATAGGAATGATTGGCGATGAGATGTCCAGCATGATCCCAAGCCGCGATGAGCTGACGTCCATCTTCGCTATCGACCCGCTTGCCGCACACGAAGAGTATGGACTTGAGTTCGTTCGCGGCAAGCGCGGCCAGAATGCGCTCGTCGAGTTCATGCCAGGTCAGTCCAGGGCCACCTGCGGTCGTGGGATCATCGAAGGTGAAGGCAATCTCTGGAACATGGCTCGCTGCCAACGGTCGCGGGATCGCGGCGAACATCGTAGTTGCAGCCGCGTAGCTTAAGAACTGCCGACGGTTCATCAATTCATTCACCCTGCGGATGGATTCGACACACTGCGAAGCTGAGTGTACAGTCTCCGCAATACAGCGGCCAGTGCCGCGAGGGCTGCAACCCATGCTGCGAAAGCCATCTCGACCACCCGGGCTGGCGCCGCGCCCACGCGGTGCAGAAGGAACGGAAAGAAATTCCACGTGGTGATATGCACATAGTCCCATGGATCTTGCGACATCTCGTCCGTGTTCAGTGCCCAGGCGTCCATCTTGCTCAGAACAAAGGCGGCGATGTTCTTGAAACGCAGCGCGATCACGTACGTGGGATGGCCCAGCGTCTCCATCTGGTAGATCTCCAGCGGGAGCCAGAAGGCCAGTGACGCGACTTGAATGATGAAGCTGACGACCAACAGCACAATGGCGCCACGCCAGATCCACGAACTCAGATTCGTGCGATACCGTACCAGCAGCGGAACCGCCAGCATCGCGACCATTTCCACAGCCGTCGACACGTAGCGGTCTCCCCAAGCGAAGTCGCCCGCCCAGTAGGTATAGCGCGCGTAGAA
This sequence comes from Candidatus Sulfotelmatobacter sp., assembly GCA_036521895.1. GTDB lineage: Bacteria > Acidobacteriota > Terriglobia > Terriglobales > Acidobacteriaceae > Sulfotelmatobacter. The sequence goes on along the minus strand of DATDGW010000053.1, from coordinate 25,238 downwards.
GCTGATGTAGCCAACGAGCAGCAGCAGTGAAGTCACAGCGTAGGCTCGGACCTCAACGTCAAGCCGCTTCCACAAAAGCACGAGCAGCACCAGGGCGAGCACGAGAACGGGATCGAACAGGAAGATCGATTTCTCCGGCTTGAAGAGTGCGCCGAGGATGCCTTCGCGGAAGGGCGTGCTCCAGGGGAAGTTGGCCGGCAGAGTCGGATCTTGCGCCCGCGATTCCCGCGCGAAAATTGGGATGTAGGTTTGGGTCCACGATCCGAAGCGGCAGAAGCTGTAGAGGCGTTCGAGGAACCCAAAGAATGCATACACTGGCATGGCGATCTCGCAATAAGCCGCAAGACGCTGCCACAATGCGCGGCCGCGGGTTCGCTCGATCCAGAGAATTGCCAGAAGGAAGATGCCGCCCGCAACCACGTCGAGGCCCGTCGTCACGCGAGTCAACAGGTTCAACCCAAGACAGACCGAGCCGAAGAACAGCGCCCTCACACTTGCCGTGCGCAGCCACTTGTACTGGAAAGAAAATCCAGTCAGCGTGAGCAGCATGATGTAGTTGTTCTCCTGCATGTTCTGCGTGTAGTGCAGGTGGGTCGTGCAGAACATCAGTGCCAGCACGCCGAGCACAGTCTCGTTCACGCTGAAGCGCAACTGGCGCAGCAGCCGAAACGCAATCAGCGCCGTCAACACGTTCAGCACAATGTTCATGCTGTAGCTGACGATGATGCTGCGCACGGCAGGGTCATCTTCGTACTCCGAGAAAATGTGCCAGTGGGAGATCCAGGTGGCCACCATGTCCGCCGGAAGCATGAGCAGCGACTGGCCGATTCCATACCAACTGAAGATCTGTCCGCCACGACCGTGTAGACCGAACTCGGGATACTCGTTGGGAAAGACTTGCGGCTGCGAGGTCCAGAGCCAGTGCGTGGTCTGCAGGCGATGCATGGTGTCGGCGGTGCCGAGTTCGCCGGATTGCACCACGAAGGCAAGCACGCCCGCGGTCAGGCACAAAAGAAATAGTGGATCCCGCAGCTTAGACCCCAAGCGTGAAGTCATCGCTTTGGATGGTAATACACGGGACGTTCGCGCACGAATATGCACTGGCGAAATTGGTACAGACCAATGATCTGGCTATTCGGTTTGATCCGGAATTATCTCGGCCGCGCTCAGGCAGAAACCTTTCCCGTGCAGCACACAGGACTCTGCTGACTCGTGATCATCGCGTCGAAGAGAGCGAATCTTTGTCAGCGTTGGCGTTGAAAGAGCCTTAGCCAAAAGCTTCTCCAGGTCTGGGTCGCGGGCGCTGGTGCAGTTATAGATTGCGACTTGGGTCAGCACATGCGCAGAAAATCCGGATTGCTGACGGACGACAGCGACGACCACGCCGGCTCCAAACCCGGGCCGCCCAATGGCAGTAGTGATTGGCAGAACGAGTCTTCCGTTCTCTGCCAAACGATCCAACCAGACTGGCTCTGGATGAGTCACACCGGCATTGATCATCATAGCGTTGCAGCTGCCCGGATCGACCGTTGCACCATCTCGATCGTGCACCGTGACGTTGGGATAGGAAGCCAAGTTGGCGCGCGCGCGTGCAGCCAGAGCAGAATCTACCTCGCTGGCTACGACGGCACCCGTGGGTCCCACGGCCTCGGCAATGATCGCCGTATAGTATCCGACTCCACAACCTAAATGATAAGCACGATCGCCAGGCCGCAGATCGAGCGCATCGATCCAGCGCAGCAGCGCACTCGGTTGTCCGTTATTCAGGCGCCGAGCAGGGTCAATCGCCACTAGCAGGTTGTGATAAAGATCTCGCGGGTCACTGGTCGCAATGTATGCCGAGCCAGTCGGGCCGACGGCAAGGGCTTGTTCTGGCGATGCGATCTGCCATGGTGGCGGGCCCAGGAATTTCTCGCGGGGAACATGCATGAGAGCTTCGACAAGAGCACTCGATTTCAGACTTGCGGCTAGTCGGATCTCTTCCGCGTAGAAACGGCGGCAGTCTTCGAGGGTCATCAGATCCAAATCATCGCACAAGGACAGCCAGGCTACCATCGCCGGCTGCAGGCAAGACCGAAACCAGGTGTACGCAACGGCAAGTTTTTTCGGGGAACCTGCACCTCGTTTCCTCGGACGCGGTATGCTGTAGCGGGAATTTTTCATGGCCAAGTGCTCAAGTTGCGGGACGGAGTTGTCCAACAATGTGCGCTTCTGCTCCGGCTGCGGCGCCCCGGTCGCCAACACGGATGACATGGCCACGCTCGACTTCGCCACCTCGACTTCACCGTTGCCACCGCGGCCGCCGTCAAGGTCCTCGTCTCGCCCCTCCAGTTCCGCCGAATATCTGCTAAATGAAGGTCGCTTTCTCCCTGGGCGCCTCCTGGCCGGGCGCTACCGCATCATCGCGCTGCTCGGCAAAGGCGGCATGGGCGAGGTCTACCGCGCCGACGACCTGACGCTCGGACAAGGCGTCGCCATGAAGTTTCTGCCTGACGAAGCCGCCCGCGACCAAGCCTTGCTCGAACGCTTTCGCAACGAAGTGCGGATGGCGCGGCGCGTTTCCCATCCCAACGTTTGCCGGGTATACGACGTGGGCGACGTCGATGGCCAGACGTTCTTCACCATGGAGTACGTCGATGGTGAAGACCTGGCTTCCTTGCTGCGGCGCATCGGACGGCTCCCACCGGATAAAGCGCTGGATATCGCCCGCCATCTTTGTGCCGGGCTGGCGGCGGCCCACGCTAAGGGCGTTCTGCACCGCGACCTGAAACCCGCCAACATCATGCTCGATGGACGAGGGCAAGTCGTGATCACTGACTTCGGCCTTGCCGGAGTGGCCGACGACATCCGCGGGCCGGAGGTGCGCAGCGGAACTCCGGCATATATGTCGCCCGAACAGTTGGCGGGAAAAGAAGTCAGCACGCGCAGCGACATCTATGCGCTCGGACTTGTGTTGTATGAAGTCTTTACCGGCAAGCGCGCGTTCGCGGAATCGGCGGCGAAACTGTTGCACGCGGGAGCGGATCGCACGCCCAGCCGTCCGTCGTCGGTAGTGAAAGACCTTGATCCGATCGTAGAGAAGGTGATCCTCCGCTGCCTAGAGACGGATCCGTCCAGTCGTCCGGCGACGGCACTGGCGGTAGCAGCGGCGCTGCCAGGCGGGGATCCGCTAGCCGCGGCGCTGGCCGCGGGAGAGACGCCTTCGCCCCAACTGGTAGCCGCCTCTGGGGAAACCACGGGCCTGCGGCCGCGCATAGCGGTCACGTGTTTCATCTTCGTGCTGCTGGGGCTCGCCGTTGGAACTTACCTCAGCATCCGCTACAGCGGCGTCGAGAAAATGCATCTCGAACAGACTCCCGAGGTCCTGGCGCACAGGGCCCGCCAGGTCGTGGCGCAACTCGGCTACCTGGAAAAGCCGGCAGACAGCTCTTTTGGATTCGACTACGACACGAATTTCCGCGACTCGGTCGAAAAGGAACACCAGAACAACTGGGATGAGGTGCTCGCCGGGCGTCCGACCATGCTTCAGTTCTGGTACCGCCAGAGTCCGGACCTGATGGCGCCCGGTGGTTACCGGGACAATTTTCTGGTTCCGGGCATCGTCGGCGACGAAGATCCGGAGACCACGCTCTCGGGCATGGTCAACGTGAAACTCGATGCCAGGGGCAGGCTGATCTATCTGCAGGTGATTCCTCCGCAGAAAGACACCGCTGCGCCGCCCACAACGCCGCCCGATTGGAGCGCTCTGTTTGTCGCCGCGGAAGTGGACCCGTCCAAACTGCAGCCCGCCCAGCCACAGTGGACCTCGCTGGGAATGGCCGATGCGCGCGCTGCATGGACGGGAGTTTGGCCCGGGTCGAACCGTCCGCTGCGAATCGAGGCTGCCGCATGGCACGGCAAGCCCGTGTTTTTCGCGATGATCGGCGACTGGAATAAACCATGGCGCATGGTTGCTGCCCCATCGTCCGACGACAAGAAGAGCCGGGTCAGCAATATCATCGGGATCTTCTTGCTGATCGCAATGCTCGCGGCGGGGGCGCTGCTGGCACGCCGCAATTACCGTCATGGTCGCGGCGACCGCGATGGCGCGCTCCGCCTGGCAGGAGTCATGTTCGTGCTGGAAATTGGGCTCTGGTTGTGCCGCTCGCATTTCGTAGCCGGGCTTCAGACGTTCGGATACCTGATTCTGGCGATTGCCGCCTCGCTGTTATGGGGCGGCGCCATGTGGATGCTGTATCTGGCCATCGAGCCGTGGATTCGCCGGAACTGGCCGCAAGCCATCATTTCCTGGAGCCGCCTGATCTCAGGCCAAGTGCGCGATCCGGTCGTGGGACGGGACATCCTGTTCGGAGTCGCATTCGGGACTCTCTGGATGGTGATCTTTGAGTTGAGCTTCATTCCGCTGGCACGCATGGGGGCGTCGCCGCCGCTGAGTTCGTCGGCGTATTTGATGGGAGGGCGTGAGGCGCTCGGCCAGTGGCTGACGCAGATCCCGTCCTCGATTTTTGGCACGATGCAATTCTTCTTTCTGCTGCTGGCATTGAAGGTGCTGCTGGAGTACCTGTTCCGACTCATCGGACGGAAAGGAATGCGCACCGAATGGATGGCGGCCGTCGTGTTCGTCGCAATCTACGTCGTGCTGCGTGCGCTGCAGAGCACACATCTCGCAGTCGCCGTCCCGGTCATTCTGCTCGTCTACGGCATCCTCGCTCTGATCGTCCTTCGCTTCGGTCTGGTGCCACTGGCGGTTGGGGCCTTCACCGTGGATATGCTGGGAAACGTTCCTCTCACGGCAGACTTTTCGGCTTGGTACATGACGACAACCGCACTGGCGCTGCTCAGCGTGGTGGCGCTGGCCGGGTGGGGATTCTACCACTCACTGGGCGGGGAGCCGTTGTGGGTCGTCGAGCCGGAGTGACGGATTCGCGCATTAGCGTTGACGCACGGCCACCGGCCGACATAGCATTCTTTAAGTTGCGAGGGGTTCCTATGCGTACGTGGCTCGCGGGGATTCTCGGTCTCAGCAGTGTGGTTTGCATGGCACAGACGCAAGAGCCGCCACCGCAACAGGTACAGCGGTCGGAAGTGCCGCCCACTCCGCGGCACCCTCAGCCTGCGCAAGATGGTGGGATCCGCGAGGTGCTCGAGAGCATCGTAATTCCACCCATCCCTCATGCCCCATTCTTCGCGACCCTGGCGACCGAAGCCGTGAAATACGCGGCCGATGGCGGGACCATGACCTTCGTCAACCAACGCCACATCGCGCGCAACGCAGAAGGCCGCATCTACGAAGAGCGCTGGTATCTGGTGCCCAAGGGCTCGAACGTGAAGTCGTCCATGAACTGGATTCAAGTCGCCGACCCCAAGCGGCACACGCTCTACAACTGCAGCCCCCAAAGACATATCTGCGATCTGCTCGTCTACAACCCGGACTCGGATATTTCGGCTGCAAAGCTGCGAAGGGGTTCTACTCACCCTCTGGAGAACGGCGAGGGCAACGATGTCTGGGAGGACCTTGGAACTCAAAATATTCTTGGGATCGAGACCGAAGGAGTGCGCGAAACCACGGTCACGAATGTCGGCGTCCTCGGCAACGACCAGCCGCTCACCAGCATGAGCGAATACTGGCACTCGCAACAACTTGGCCTCAACCTGTTGTCGATCCGCTCCAGCCCATATTTCGGCAAACAAACCTTCACGGTCACCGCGATCTCCACTGGCGATCCGGACGCGCAGCTGTTCCAACTGCCGGCCGGGTACACGGTGAACGACCAGCGGAAAAACGGACCGATCTCGCATTAGAAAATCTTTCCAACAAAGACCCACCAGATGACTGACGAAACCGGCGTTCGTCTATAAAGTGAACTGATTAATCAGTTCGTGGCCACCTCACCCAACACGGATCCAAACGTTATTTCCGCCCTGGCGGCACGGACGCAGTTTGGTCAGATCATGCAGCGCGCTCGAAGAGATAACACTCGCTTTGTCGTCGACCGGCGCGGTGAACCGCAAGTAGTCATTATGGGCACTCGGGATTTCCTCAAAAACATCGCCCCAGAGAAAAAAGCCCGCGCCGCCAGTCGCGCGTCCGCTCGGGAAAAGGACGCGGATCGGCTCTCGCTGCGCGAGATCAACCGCGAGATTCACGCCTACCGCAAAGAGCCTTCGCTCTATGCTCCATGAGGACGATCGGACGATCCAAGTCGTCTTGGACACAAATGTGGTAGTGTCTGCACATTTGAACTCCGAGGGATACGAAAGGCATGTGCTTGATTTGGCGCTCGCAGGAAAGATCAAAGTCGTGGCCTCTGAGGGAATTCTCAGCGAATATGAGGGAGTGCCGCGGCGGCCTAAGTTTGGCCTAAGCCCATCCAAGGTCAGCCGGTCGATACGGTTGTTGCGCAAGGCAGCCCGCTCGGTTACTCCGCACCGGATCCTGGCCGTGGCTCGCGACCCGACCGATAACCGATTCCTAGAATGTGCCGAAACGGCACGAGCGGACTTCCTCGTTACAGGTAACAAGCGCTATTTTCACAAGCAGTGGCGACCGAGCGTCGTCATGAATGCGCGGGAGTTGTTGGAGCGGATCATTCCAGAGTTGCAGTGGTAATACTCGTGGAGGAGCGGCACTCTTGCCCGCCCAGGTTTTCGGGGACCCCGGTATCCCCCAAATTCTCCCGCATCCTCTTCTATTCCCTGGGCATCTAAACCTTGACAACGATTCACTCAGGTCTTAGCATGGACCTTGACGCAATCACATAGACATTGATTTTAAAGCACTTATCGAATTCAGGAGGAACATTTTATGGGAAAGATTATCGGAATTGACCTGGGGACTACCAATTCCTGCGTGGCAGTCATGGAAGGCGGCGAGCCCAAAGTGATCGCCAATGAAGAAGGAGGGCGTACGACGCCTTCCGTGGTCGGCTTTACCAAGACCGGCGAACGGCTGGTCGGCCAAGTCGCCAAGCGGCAGGCCATTACCAACCCCGAGAACACCGTTTATTCCATCAAGCGGTTTATGGGACGCCGCTTCAACGAAGTCAGCGAAGAGATCAAAATGGTGCCTTACAAGGTCGTACAGTCGGGTGACCACGTCGCGGTGCTGGCGCAAGGCAAGGAGTACACCCCGCCCCAGATTTCCGCGCTGATTCTGCAGAAGCTGAAGAAGGCGGCGGAAGACTACCTCGGCGAGAAAGTGACCGAGGCGGTCATCACCGTGCCTGCGTACTTCAACGACGCGCAGCGGCAGGCGACTAAAGACGCCGGGCAGATCGCCGGCCTCGAAGTGAAGCGCATCATCAACGAACCCACGGCGGCAGCGCTCGCCTACGGCCTCGACAAGACCAAGGACGAGATGATCGCCGTGTACGACTTCGGCGGCGGAACGTTCGACATTTCCGTGCTGGAAGTCGGCGAGGGCGTCATTGAGGTCAAGGCCACCAACGGCGACACGCACCTGGGCGGCGACAACCTCGACCAGCGCATCGTCGACTGGCTCATTGACGAATTCAAGAAGAACGAAGGCCTCGACCTGCGCGGCAAGGGCAACGAAATGGCCCTGCAGCGTCTGCGCGACGCGGCCGAGCGAGCGAAGATTGAGCTCTCCACCACCATGGAGACCGAGATCAATCTGCCGTTCATTACGGCGGATGCTAGCGGTCCCAAGCACCTGGTGCAGAAGCTGACCCGCGCCAAGCTCGAAGGCATGGTGGAAGACATCATTCAGCGCTCGGTCGGTCCGTGCAAGCAGTGCCTGAAAGACGCGGGCGTGGAGACGAGCAAGATCAACGAAGTGGTGCTGGTCGGCGGACAAACCCGCATGCCGCGCATCCAGGCGCTGGTGAAGGAGCTGTTCGGCAAGGAAGGCCACAAGGGCGTGAACCCCGACGAAGTAGTCGCGATCGGCGCCGCCATTCAGGGCGGCGTACTGGGCGGCGAAGTGAAAGATCTGCTGCTCCTCGACGTGACTCCGCTGTCGCTGGCGATTGAAACGCTGGGCGGCGTGGCGACGCCGATGATCCCGCGCAACACGACCATTCCTACTAAAAAGACGGAGACGTTCTCGACTGCGGCCGACAGCCAGACTTCGGTTGAAGTCCACGTGCTGCAGGGCGAGCGTCCCATGGCGGCGCAGAACAGGACTCTCGGCAAGTTCCACCTGACCGGGATTCCGCCGGCTCCGCGTGGTGTGCCGCAGATCGAAGTGACGTTCGACATCGACGCCAACGGTATCCTGAACGTGACCGCGAAAGATACGGCCACGCAAAAGGACCAGAAGATTACGATCACCTCGTCTTCTGGATTGTCGAAGGAAGAGGTCGAGCGCATGGCGAAAGAAGCCGACGCGCACGCGGCCGAAGACAAGGTGCAGCGCGAGTCGATCGAAGCCAAGAACCAGCTCGACTCGATGGTCTACAACATCGAGAAGATGCTGCGCGAGCAGGGCGACAAGATCTCCGGCTCGGAGCGCGGAGATGTTGAGAACGCCGTCGCCGACGCCAAGAAGGCCTTGGAGTCGAACGACAAGGCGACTATGGACAAAGCTCGCGAGAAGCTGACTGCGGCGTCGCACAAGCTGGCCGAACAGATGTACAAAGCGGCCCAGCCGGCGCCGGGTGCGGCACCGGGGGGTCCGACGCCGGGCGCAACCGCGGGCGGCGACGCGAGTAACGGTCAGGGCCAGAAGAAAGACGAAGGCGTGATTGACGCCGAGTACGTGGACGTGGAAGACAAGAAGTAAAGGCATTGTCATCCTGAGCGGAGTGGGTACTTCGCGAAGTGAAGCACCCACGGAGTCGAAGGATCCCTACCCTTGTTCGGAAGGCTGGCGTTCCGGATGGAGGTACGGATCGTTCGACTGCGATGCCGCCCGCAGTGGGCCGCATCTTCCCTCAGGATGATTTTTCATATAACAAAGTGGGGAGGAGTGCAGTGGATTTTCAGGTTAATGGGGAAACGTATTTCTTGAGCCTCGCCGAGGACGAACAGCGTTGGCTCGTTTTTGTGGAAGGTGCCACTGGCACGCGGCGCGTCGCGGTTTATGAGGATGGACCCGAGTTCGAAGATGTGAAAGTCGTCGTAGACGATAGAGATCGACGCAAGATTCTGAATTAGACTGGGGTCGGCCTCGGGCCGATCCCAAACCTGCGCAATGGCCAATACCCCGAAGAAGGACTACTACGAAATTCTCGGCGTTAAGAAGGGTGCCTCGGCGGACGACATCCGCAAGGCGTTCCGCAAGCTGGCGCGCAAGTACCATCCCGATGTCAATCCTGGGGACAAGTCGGCCGAGGAGAAGTTCAAATCTCTTTCCGAAGCCAACGACGTCCTCAGCGATCCCAAGAAGCGCAAGATCTACGATCAGGTCGGCTTCTACTCCGATAACATCGACCCGGCGACCGCGGAAGCCTACGCCCGCGCAGGCGGAGGATCGGCAGGCGGCGGAGGATTTCCCGGCGGCTTCCCCGGCAGCGCGCAGGATGGCGGCCAGGGAGTCCACTTCGATTTCGGGGGCTTCGACTTCTCGGACCTCGTCGACAGCGCAACCCGGGGCCGCAAGTCCGGCGGTGGTGGCGGCGGCGGCAGCTTCCGCGACATTTTCGGTTCGATCTTCGGCGGCGGCCACGGCGCAGCCCAGGCTGAAGAAGGCCCGGAGCCCGGCGCCGACCTCGAATATCAGGTCAATGTTCCTTTCTGGACGGCGATCCGCGGCGGTGTCATGCGCCTGAACATCTCGCGCCACGACGTCTGCGCCACTTGCCACGGCCAGGGTCACTTGGAAGCTCCCGGCAAGTGTCCCGAGTGCAACGGCACCGGCCAGATCACGCAGACCGGCGGCCGCATGAAGTTCAACGTGCAGTGTCCGCGCTGCCACGGCACTGGCAAGAATCTGACCACCTGCCCCACCTGCCACGGCGAGGGCACCGTCATGAAGACGGAGCCGCTTGAAGTCCGCATCAAGGCCGGCACTCGCGACGGCCAGCGCATTCGCCTTCCCGGCAAAGGCAACGCCGGCGCCCACGGTGGCACGCCGGGCGATCTCTACGCCATCATCCGAACCGAGCCGCACCCAATCTTCCGCCGTGACGGTGACGACATCTACCTGTCCGTGCCGGTGAGCGCCACCGAAGCCGCGCTGGGAGCCAAGATCGAAGTACCCACGATCGACGGCCGGGCCCTGCTCAAGATTCCACCAGGGACGCAGTCAGGCCAAAAGCTGCGTCTGCGCGAAAAAGGCGTACTCTCAGCCACCAAAGAAGGCGTGCGGGGGGATGAAATCGTCGAGATCACGGTGACTGTCCCCATGCCCCGCGACGAGCGCACCAAAGAACTGCTCCGCGAGCTGGCCAAGCTGAATCCCGAAGACCCTCGGGAAGAACTGTGGAAGAACGTCTAAAACGGCCTTGTCATGCTGAGCGAAGCGAAGGACCGCAAAAAACGTGAACCTCAGGATGACAGAGTTGTAGCCTATTTCTTCTTGCTCGGATCAACCGCCGGATCGATGTCGGATCATTGCCGGAATACGTGGATGATGATTGCGACATCGAGTGGCAATGGTGCCCACACCGACCACATGCATCAAGGCACTCCCGCCACCAGCCTGCTGAATGCTGAATGGCGGCGATGCCGTATCCGCCGACCGGAAGAAACAATGCGATGGCGGTCCCCAATCCTGGGTTGTAGCTTCGTTTAATGACCGCATCGATCATGAACAACACCGTTGACTACGATCACATAGACCGTGATCAGGTCGAAGCCAACGCCCACCGTCGCTGCCAGCGCCAGCGAAATTCCGACGATGCCCCACACCCCCGGCACGTTGATGATGAAAACGGCCAGGGGTGAGAGCACTTCGCCCTTCCCGATCCGCTGATTCACAAACTGTCTAAACCTGTCATTATCGTGCTCCTCATACTGATGGACCATGTAGACCGGCAGGCAGAGAAACGTGGCCAGGAGCGGTGCTGACCCGGAGTCCACGAGGACAGGCGCCAGCAAGAGGAGCAACGGCCCAGCCAGGAACCCACCATAGACCCAGTTAGCGATCAATCGGCCAAACATTCGTCCCTCCAGGCGAACGGATCCGTTCTAAACCGCAAGGATACTCGCCATTCATTACCTTCGTACCGCAACGGTTGCTCACAAAATTTTTCAATATTCTCAAAAAAAACGTTGCATCTGTGGAAATTTCCCGTAATCTCACAAATGCGAACTAACTTCGCCGAAATGCCCGGGAATCGCTGTTACCCGGGAGCCGCGAGAAAGATTTCAAGGGAGACGCGGTGGTGAGAGTGAGTCGCTTGAGGAGGAAGACATAGAAATTGGCAACAGCTAGCGCTCCGCGTCGACAACTCGAAAATCCCCAGCAACTCTCCGCCGTCCCCAACCGGAAAAAATTCGCCCGCCTCACGTTGTGGCCCCTGGTCGCCGCCACCTTCTTTATGGTGTCGGGCGGAACCTATGGCACCGAAGACATCGTGCACGGCGCCGGCTACGGACGCGCGATCCTGATTCTGCTGCTCACCCCGCTGCTCTGGAGCCTGCCGACGGCCTTCATGATCGGCGAGTTGTCGAGCGCGCTGCCTTTCGAAGGCGGCTACTATGCCTGGGTGCGCCGCGCCATGGGCAACTTCTGGGGATTTCAGGAAGCCTGGCTCTCGCTCGTCGCCTCCATCTTCGACATGGCGATTTATCCCACCCTGTTCGTGGCCTACCTGACCCGCATGTTTCCATGGTTTCAGGAAGGCAGCCGCGGATGGTGGGTCGCCCTCGCCGTGGTGGTCGCCTGCGCGTTGCTCAACATCGCCGGCGTGAAGGTGGTGTCGCTCACCTCCCTCTGGCTGTTTCTCGCGCTCTCGGCGCCGTTCGTTGCGATCGTGGTGCTGGCGCCATTCAAGCTCGGCGCCTTGGCGAACGCCGTGACCAAGCCGACTACCTCCACCGTCGACATTCTCGGCGGCCTGCTCATCTGCATGTGGAATTACATGGGATGGGACAACGCCTCGACCATCGCCACCGAAGTCGAGCGCCCGCAGCGGACTTATCCGCGAGCGATGCTGGTCGCGGTCTGCATCGTCGCCGTCAGCTACATCCTGCCCTTCGCGGCCATGTGGATGACCGGTCTGAAGCCCACCGCATGGGAGACCGGCTCGTGGGCCGACATCGCCGGATTGGTCGGAGGCCCGTTGCTCCGCATCGGGGTGGTGCTCGGTGGCCTGATGAGCGCCTTTGGCATGTTCAACGCGCTCGTTATGAGTTACTCGCGCCTGCCTCTGGCCATGGCGCAGGATGGCATGCTGCCCAGCACCTTCGGCAAGCTGCAGAAAAAATCGCGTGCCCCCTGGGTTGCGATTCTAGCGCTGGCCGCAGGATGGGCGATGTGTCTCGGCTTGGGATTCGCCCGGCTGGTCACGCTTGACATCCTTCTCTATGGCGCCAGCCTGTTCCTGGAATTCTTGGCCCTGGTGGTGCTTCGCTTGCGCGAGCCGGAACTGAAGCGTCCTTTCCGCGTGCCCGGTGGATTGTTTGGAGCCATCGCCATCGGCATTCCGCCCATGCTGCTGCTGGGCTTTTCAGTCGTCCGCAGCGAGCATGAACAGATCATGAATATGAGCTCGTTTGCCTTCGGGATGATCCTGATCGCAGCGGGCGTCGTCGTCTACTTCATCAATCATGCGCTCAAGCCGGCCGGATGGACGGCGGGCGCCGAAAGCAAACCGCAGCCAGCATCTTGATCAGGGTTCGAGCAAAAAAGAGGACCGGGAAAATTTCCCGGTCCTTTTTGCCTTTGACTTAAACCTTACGCAGCAGCTTTGGCCGCGTCGCGCAGCGTCTTCACTTTATCATGCGCTCGCTGCACGCTGCCGGCCTGACGGCGGACAATCTCCATCAAATTGCCTGGCAACGATCCGGTCAGCGCCTTGTTGTAAGTGTCTTTGGCGTTGTCCTCGCCCTTCTCCACCGACTCCAGAATCGTCTTGTCGCCGCCCCCGAGAGCGGCCTTGGTATCGATCCAGGCACGATGCAGCGCCGCCGAAGCCGACCCGGAAACTTTCTTGTCGGGCTTGCCCAGCCGCACCAGCTCCGTTTCCAGTTCGCCGGCAAAACGCGCCCGCTCCAGGCTCTGCTCGTTGAAATAGGTTTTCAGATCCGACCGTTTTACGTGCTCGGCCGCGTCCTGATAGCCCTTTTGTCCGTCTTTACTGGTTTCAATAAGATTTTCAACCACACTGATAGCATTGTTTTCGTCCATAATAGCCTCCGGAATTGGGATGCAGCTTGGATGCGCGGATGCTGGCTGGGTTTGGCGGCATTTTGCGCTGCGGAAATTAGGAAGAACAGTGCTCGTGCTCTAGAATCAATCGAGAGAAACCCGTGACTAAACGCAAGTCGAAGGGCGCATACATGATCTCGGCGGTTGCCGAGATGTATGGCATTCATCCCCAAACGCTTCGTCTCTACGAGCGGGAAGGCCTGCTGAAGCCGTCGCGCACCGAAGGCAACACCCGCCTCTACACCGACGAAGACTTGCAGCGCCTGGAGTTCATCCTCTCGCTGGCGCGCGACCTCGGCGTGAACATCAGCGGCATGGCCATCATTCTGCAAATGCGCGAGCGTATGGAAGAAATGCAGCGCCAGATCCAGGAGTTCGTGCAGTACATCCAGCAGGAAGTGCTGACGCGAGCCAACGCCGCCACCGATCCGTCGAAGGGCGCGATCGTGCCGGTGCGCAGACCCATGGTCGCACCGACTTTCCAGGTAGGAAAAAAGAAGTAGCGGTCCGTCTCCGCCTCTTCCTCGCGTTGTCATCCTGAGCGAAGTCGAAGGATCCCGACCCGCAAATCCGGACGGCGGCCTCTCAGGGGATTCTCGCCAATCCTCCGGCATCGCGTGATGAATCCCCAATTGCGCGTATCATATGAAGTCCTTCAGCACCCGCACGCCGGGTGCTGAATGCCGAGTGCCGCATGCTCCCCTTCAAGCTCGTCTACAGCGACGCCTACTACCTGCCCATCGGCGACCACGTCTTTCCCGCCGAAAAATACCGCCGTATCCGCGACCGCCTGATCTCGAGGGGCGTAGCCGACGCCTCGGACTTTCTCGAACCCCAGCCCGCCACCGACCATGACATCCTGCTGGTCCACAAACCCGAATATGTCCAGAAGCTGAAGACCGGCACGCTCAGCCCCCGCGAAGAAATGGAAATGGAAATCCCCTACTCGCGCGACCTGGCGGACGCATTCTGGCTGGCCGCCGGCGGATCGATCCTCGCAGCCCGCCAGTGCCTGACCGACAAAGTCTGCATCAGCATCGGCGGCGGATTTCATCACGCCTTCCCCGACCACGGCGAGGGATTCTGCATGATCCACGACGTGGCGGTAGCGATCCGCCGCATGCAGCGCGACGACAAGATCCGCACTGCCATGACCCTCGACTGCGACGTCCACCAGGGCAACGGCACCGCCGCAATCTTCGCCGGAACGCGCACCACCAGCGCGCTGCTGCCATCGTCCTCGGCGTTGACTGTGGAACAGCCCGCGAACGCGCCCTGCGGCAAGATGCGCGGCGCCCACGCCGGCGACGTTTTCACCATCTCCCTGCACCAGCACAACAATTACCCGCTCTATAAGCCGCCATCGTCGATCGACGTCGACCTGCCCGACGGCACCGGTGATGACGACTATCTCGCCTGGCTCGACAACGCCATCAGCTCCGGCCTGCGCCAGTTCGAACCCGACATGCTGTGCTACATCGCCGGCGCCGATCCCTACAAAGAAGATCAGCTCGGCGGCCTTGGCCTAACGATTGAAGGATTAAAGAAGCGCGACGAACTCGTCTTCCGCGTGGCCCGCGCCCGCGACATCCCCGTGATGGTGACCTATGCCGGCGGCTACGCCCAGAACGTCGACGACACCGTGACCATCCACTACAACACGGTGATCGCGGCGAAAGAAGTATTTGGAGAGTAGCGCCGCCGTCCCCGAGGCTGTCGTGGGCGGCATCCCCGCCGCCACACCCGACATGCCACGAACAGAGTACGGCCGAACTCCGGTATTGGATAATCCTAGCCTCCGCTGGACCCCCCGGTGCCGAAGGTACGCAACGTGAAAGCCCGGCGCGGCAGTGCCGGGGGACTCTCATAATTACCGGAGTCCCGCCGGGACGGCACCTGCCTTGGACATTGCTTGCGGACGCAGTCTATTGAACAGTCTTCGGTAACCCATCGACAACACTAGCCAACTCGCGCAAAGGCATTTTGCGCGGTTCCTGAAACCTGAAACGCCGAGGCATCAACGAACTCGATTCCGGTGATTTTGGTTTCAAAGTCGTATTCACCCGCCACCGCTTCCAGGAATAAGTACCCAATCGCCTTCAACCCAACAATCTCCTCCGTCGAAGCAGCTGCGATGCCCGGCACGAAGAGCGTCAAGTCGATCTGGTTTCCTCGCAACACATAGTCGAAGAACAATGCATCACGGTCGAGTTCCTTGTCTCCGCATCCAATGTTGGGCACATCCTGCCTCTGTCGGAACGCAATGACTTGCCAGCGCGGAGAACTGGAGCCAGGCGCACCAGTTCCGTGACCTCAGGAAATGCCTTCCTGATTCCTCCAGTGCTAATCGTAAACTCCCGTTGACCGCGGGTTCCGGAGAATTCAAACACGAGATTGGGGTGCACCCGACAAAGCCGACCGGCCAGCATGTCAAAAAAGTTCTTCCCGATTCTTTTCAAAATGAAAAGCTTCATCTTCACGTGCCTGAAACCATTTCCAGAATTTGGAGTACTTCGAGCCGAAACCGAGCATTCCTCCGCCCTCCGCGATTGCCAATTCTGGCTGCACCAATTCAATACGGAGAAGCCACTGCGAAAATCATGTCGACTGGTAGGAACGCCTAACACCGGTACGCCAAGCCAAAACTAAGAGGGACCGAGAAATCCACAGCCCCCTGTGACATCTAA
Source organism: Candidatus Sulfotelmatobacter sp. (assembly GCA_036521895.1). Classification (GTDB taxonomy): domain Bacteria; phylum Acidobacteriota; class Terriglobia; order Terriglobales; family Acidobacteriaceae; genus Sulfotelmatobacter. The sequence continues at coordinate 9,275 of DATDGW010000053.1, read as the reverse complement.
CCTTGCCCTTCCAGAGACCGTTTGCGCGATCATGCCGCAGCAAACGCGCCCAGGCAGATAGCGGGCCGCAAAGGCTAACCCCCTTTGTTCCCAAGATTTTGCCCGCAAGCTGTTGAGCGCCAAGATATTGCGACCCGATTCCCGCTAACCTCATGATTCAAGGGGGAGGGGGTGGGATTGCTGAAAGGTAAACTCTCCCAAACGGGAACTGCTTTGGAAGAACCACTCTTTTCGACTCTTTCGACCCAGAAAAAAATCTGAGGAAGTTCAAGATACGGACAAACCCGTCCTGCGCACCGAAGCCTCGATGCCCGAAAACTGATGGCTGACAGCTGCCCCCCTCCCCGCTGCTAAAATGAATCATCATTCTTAATTCTTATGTTCGAGAACTTACAGGAAAAACTCCAACGCGCCTTTAAGACCCTCCGCGGGCAGGCCAAGCTCAGCGAGGAGAACATTGACGAGGCACTGCGCGAAATCCGCCTCGCGCTGCTCGAAGCCGACGTCAACTTCAAGGTCGTCAAGCAGCTCATCGACCAGATTCGCGCGAAATCCGTCGGCCAGGAAGTCATGACCGCGCTCTCGCCCGGCGAACAGGTCATCAAGATCCTGCGCGATGAACTGGTCGAGATCCTCGGCAAAGACACCGCACGCGTAAAGTTCGCCTCGCAGCCCCCCACAGCGGTGCTCATGGCCGGACTGCAAGGTTCCGGCAAAACCACCACGTCAGGCAAGCTCGCGAACTGGTTCAAGACTGGAGGACACCGTCCTCTGCTGGTCTCAGTCGACGTCTACCGTCCCGCCGCGCGCGAGCAGTTGAAGGTCGTCGCGCAGGCGGTGAAGAGCCACATCTACGAAGGCCAGGTTGGCGAAGCCAACACCGCGACGGTCGAGCGCCTGGTGAAAGAGGCGCGGCGCGAAGCCATCGTCTCCGGCTGCGACGTACTCATCGTCGACACCGCAGGCCGCTTGCACATTGATGACCAGCTCATGGACGAGATGCAGTCGCTCAAAAAGCTGCTGAATCCGTCGGAGATTCTGTTCGTCGCCGACGCCATGACCGGACAAGACGCTGTCCGCTCGGCCGAAGAGTTCCACAAGAAGCTGTCGCTGACAGGAGTTGTATTAACAAAGATGGACGGCGATGCGCGCGGTGGCGCTGCACTCTCGATCCGTCAGGTCACAGGACAGCCCATCAAGTTCATCGGCGTGGGTGAGAAGTACGATGCGCTGGAACCGTTCCATCCCGACCGCATCGTCTCGCGCATTCTCGGCATGGGCGATATTCTCTCTCTGATCGAGCGCGCCGAATCGCAGATCGACAAGAAGAAGGCGCAGGAGATGGCGACCAAGGCCCTCACCGGCGACGGCTTCTCGCTCGAAGACTTCCGCGACCAGTTGCGCCAAGTCAAGAAGATGGGATCGATGAAGAGCCTGATGGGAATGCTGCCGTCGATCGGCCCGTTCTCCGGATTGCAAAAAGCCGCCGACAACGTAGACGAGAAGCAGATCAACCGCGTTGAGGCCATCATCAACTCGATGACCGCGCACGAGCGCAACCATCACGAAGTCATTAACGGCAACCGCCGCAAACGCATCGCCCGCGGATCGGGCACCACGGTGCAGGAAGTGAATAATCTACTGCGCCAGTACGCGCAGATGAAAAAGATGTTCAAGCAAATGGGCAAGCCGAGTTTCGCGCGGCGGCTGGCAGGAATGAAGCTGCCGGGAATGTAGCGGAACGGTACTCAGTACTCAGTCAAAAGTCGAACGAATGTCGCTGGCCCTGTCATCCTGAGCGGAGTCGAAGGACCCCTATCAGCTTTGCTGTGCCACGACCATGAAATGGCGCTCTCTGGAAAAATCGAGCCCACATTCCGACGCCCCTAGCGCTAAGGGAGTTCAATATGTCTAACCTGATCAAGCTTAGACATCTGGAGGTCTACGGTTCCTTCAGACAAAATTTTGGCCCGCACTTTATGTTTGCCGGCTTGAGGTTGCAGTTTCGTTACGATCAACCCACCCCAGGCGTTCATTTCGAAGCGGCCAAGTAAGGAATACATAAGGATCAATCATCAAGGACGGGATGTCCGCTCGATTCCCTGATTTCCCTGAGACGGGAAGCGTTTGGATCTCAGAGGCCACTGAACATCCAGTCGATTCGTCTCGGTGGGCATTCTATTTGACAGCCCGTTAGCGTCATCGAACAAGCTTACGCCTTGACACAACTGTACTAGCAACCCCGAACCAGGTTAGCAACGACTGACACCTGATTATGAAGTGGCGTTCTCTCGAAGAATCCGCTCCGGAAACTGATACGCGCCCGCTGCGCGAGATCTTCGCCGCGCGCAAAGAACTGATCGCGAAGTACGTTCCGCCGGAGACGCAGGCCATTCATGCGCAGGCTGTAGCGGAGCTCAAGACGCGGCACCTCGCGACGAAGGTTCTGCCTGTTGGTATGAAGGCGCCTGCATTCGAACTCCCTGACCATGGCGGCAAAACGGTCTGGTCAACCAGCCTGCTCGCCAAGGGAAGGCTCGTACTCTGTTTCATTCGCGGACGATGGTGCCCATTTTGCGTGGGACAGATGGAAGCGGTGAACCTCGTCCTGTCGCAGATCGAGCAGGCTGGAGCGTCGATGGTCGCCATCTCACCACAAACGGTGAAGCAATCGTTCTTCATGCACCACCAGCACAAGCTGCGCTTTCCGCTACTCTCCGATGCAGGCAACAAAGTCGCGCGACAGTTCGGACTGACGTACCGCGTGCCGTCGCTGCAAGAAGCGGTTTACCGTCGCGCGTTCGTCAACCTGCCTTTCACCAATGGCGACGAGAGTTGGGAATTGCCGATTCCGGCGACTTACATTCTCGAGCGCGATGGCAGGGTTCTGTACGCGTCCGCGAATGAGGATTACACGGAGCGACCGGAACCGACCGAAATCGTCCAGACTCTGCAGGGACAATTCAAGTAGCGTAAGAGGCTAGTACCGGCACAACCGTAAAGGAGCGGCCCTTCCAGGCCCGCGTTTGCAGGGTTTAGGAATTTTGCAGGCTTCAGGACCCGTGGTCGCATTACTCTCTCAGGGCTAAAGCCCGCTTCCTGCTTGGCTCGAACGCGGCTCTGAAGCGCCGCTCCTCCACAATTTCGGTACACTGAATACTGATGCACTACATCTATGGCATCAACTCCGTGACCGAAGCGCTGAAGGCGCGCGGGCGGGCTTTTGAGTGGATCGGAATGGCCAAGGAGCGCCACGACATCCGCCTGCAGCGGTTGATCGAAGATTGTCGTCGACTCAGCGTGCCCGTGCGTTTCCTCGAGCGCACCGAACTCGACCGCATGGCCGGCAACGCGGCGCATCAAGGTGTCGTGGCCGTCACATCGGCCAAGCAATACAACGATCTCGAAGACGTCATCGTCGCCAAACGCTCGGAATATTCGCTGGTCGTCGTGCTCGATGGCGTGGAGGATCCGCACAACCTGGGAGCTATCCTGCGCACCGCAGACGCTGCCGGCGCGAACGGCATCGTGATTCCCGAGCGTCGTTCCGCCAGCGTGACTGGAACCGTCACTAAAGTGTCCGCGGGAGCAAGCGAGCACATGCCCATCGCGAAGGTCACGAACATCGCGCGCACCATCGAAGATTTGAAAGAGCACAATGTGTGGACCGTTGGCCTCGACGAGCGCGGCAAACCAACCTACGACGCACTCGACTACAACATGGACTGCGCGCTCGTTCTGGGCGGAGAGGGCAAGGGCTTGCACGACCTGGTGAAGCGGAAGTGCGACTTCCTGGTATCGATTCCCATGCTGGGCAAAGTGGCGTCGCTGAACGTGTCCGTGGCCGCTGCCGTCGTACTATTTGAGATCGTGAGGCAGCGACGCGCCAAGCAAACCTCGCCGGAAGGGAAATGAAGTTCTTCCCAATGCAGTCCGTCTACAAGCGATTCGGTTTCCTCTGTGTCCTCTGTGCCTCTGTGGTGAATGGTTTTGCCCTGGACCGAGAGGCGTTCACCATCACCAATTACGACTTGAGGGTGCAGGTCGAACCGGAACAACACCGCCTCGGAGCACGTGGCAAGATCACGCTGCGGAACGACGCGCAAACTCCTCAGAAGATCGCCGTGCTGCAGGTCTCGTCGTCGCTCGACTGGAGATCGCTGAAGGCCGGCGACAAGGCCGTACAGTTCGTCACGCAGCCCTACGCGTCCGACATCGACCACACGGGCGGACTTTCAGAAGCGATCGTCACCCTGCCACAAGCGGTCGCGCCCCAAGGAACCATCGAACTGGAGATTGCCTACGAAGGCGTCATCACGCTCGACGCGACCCGGCTCACGCGCATCGACACACCCGTGGGAACAGCGAGCAGTACAGACTGGGACCAGATCAGTCCCGGCTTCACGGCGGTGCGCGGAGTAGGCAACGTGGCGTGGTATCCAATCGCGACTGACGTGGCGAATCTATCGGAAGGCAACAGCTTGTTTGAGGTTCTGGGGAGATGGAAGGCGCGGGAGTCCGCGTCCAAGATGCACCTTCACATCAGCGTGTCGCGAGACGACGGCGAGCAGCCGCAGATTCTAGTGGTCAATCAGGGATCGTGTCAGGTGCTCTATGAGGAAATGGGACGTTCGTCGGCATCGAGCGCCGACTGCACCTACCAGCCGCTGGGCTTGCTCGCGCCGCTCTTTGCAGTCGGCGCTTATGGAACTGTCGATCGGCCGTCGATTCGGGTTTACAACCTGGCCACTCACGCAGCCTCGGCCGAGGTGTATGCCGAAGCTACCGAGAAGGTCGTCCCTCTCGTCACCGATTGGTTCGGAGCGCCGCGGGCGAAGGCACAGACCGCCGACCTCGCCGATCCTCAGGCGGCTGCGTTCGAGAGCGGAGCGCTGTTGCTGACGCCGATCTCCAGCGACAATTCCAAACAGGCCGGTTTGGCTGCGGCGCACCAATTGACGCACGCTGCGTTCTCGTCCTTGCGTCCTTGGATCGAAGAAGGGCTCGCACACTTCGCACAAGCGCTTTATGTCGAACGCGAGAAAGGACGCGCGGCCGCGATTGAGTACATGGGACTGCACCGCTCTGCGCTCGGCGAAATCGAGGCGACTTCAACCGTACCGAGGTCCGAAGATGAGGCGAACCGATCGCTGGCGAATACGACGAGCGAGGAACTGTACCGCAGCAAGGCAATGTATGTCTGGTGGATGCTGCGCGACATGGTTGGCGAAGCGGCGCTCAAAAAGGCAATCGCCGCCTACCGCCCTGAACCGGACAAAGAACCTTCGTACATGCAGCGGCTGATCGCAGCTCAAACGCAACGTGATCTGGAGTGGTTCTTCGACGACTGGGTCTATCGCGACCGCGGTTTGCCTGACTTCAAAGTGGACTCCGCTTTCCCGCGCAAGACCATGACGGGTTCGTTCATGCTGACGATTACGGTCGACAATCTGGGCGCCGCCGGAGCCGAGGTCCCGGTGATCGTCAAATTCAAAGGCGGGGAGATCATGAAGCGGCTCGAAGTTCGCGCCAAGGACAAGGCGGTCGTTCGCATCGAGGTTCCGTCGGATCCGCTAGAGATCGTGGTCAACGACGGCAGCGTGCCTGAGAGCAACACCGCGAACAATACGTTCAAGATCGAGGCTGGGCAAAAATAGAATTCGCCACACAGAGCCACAACGAAAGGACTGAAGGCGAACAGCATGCCTGCGTTCATTCCGCTAGTTACCGCTCTTGGGCGCTTTCTCGTTTTTCTTCCTCTGCGTCTCTGGGGCTCTGTGGTAGGTTTTGTCGTTGTAGTTCGGGGGGGATATTTTGGCCTACATCCAGTTTCTTGGTGCCGCGGGCACCGTCACCGGTTCGAAGCACCTGATCAACACGGGCGATCCGTCGGGCAAGAGCGGCTTTCAAGTGCTCGTCGATTGCGGGCTCTTTCAGGGGCCGAAAGAATGGCGCGAGCGCAACTGGCGCGACACGCCGGTCCCGGCCAAGGAGATCGATGCGATCATCCTGACCCACGCGCATCTCGACCACTGCGGCTGGATTCCGCGCCTGGTGAAAGAAGGCTTCCGCGGGCCGATTTACGCGACGCCGCCGACCATCGACCTGTGCGGCATTATTCTTCCCGACTCTGGCCACCTCCAGGAAGAAGACGCCCGCTACTACAACAAGACCAAGAAATCGAAGCACGATCCCGCGCTGCCGCTCTACACGTTTGATGAGGCGCAGGACTCGCTGCAGTTTTTCAAGCCGGTCCATGTGGGCGAGGACGTTCGAGTCTCGCCCGATCTGAGTTTTCGTTTCGTTCGGGCGGCGCACATTTTGGGCTCGTGTATGGCTGAGATTTCGCTCACCGCCAACGGGCAAGCGCGCCGGTTGCTCTTCACCGGCGACATTGGGCGCGTACGCGACCACCAAGTTGCGCCAGGAAAGGTGGTGCATTCGGGTCCGGAAGAGGGTGAGATTGCCGACTTGGTTGTGATGGAATCGACGTATGGGAACCGGACGCACCCCAAAGAAGATCCCCTGCCCGAGCTTGCGCGGTTGATTAGGGCGACCGCCGAGCGCGGCGGCAGCGTGGTGGTTCCGGCATTTGCGATTGAACGGACGCAGAAATTTGTATTCCTGCTCAAGCACCTGATGCAGTCGGGTCAGATGCAGCGAATGCCCGTGTTTTGCGACAGCCCCATGGCGATCAAGGCAGTCGAGATTTTTATGAAACACGATGAAGAGTACAGCGTCGAGACCCGCGACCTGATTCGCCAGTACGGCTCGCCGCTGCGGTGGCCCGGGTTCACGTTTGCGTCGACTCCGGAGGAATCAAAGAAGATCAATGCCGCGGTCATGCCCTCGGTCATTATTTCGTCGAGTGGCATGGCGACCGGCGGGCGCATTCTGCATCACCTGGCGCAGCGGTTGCCCGATCCGCGGAATCTGGTGCTGTTCATCGGCTTTCAGGCACCAGGGACGCGCGGGTTCCAGATCAAGAGCAAGTCGGACGAGGTGAAGATCTTCGGGGACTTCGTTCCCATTCGCGCGCAGATTGCGGCGCTCGAGCAGTTCAGCGATCACGCTGATCCGCCCGAGCTGCTGCAGTGGCTGCACACGTTTCGCAATCGCCCGGCAACAACGTATCTGGTGCATGGGGAACCGGACGCCTCCGGGCAGTTGCGGGAATTGATGAAGAAGGATTTGGGATGGAATGTACAGTTGGCGCAATATTTGGAGAAGGTGCAAGTCTGAGGCGAAGACTGGTGAGACTGTGAGGAAGTGCATAGATTCCTTCCCTGCGCTCAGGATGACAAGGGGGTTTGCGGTCAACTGGCTGACGTGAAGCTTGCGAGCGCCGCCAACTTTCCTGCGGCCGCACCGGAATCAATCGACTGAACTACCAGGGGAACTGCTTCGGCAATGCGATCCGCTGTGCCTGCGGCTACCAATGCCGCCGCCGCATTGAGCAGCACCACGTCGCGGCGCGGCGACTTCTCTCCGCTGAGAATTGCGCGAATGATTGCCGCGTTCTCTGTGGCATCGCCACCGGAGATTTCGTGCAGCGGAGCGCGAGTCATGCCGAACTCTTCGGGTTCCACTTCGTAAGACCGCACCGAACCGTCGCGGGCCTCGGCCACACGCGTGGTCCCGGTGATCGTGATTTCGTCGAGGCCGTCGAGGCCGTGCACAACGAGAGCGCGATGCAGGCCCAGCATGCTCAGGGCTTCCGCCAGCTTCTCAACCAGGTCGAGCGAATACACTCCCACCACCTGACCGTTCGCGTGTGCGGGATTGGTCAACGGGCCGAGCAGGTTGAACATGGTGCGCATGCGCAGGTCGCGGCGCACACCCTGCACTTGCTTCATCGCGGGGTGCAGATTCGGAGCATATAGAAAACAGATGCCGATTTCGCGGAGACACTGGGCGGCACGCTCGGGTGAAAGCTGAATGTTGATGCCCAGAGCTTCGACGACGTCGGCGGAACCACACTTGGAGCTGATGCTGCGATTGCCATGTTTAGCCACGCGGACGCCCGCTCCGGCGGTGACGAGTGCCGTCGCGGTCGAAATGTTGAACGTGCCGCTGGCATCGCCACCAGTACCGCTGGTGTCGACTAGAGATTCTTCGCCGAGGGCGTCGCGGCCGGTGCCGGTGACAGCCAGCGCGTCCGCTCCCCGAATCGGCAAGGACGTTGCTGCGGCGCGGATGGCTTCGGCGAAGCCCACGATCTCCTCAACCGTCTCGCCTTTCATGCGCAGAGCGATCAGCAGAGCGGCGATCTGCGCGTCAGTGCATTTGCCCGCCAAGATCTCTGACATCACCGTGCCTGCGTCGGCCCGCTCGAGAGATTGAGTCTGGTTGGCGATGCGATGGAGGGCGTCGAGGATCATTTCTGTCAGGCCGAATTGTACGGCATGCTTGGACTTTGCCGCGATGACGGGCGCGCACTAGATCATAACCGCCGGACGGTCGAGCCGTTGCGAGAAGCGTTCTCGCCAGTGCTCGGGCAGGGGCGCCGTCGCAATCGCCTTGTGCAGGAGGTCGTGATTGTACCTGTCGCGTGCGATGAGGCGGTTCATTTCGTCGATCGTAACGCCCCGCTCGTTTCGCGTGAGTAACTGAAAGTCGTCGTCCACGGCGACGGAACCTTCCTGCTCGACGGAGAAGTAGAAGCCGCTGCGGCCGCTGAGGAGGAAGCGTTCGGGCATGTCATCGCGCTGAAACTTGGCAGCCAGTTTGTAGCACGGGGTGCGCGGCTGACGGACCATCACGATCGCGGAGCCAATCTGAAAGCGATCCCCAATGTGCAAGTCATTTTCGAAAAGGCCAGTGGTGGTGAAGTTTTCGCCGAACATTCCCCATGGCAGGGTGATGCCCGGGAGCTCTTGCCGCCAAGACGGATAATGCTCGGACGGATAGCCGTAAACCGCTTTAAAAGGGCCGCCGTGGACCGTAAGATCGGCCTGGCGGTCGCCGTCGAGATTCAATGTGCGCAGCTGCACTGGGCCAGAAACCGGCTCTTTGAAGATTCCAGTGTTGATTGTTTTACCCTGGTACACGATTAGGCGCGGGCGCGCGACGTTCAGGGACGCTAGCTTCATTCTGGAAAACTCCCGATCTCTTGGAAAATGGCTGAACGCATAGGATGTCACGGCGGAGCATTGGGTCGCATTTTACAGTCGAGCTGCGCTCCACAGATCGCCGGAGGCGGCTGTCCCCACTTGGGACTCTCGCGAACTAAAAATCGCGCGCTACGTTTGCCCTAATTCCCCAGCCTTCTATAG
>DATDGW010000052.1:0-3269 GCA_036521895.1 Candidatus Sulfotelmatobacter sp. | reverse complement strand
TACAATCGAACCAGGCCCATCTGCACTCCGGTTAGCTCCATCACCGATTCCCAGGGTCATTCTCATCACCGCAACCCTATTGAATTTGCATAACCGCTTCCTCACCAGCGGCTTCCTTCAAACAGCTGTATCGGACGCGCCCCGTAGTGAGTGGCAGGTAAATTTAGGGAGTCGGGCGGGGCGCGTCCGATACAGCACTAGCGTTTCTCGGGTGCTTGCGACCATGACCCCGATAGAGAGGGATTTCTCCACGCTTGCCCGTCTATCGGTACTAATCCGCCGAATCACGCTTCAAATAGCACTCGATGAGAACTGAGCCCTGAAGGCAACAGCCGAGCCAAGGTCGCTTGTCCGGAAAGGCGACCATCCAGCCAAGTGACGAGAAGCAGGTTTCAACTAAGCCGCCGCCCTTAGCCGGGGTCTCCGAGATAGCCTGCTTTTGCTTTACGGAGGCATTTTTGATGGGCAGACTAGAAGGAAGCCGCTGGCGATTGCGACGGACGCGTTGAGGTATGGGGATTGAATTTGGAATTCCTGGTGTGAAGCCCTTCGTTGTTCAGAATCTAGGGAAGTACGAACGTCAAGCTTGGCAGGAAGCGGAGTTCCCGTCCAATGGACAGAACCATCTGGAAGAACAGAGAGAACGTGAATCAGCATACCGGCGATTCATCCTCGATCTTTACCATGCGAAACCGATGAATGGACACGCATGGATTCACGGAACGAAAAGCGGAAGGATGGTTCACGTTGGCGCGGTTGACGCCCCGGTGACTCTTGCCGATGTAAACGGACATCCTCGGAGAGATGCTGCCCCCCATCGTGTCTTGGGAAGCCGCCATGTCGTGCAATGCTTCGTCGCTGAAAGCAATAGAATCCTAGCCGTGCCCGGGACGCGCCTATGGGGTGTGCCAGGAAGCCAAAGTTGCACATTTTTCGGTCATCAAACGGTAACCCGGGAGCCGTGGGACGCGAGGAGGGCAGGCGCACCGAACGGATCGCTCAGAGCATCACCTCGCCGCGCTCGCGTAGAGCGCCCGCTCGAACTCCTCCTCCGCCGCTAGCGCCCCATCGTCGCTGAACGGTAGCGTCTGCATCAGCACCACCCCGCAGGTTTTCCCGGAAACATCAATCCAGAAAAACGTGTTGAAGATGCCGTCCCATGCCAGCGACCCCGCCGCGCGCCCGCCTTCCACCGCCCGGCTGTTGATTCCGAATCCCCATCCAAACTTGTCGGGCGAACCTGGCAAGCGAACGGGATTCTTGATCAACTGCGGAATCGTGCTCCTCAACTCCGCGAGCTTCATCTCGCCGATCTGGTTGTGACTCATCTCCGCCACCGTCTCCGCCCGCAGAATCCTCTTGCCGCCGAACGTCCCGCCGTTCAGCACCATCCGCTCGAACTTCAAGTAATCCCCCGCCGTCGAGTAGAGGCCGCCGCCGCCGCTGAAGAACTTCACCGGCTTCATCGGCTGCGGCGGCGGTTCTACAAAACTCCCATCCGCCTGCCGCAGTTCAAGCGCCACCACCCGCGCCTGCTTCTCCGCCGGAACGTTGAAGAACGTGTCCGTCATCCCCAGCGGCTCGAAGATGTGCAGCCGAAAATATTCCTCCAGCGTCTCCCCGCTCACCCGTTCCACCAGTTCTCCCAGCCAGTCGTAGCTGATTCCATATTCCCAGTGCGTTCCCGGATCGAACATGAGCGGCGCCTTCAGAAACGCGTCGCTATCCCCCGTAATCGCGGGAGCCAGTCCCGCCTCCACGTACTCGTGCAGCCGCGCATCGAAAAAGTCGTAGCCAAACCCCGAAGTGTGCGTCAGCAATTGCCGCACCGTCGGCCGCGTCTTCGGTGGCCGCAGCTTCGCCTTTTTCGTCGCCGGATCGAATTCCTCGATCACTTGCACCTTCGCCAGTTCCGGCAGATAGGTCGCCGCGGGCTCGTCCAGCTTCACCCGCCCGCTCTCAATGAGTTGCAGCACCGCCACCGCCGTCACCGCCTTGGTCATCGAAGCGATGTGGAAAATCGAGTCCAGCGTCATCGGAACATCTTTCGTGCTGTCGCGCTTCCCGAACGCCCCTTGGTAAATGACTTCGTCTCCCCGCGACGCCATCGCCACCACCCCCGGTGCCTTCTTCTGCTCCACCGCCTCCCGCAGCACCAAGTCGATCGAGTTCCCCGGCTTCGTCCCGCTTCCCGCAGCCAGCGTCAGGATCACCATCCCCGCCAGCGCCGCTGCCGCCAGCAAGCCTCGCCGCACCGCCCCTCGAACCGCCTTCATCCTTTTCATTCCCGCCCTCTCAGTTACGTTCAGTTGCTCGCGCATGACGATCATCAAAGCTTCAGCTTCTTATTTCGCCTGCGCCAGTCCCTCAACAACTGCAGCAACCTTATCGAGTACCTGCTTCATGCCCTCCAACTGACCGCTCTCGATTGCGTTCTGCATGGTCTCATTCCGAATGAAGGTGAGTTTCGTCTGGCCGTTTCCAAGATCCTCAAACGTGATCACGTCGTACGCGTCTTCTATGGCCTCATGTTCTATTCCAATTTGCGCAGGGTCAATCTTGTTCCCCTTCGAGTCGGAAAAGTACATGGAGGAAACGATCTTCTCGTGCAGAACAATCTCGTGGTATTCACCGCCATTCCAGAATTCCTGGCCGTCCGGCATTCTTCCGCAAATGAGAAATTTCCCTCCCACGCGAAAATCCATCTCGCAAAAAGGCGAAGTACAGCCATTGGGCCCCCACCACTGCATTACATATTTCGGGTCTGTCCACGCCTTCCAAACCAATTCGCGTGGGGCATCAAAAACTCTTGTGACAACCATCCGCTCTGTCTCATTCAACGTGCTTTTTGCCATGTCCGACCTCCGCTTTTTTCATTTGATTCACAACTGCATTCAGCTTGTCGAAACTCTCTTCCCAGAATTGGCGATAGCCAATCGCCCAGTCGCTGATTGTCTTTATCGCCTCTGGCCTAAGCGTGCAAATACTCTCTCGTCCACGCTTCGTCTTTATCACAATCCGCGCCCGCACCAGGTAGGCAATATGTTTTGAAATCATCTGCTGCGAGAGTGCAAACGGTTTCGTCAATCCATGCACAGAGGCAGGCCCACGTGAAAGCCGTTCGATCATCGCCCGACGGGTTGGATCAGACAAAGCCGCAAATGCTGTACCGAGACTATCCACAACCATATGGTAGTGGATTTTCCCTCAATGTCAAGTGTGAATTTCGCGATTCCTGACTTCTGAACCCTGACTCATTAACCTGATGA
>DATDGW010000051.1:0-2987 GCA_036521895.1 Candidatus Sulfotelmatobacter sp. | reverse complement strand
GCGAATTTCCTCTCGAATTGCTTTCGTTGCACCATTGCTTACCCCCGGACTGAAATTGACGAAGAACTTTCCAAAACGATTCTTCGATCTTCTGGCTCGAAAGCCATAGCCGAGGAAGTCGAATGATTCGTTCTTTGAGTTTCCCCGCCGATCATCATCCTTGCAGTAGACGATCTTCGTCTTTTCAGGATGAAGCTGCAGTCCGCATTCAGCAAAGCGCTTCTCAAGCGCTTCTTTGAGGGTCTTCGCCTGCGACTCACTTACGCAATGGCAGAGAGCGTCGTCAGCGAACCGTTCAAAGGGAATGTCCCGATGATGCCGAGCCATCCACCTGTCGAACGTGTAATGAAGAAACAGGTTACTCAACAAGGGTGAAATTACTGAACCTTGTGGCGTTCCTCTTTCTCGGGGTTCAAGGGTGCCATCTTCCATCTGAACAGGAGCTTTGAGCCACCGCTCAATATAGAGCAACACCCAAGGACAGTCGGTATGCTTTCGCACCGCACGTAGAAGCAGTTCGTGAGAAATCGTATCAAAATAGGATTTTATGTCGAGGTCGAGCACCCAGGCATAACGCCAGCAGCGCTCTCGCGCAACTCCAACCGCATCCAATGCCGATTTCCCCGGCCTGTATCCGTACGAGTCGGGATGGAAGTGCTTCTCCAGTTCCGGCTCAAGATACCCCTTGACCACCGCTTGGGCGATTCTGTCGGAAACAGTGGGAATTCCCAATGGTCTGAATCCGCCTCCTCGCTTTTCGATGTTCACGCGCTTCACCGGCGGAGGGAAGTAACTGCCAGACGACATCCGGTTCCAGAGTTTGTAGAGATTGTTTGCCAAGTCCCTTTCAAACTCTTCGATCGTCTGATCGTCCACTCCGGCTGCACCCCGGTTCGCCTTTACCCGCTTATAGGCATCCCAAACATAAAGCTTTGGAATGCTCCACGACCTTGCTTTATCCAAAGGGCTCCTCCCGTTGCCGGTTGACCATTCGTTAAAGCTGAACGATGTCGCGCCTTCGCTCCAGTCCCGTTACAGGACCTTCCTCACTACTACACGCGACTCCGCCCCTGCACCCCGCTTCGGTACTCTGACTCTTACGGGTCGGCCGCTTGAGTCTCTCCCTTGGCATCGGTGTGCAGGTTCCCACGTTCCACACAAGAGCCTGAACCGAGTTCACGCCGCCTTCGTGCCGGACGCCGACTGGGCAGTAAACAGGTATCCCCCAGCCTTATCCCAGATTAACGACTCCCCTCTGGTTCTGACGTCGTTCATACGCTTTCGACAGGTCATCAGCGGTTCGCTTGCGCTCGTCTCCTCGGCCCTCACCTGACAGGATCAAGTCCTGCCTTTTGCCGAAACGCTCACCACCTCGGCCATTGTGCCGAAGCAGCTTCCGGTGGTTTGAACCCGCATCCTGTAATGCGAGTTCGAGAGGCCATCTCTCATCTCTCGTGCAGCACGGCTCGAAGAAGTTTCCTCAGTTCATGTATCCTCCTTCGCGCCTTCGTGGCGCACGATCGTCGGCGTAACGAAGGAAAATCATGTCCCCGTTAGCCACTTTCTTGCGCCAGGCCTCAGCCCACAGGTCGAACACATAGTGTAAATACGCGTTGGCGATCAGCGGTGAAACCACTGATCCCTGCGGCGTACCGCGATTTGTCTCCGACCACTGGCCGTCCTCCGACACTCCCGCCTTCAGCCATTTCCGGATCAGGCGAAGTATCCGGCGATCGGCCACCCGATGCTCGATGAACTTTAGGGCCCATTCGTGACTCACCTTATCGAAAAAGGCCGAAATATCCGCGTCGAGTATCCAGTTCACTTTCTTCCGTTGAATGCCCACACTCAGCGCGTCCAGCGCCTGATGCGGGCTGCGACCGGGACGGAACCCGTAAGAGAAGCCCTTGAAGTCGACCTCATATATCTGGTTGAGGATCGTAACCACGGCCTGTTGAACTATCTTGTCTTCCAGAGCCGCAATGCCGATTGGGCGTTGCCGTCCATCCAACTTCGGTATATAGACTCGCCTTGAGGGTTTGGCCCGGTACGTTCCTCGATGAACCCGACTGTGCAGATCAGTGATTCGATCCTCCAACCCGGTTTCATACTCCTGCCAACTTACGCCGTCGATTCCCGGCGAAGCCTTACGCTGGAGTGCGTAGAAGCTGTCGCGAAGAAGTTCGACGCTCAGATGATGGAGCAAAGAAGTAAACCGTTCCTGCTTTCTTTCCCTTGCCGCTCTCCGCACGCCGTCCAGTCCCTGGGACATGCGAGCCCCGCTCTGTGTCGGGTGCATGCGTGACTGATCGATGTTCTCCCTCGCCTGTGCCCTTCCCTCCACAGCCTCCGCAGGAAGTTGTCTTCCCTTGTTCGGCTGCTTCACAGGTACTACGGCACAGTCCGACTTCTCCGGCACGTGCACGTCCGCCGTTCGGTTTATGGCCTTCGCGGACCGGCCTTGATCTTGCGAACAAGGCGTGCTGGAGATCTCCCGGTTCTCGTGCATGTTGTTTCTCAGCGTGCGCGGGTTCTTAGACTACGCAGGACCGACAATCCGCTCGCGAATAGCGCGGTTGCCGTATTGCCTTCCTCCTACTCGGAATGGAGTCGGCATCCTGATCCACGGGCTTTTCGCAGCTCAATCACCCCGCCCACCAATGCCTCTATCTACGCTTCGACTGGCACCTCACGATGCCACCCGCAAGACTCGAGGTCAGGATGGATTCGCTACTTCCTTTCCTGTAGGGCTCCTACCTCCCCTACAACATGCCGGTTTATCCCGGCGCTCTCCGGTTGGGCGGTTAATCTCCCGAAACCCAACTTGCGACTGCGAAAGAGCGTGTCGATGAGTGAGTCGGCAATGATGCGCTCACTGAGATGGTCGGCGCGAGTATATTTAATGGCCGAACTCGTCCGCTTAAGCCCCGCCGACGCAATCACTCCAGGAAGGGATCGCGTAGTTCAGGAATTCGATCGAGAGGTCC
>DATDGW010000050.1:0-5089 GCA_036521895.1 Candidatus Sulfotelmatobacter sp. | reverse complement strand
TCAAGATGGTCTTAACCTTGAGCTGAATAGCTGGTCTCCTCGTTCGATTCTTTGTTTTCTAGTCAATTGCAGAGTAATCGAACCGCTGGAGATCAGCTATTTCTTTGTCGGTGGTGGCTTCGGGGAAAAACACGCAGCAGTGGCCGGAGCTGTGGGAAAAGTGGAAATCCGCGGGGTGGGCGGATTTCCAAGCGCAGTGGGAAACTCCGCTTTCTGGAGTTTTCCACGCAGCGGCTTTTTCCATAGCTCATTCACCCACTGATTGTGCTATAGAGCCGCAGAACCCTTCGATCTGGGTCTGTGTCGTGGCTTTGGCAATAGTCGATGTGCTCTCTGGTCAAAGCGAAGGGCAAACCGCTGAGACGATCATTAGTCTGCGACAAGCAGGAGATTCGATATAGTCCGATTGACTCGTGCGTTAGAGATAAGATCACTCTGACTGAGATCAAGGACTCATCGGGACCATCTCCAACGGGCAAGCGGCCCGCAGGACGCTCGATATGCTGTGCTCGAAGGTGCGGACTTCAGCCAGCCCGCTCCGTGGAGCACGACTGTGCTCATCGGAGGTGTTGGTATGAATAGACGACTCCTAAAGCTATCCTTCGTCGACCATGCCAACGGTGGGGTTCGAGTGCAGTGGCTGAATGAGAAACTGCTCTTCGTCCAGGCCTGGTGGGGACGAATTGTTTCGACCGCTATTGTTCTTGATGTGAGCAGCAAGACCGTTCTGTACGAAGAAATGGCACAGTACGGAGACATGATTCAGCCCTGCCACGATCACCTTCGGAGAGGACTTCGATCTGATCAGACCGGCATCAACCGACGAGAGCCACTGACTGCGTGGTATTTCCCTTCAGGTCGGAGGCGAGCAACTGGTGGAACAACTGCTCCCCCGCTTCACGCCGCACTGATAGCCGGCCGGCGCCGTAAGCGCGCGACTTCAGGCCGCGCTGCACATCTTCACAGATGCCGAGGTCTTCGTCCTGCACGCGGTTGCCGACATTTACGGATCCGGTGTTGTACGCACGCCGAGCCTCGCTCACATCGCTGAAATAGAAATCGAAGATCACGGAGCAATGATCGGCATCCACTGGGATGACATAGTTCGTGTCCATGTATCCCTCGTAGCAATTGATCATCAGGTTCGGATACTGCCAGAAGTAGCGGGCGCGATCGCCTTTGCGTGTAGCGCCGGTCGCCGCATCTTCGTCGGAGGCAACCATGGGGCTCGACTGCAGGCAGTAGCGATCTTCGTGCTCGATGGTGTACTGCTTGTAGTCGAGCACAGAGCTTAATCCCTTGTGCAGATGTGGCACGTGATATCCGCCGTCGAGGTAGTTGTCGACGTAGACCTTCCAGTTGCAGTGGATGTCGTATCTCCTGCGGTCGAAGTAGTGCAACTTGCTGACGCCGAGAGGAGCAACTCGCTTGACGAGGCCCCCGAACAATTGCTGTAAAGGCGCGGCCTGCGGGTCTAGATTTACGAACACGAAGCACTCCCAGGTCTCGACACGGATGGGAACCAGTCCGTTCTCAGCGCGATCAAAGTTCTGCACACCATCGAACTCCGGCATGCCTTTGAGCGATCCGTCGAGCCCGTATTTCCAGCCGTGGTAAGGACACTGCAAAATCTCGGCGTGGCCGCAGGGCTGCGTCACAACTGCTGCGGCGTGATGGCGGCAGACGTTGTAGAAAGCACGCAACGTACCCTCACTTCCGCGAACCACGACGATCGGCTCTCCAGCGAGCCGCGCGGCGACAAAGTCCCCGGGCTTCTGCAACTGATCGGTGCGGGCGACGAGTTGCCAGGTTTTGCTGAAGACGCTGAGCCGCTCGAGTTCGGCGATGCGGGGATCGACATACCAGGGCGCAGGGATGGTTGACGCCTCCGGCAGTGGGGCGCGATCGTTGTAGCTGGAGAGAATCTGTTCAATCGAAGCTGGCATGTTTACTCTCTCATGTGAATACCGTGGGCTCAGCGGCGATGATTCCGGCGTGCCTTGGGGCGCGCACTGGGCGCGGGATCTGCGACAGCGCCAATCGCGCGCCGCAACACATCCAGAAACTGCTGGATTCTGGCTTCCTTCTTCTCTGCCAGCTCACCTTGTTTCGGAAATAAACCAGGATCCAGCTCGGCTGTGAGCAGCGCATCCTGGAAGCGCTCCATCATCCAATCGATGATCGAAACGATCATCTCGATGTCCATATCATTGCGCAGTTCACCGCGCTCCCATCCAAAGCGCACAAAAGTTACCGTGCCGTATGGATCTTCGCTGATGAGGAAGCGGTTAATCTCACGCTTCAACACGAAATCGGTGCCGTAATTCCCGAGCAGCGATATTCGATAAGGAATCCAATCTTCATGGACAAGGTGTTCGGCCCGGACCAGCCAGTAACGCAGCACCTCGAAGAAGCCAGCCGCGCGGACTTCCGCGGGTGCATCGAGATATTTCGCGAACGAGCGAACCGAACGCTTGTACACCTCGAAGAACAGCCCATCCTTGCTGCCAAAGTGCTGGAAGATCGACCCCTTGGCGATGCCGAGTTCGATAGCGATGTCGCCTACCCTAGCCTCGTGATAACCATGCTCGGCGAAATGCTGGGTGGCCGCTTCGATGATGCGACTGCGCTTCGCCTCTGAGCGAGGACGCGTCGGGACCTGGCGCTGATGGAGCGGGGGAGTAGAGCGATTGCTGGCGATTCCGGGCATAGATAGTGACTGTGAGACACGAAAGCATATCTGAGAATTATTTCGGCTTCAACTTCATTTTTGCTGCCATCTGCGATAGTGTGATTCGATTCAGGACGCGTTTCGTGACTTCTAGTCAAACCGGCAATGTGGGCACGGAATCGTTTTGCGACGCCATCGTGATTAGCGCCGGGCACAACGGTCGCACGGCAGCAGCCTATCTTGCGAGAGCCGGGTCTGTCCACGTTGGTGCTGGAGCGCCGGGAGATTGTGGGCATAGGTTTGTGTGACCGAGGAAATCGCGCCCGGGCGCGCAACGTTGTGCTGGAGGACGGCACGGAACTTCGCGCGCATGGTTCTTTCCAACGCCGACCCGAAGCGAACCTCCCTGGGATTTCTGGACGCGGAAGGAGCTCCCCGAAGATTTCCTGCTTGCTGTGCGCGGAATCAAAATGCAGGGACCGTGCGCAAAAGCAAACACAGTCGTGTCCGAAGAGCCGCGATTCACGGGGACCTCTCGCAGGCAACGGCGCTCGAGCGCACGTTCTATACGCTAGTTCCATCGCTGGCGTTTGCGGAACGCTGCTGCGACATCGCCAAGTTCGGAGAGATTCCCGAAGAGTTGTGGGTCGACTGCGTCGTGTCTTCGAAGGCGGACGATTCCCTGGCTACGCCAGGCAAACACATTCTCACTTGCTTTGTGCAGTATGTGCCCTATCACTTGCAGGAAGGCAATTGGTACGAGAAGAACTACTGGGCGATCGCGTCGTGAAAAAGATTGCGGAGTATGCACAAAATGTTCGGGGCGCGATCGTGGCGCGGCAAGTGCTCACTCCGCTCGACCTGGAGCGAACGTACGGGTTGACCGAGGGTGACATTTTTCACGGCGACCTGCGCCTGGAACAGCTTTTCTTCATGCGGCCGGTGCCGGGGTGGTCGCAATATCGGACTCCCATCGACGGACTCTATCTGTGCGGCGCAGGCGCGCATCCTGGAGGCGGCGTCACCGGCGCACCCGGGCGCAACGCCGCTTATCAAGCGCGGCGCGACTGGAAGAAGGGACGATTGCAGGGGTCGACCGCCTGATGAGTGGCGCAAACGGACACGCGAATTCGCTGCCGAAGACCGCCGATAGTCTGGTGATGACCGGACTTGCGCTCGATGGCAAAAGCAGAACCGTGGACATTAGCACCTTCCGGCCGAACCGCTTCGCCGACCACCAGCCAATCAAGACCGAGTATGGATATGTGGATGACTAGCAACTCTTAGGAGCAAACATGAAGAAGAAGGGCATCCTCGAACGATTGAAAGAAGGGCCCGTTCTTGGCGACGGCGGCTATTTGCTCGAACTCGAAAAACGCGATGGGTGCGCGCGGGGCCGTTCACGCTGGAAGTGGCCCTGACGTATCCCAACGCTCTGCGCGAACTGCATATCGAGTTTCGCGAAGCCGGTTCCGAGGTGCTGCAGGCGGTCACGTTCTGCGCCGGCCGCGACAAACTGGCCACGGTAGGCCTTGAGAACCGGCTTGAGGAACTGAATCGTTCCGCGGTCCGCATGGCCCGCGAGGTCGTAGGAGATCAGTGTCTGGTTGCCGGGAACCTGAGCTTGACATGCATGTACGAGCCCTGCAGTTCGTCCGCCGCCGATGGCGTCCGCAAGACCTTCGACGAGCAACTCGCCGTGCGGGTCGACGAGGGCATCGATATTCATTATCGGCGAAACGTACTCCTGGATCGGCGAGGCTCTGATCGGCGGAGCGCGCCAAGCGGATCGGCTTTCCTGCCATGGTCACCATCTGCTTCGAGAATAAAGATGAGACCGCCGAGGGCATGAATGCAGCCGATGCAGCGAAAACACTGCTCGACGCAGCAGCCGACGTCGTGGGAATGAATTGTCAGCGTCCGCCGCAGCACTGCTGGGACCGATGGAGCAGATGCGCAAGGCGGTTTCAGGATCCCTCGCGTGTCAGCCGGTCGCATATCGAACCCCGAAAGATAAACCGGGCTTCACGAGCGTTCCAGAATTTCCTTAAGCGCTCGATCCTCTGCAACTCACGCGCAAGGATATGGCCGACGATGCTGTCCAGGCTCGCGATATTGGAATCAGCTCCATTGGCGTGTGCTGCGGAACGGTCGCCATGCACATTCGCGAAATGGCGCGCGTGCTCAACGAATTGCCTCAAGACTCCCGCATCTGCAAAAAAGGCGGCGAGAAACCGATGTCGCGGTACAGATACTACGACCACGACAACATGAAGGCCTAGGACTGCGTCGAAATCAGTGCGGGCCCTGAGTCACCTAGGGCCCGCCTGTCGTTCAATTCGATACGTAGATTATCCCGCTTTACGTGCGCTCGGTTCTTGCGCGTGCACCAGAGGGACGTCGACCAGGTGCTCGCTC
>DATDGW010000049.1:0-5814 GCA_036521895.1 Candidatus Sulfotelmatobacter sp. | reverse complement strand
GGAAAGAGGTCAATCCAGTCCCTTTCCAATTCAAATCGTTCCTGCTTCGGCTATGCGTTATCGGCCTTATCTTCAATGAGTTAGGTCGACTGCCCGGAAATTTAGCCGGACAGTAGTGATTAATAGTATCGGGCGCGCGTGAGTGGCGCGGCCCCACCCTTTTTCAAGCGCCTCGCACTTGCGTGCCAGCAATGCCATCACGTTCGCGCCATTCCGCTGACGGATCGGGGTGTTCTAACGCAGAGTATTGGGGCTATCGTAGCCGACAAACTAATGCCACATCCCATCCGATGCCCGTATTGCGTGCAGGGCAATCACTTCAAGGTGATGACCGAAGAGGAAGACGGACTGTGGTTCAAGTGCGCCCAGTGTGGTCATCTTGTCAGGCCGATCAACCCGCTGCTCAAGTGCAGATGCACAAATTGCCTCGCCAGCGTCCGATTCCGCGGCAACTCAATAGGTTTTCAACGCATTACTTAAGTCCGACGACTGTACGCCACCGGACCCGACTCCCCTTGATTCATCAAAATAGAATACCTCCCCCGCTGCCAACCCGCGTCGTGGCATCGATCCTTGCGGCGGGGGCGTTTCCGTCATGGTTCGCACTGGTGCAAGGTGAGCGACGACAGACTTCGTTCCCAAAGGCGTCATCCTGAACGCAGCCGTTCTTCAGGCGAAGTGAACTTGCGCACGGCGCGCTACCTCCCCGCCGGCAACCAGGATCGCAGCGCCACTTTTCGAGTGAGGAAGGGCATGTCTTTCCGACATTTTCCAAGCCCAACGAAATGCACTGTCGGAATGGGGCGACAAGAGGTACAATTTCAGGAAGAATGAAGAAGAAGAAGTCAGTCTGGCCCGGTGTCCGTGGGGCAGCCGACAAGTAACCTCATTGAGAAAAACGGATAGAAAGCCATGCAACTTGAAGTGAGTGGCGCTCATCTGTGTACAGAGGGCGTGTAGGGAATTGAAATTGAGCACGCCGGTCCCCGCAGACCGGCCGGGGGTGTCCAGACTAGAATTATGGGATCCGAACTGACCAACCCGAACGGCCCCAGCAACGAGCCAGAGCTGCACCTGCTGCTGACGAACACTACCTTCGAAGAACCCCTTTACAAGTCTTTGTTCCGCGAGTTGGACGACTTTTTCTTTCCCAAGAAACTTCCGCCCCTCAAGCTCGAATCGAAGCCGGAACCGGTCAAAGACATCTGGGGCTTCTACAACAATTGGAGAAACGGTGCCTTGGGTTCCACCGGCGTCCACTTTCTGATTGTGGGAGTCGTGATCGCCGGCTATATGCTCGGACGCCACGTGGTGAATGCGGCCCCGGCGACGAAGGTCACCGTGACACTGGTCGACCCCGGCGATTTCCCAGCTCTGAAGCCTTCCAAGACGCAGGTGGGTGGGGGCGGGGGCGGCGGCGACCGCGACGTCTTACAGGCCAGCAAAGGCAAGCTCCCCAAATTTGCGATGACGCAGATCACGCCACCCGTCGTGGTCATCCGCAATGATCATCCCAAACTCGCAGTGGAACCGACCATCGTAATTCCCCCGCAAGTGCAACTGGCTTCCAACAACATGCCGAATCTGGGTGACCCCATGTCGCACGCCTTACTGCCCTCAAACGGCACCGGGTCTGGCAGCGGTATCGGCTCAGGGAGCGGCGGTGGTGTTGGATCGGGCAAGGGACCAGGCTTTGGCCCCGGTGAGGGTGGCGGCACTGGTGGCGGCATCTTCCACGTCGGCGGCGGCGTTTCCCCGCCACGCCAGATCTACGCGCCCGAACCAGAATTCTCCGAAGAAGCTCGCAAAGCGAAATATCAGGGAGTCTGCACGCTCGGCCTGGTCGTTGGAACCGACGGCCGTCCCAGCAACATCCGCGTGTTGAGCAGCCTTGGGATGGGACTCGACGAGAAGGCCATCGAGGCCGTGAAAAACTGGAAGTTCGAGCCCGCCATGAAAGACGGCCACCCCGTGCGGGTCGAGATCGCCGTAGAAGTCGACTTCCACTTGTACTGAGTTTTGCCTCGTAGCCCCGGCGTCCCGCCGGCTGTAGTGGCGGCGGCCTCTCGCCGCCACACCCGACCCGTGAATCGGCCGCTTAAACCTTGCGCAGCACCGCGAAGTGCCCCAGCTTCCTCTGCCGAAATCCCAACCTCTTGTAGATCGCGATCGCGCGCGCATTGTCTGCTCGAACGTGCAGAAACGGAGTCTCCCCGCGCTCGCGAATCTGCTTCATCACTTCCGCCATGAGAATTGCGGCGTAGCCTCTGCCCGTGTGCTCAGGATGCGTGCACACTGCACTCACCTCGGTGTGCCCCGGAACTTTCAGACGCTCGCCAGCCATGGCAACGAGCCTGCCATGCATTCGAATGCCCAGGTATGTACCCAGTTCATGGGTGCGGCTGCCAAACGGCCCAGGCTTCGTCAGGGCCGTGAGTTCAATCATCTCCGGGGAGTCTTGTGTGCCCAGTTCCACGAGTTCTGGGACGGGAAGTCCCTTGCCGGGGTCTGGTTGGGACAGCGTTGCAAAGCCGTTGTCGCACACCATTTGCAGCAAGGGTGCGCCAGCAACGAACGTCCAACCGGTTCGCGATTCGTAGGGATCATCGAGGAATAGCCCGATCGTCCCGCCGGATCCAACCAGTACTGCCAAAGACGCGTAGCCTTGCGCCCCATGCTCGCGGAATGCGCCCAACGGGCCTACCTCCCGCACAAAGCGCCGGGCCTCGTCGAAGCTCTCGGCAAACTCCGCATCCCGAGTGGTCAGCGCCTGCCAGATCACATTGTCGAGCGCATGCATAAGATATGTGTGGTGTTTATGTGGCGCGGGCGCTCCCGCCCCCGCTCCCACCAGATGAACGGGTGCCGCGAGTGGCTCGTTGCTATATTGGATCTGTTCTTGTTGCCGGAGGACAGATTACTTCTCGAGCTTAGGCGTGGGCTATCCGATCCTTGCGCGCAAACCTATTCTTTCAAATCCACATGCCGCACATCTTCAATCGGATGCCCCAGGAACCGCTCCCCCAGCCGCCGGAACTTCTCCACCGAATCAGTAGCAAAGAACGCCAGCCGCGGAAGCGCCCTCCGCTCCTCGCCTGCACTCGCGGGCACCAACTCCGCCAGCCGGGAAGCCACGGCGCGAGCGGTTGATTCCGCCGAGTCAACAATGCTCACGTGCCCCGGCGTTACGCGATGCAAGAGCGGTTTGAGAAGCGGATAGTGCGTACAGCCCAGAACGAGCGTGTCGGCGTCGTGAAATCCATCCGCGAAAGCTTCCGCCAGATAAATCCGCGCCACCTGCTCGGTGACCGAGTGTTCCACCCAGCCCTCCTCAACCAGCGGAACTAGCAGCGGACAAGCCTTCTCCCGCGAACTCAACCCGAGAGCCTCCAGAGCCTTGTGATAAGCATGACTGCTGACGGTCGCCTCGGTGCCGACCACCACAATCTTCCGATTTCTTGAAGCCGACGCGGCAGCCGACGCCCCCGGCTCAATTACGCCCACCACCGGCACGTGCGCCCCGCTAGTGATCCGGTCGAGCGCCAGCGCGGTCGCCGTATTGCAGGCGATGACCAGCATCTGGGCGCCGTGGGATTCTAGATAATGCGCCGCATCGACCGCATAGCGGGCGACGGTTTCAACCGACTTGGAGCCGTAGGGAAGCCGCGCCGTGTCCCCAAAGTAGGCATAATCAGCGCCAGGAATAAGTTCAAGTAAAGCTTTAAGCACGGTGAGTCCGCCAAAGCCGGAATCAAATACGCCGATGGTGGGACGTCGCATCACCTTGATTGATAATAAGGCCTGATGAACTTCTAGGCTGGGTAATCAATGAGATGCCCGGAGGAAGTTCGTTCGTGTACCTTCGTGTCCTTGGTGGTGGTTGAAGGCCTTCATCCCGAGGAGCTACTTGGACCGGACCGCTTCTCGAGCGGGTGAGGCTGCAAAGCCCACCACGTTTCCGCAGCACGGCCCCGGCGGAATCGGTGCCCCGTGCGGGCATGTCCGCGGATGCCCCAGGAACGTGCAGATCTTGTCCGTCGCTTCCGGCGAAAGAATGTGCTCAAACTTGCACGCCTGTTGTTCGATCTCAGTCTCGCTATCCATCGCCAAGCTGTCGGTGAAGAGCCGCTCGGCCAGCCGGTGCCGGCGAATAATGCTACCCGCCCGCTCGCGGCCCCGTGGCGTGAGTTCGACGATTAGCGTGCCGTCGCCGACCGACGTAGCCACCGGTTTCAGCGCATCATGGCACGGATTCACAAATGGCTTGTGATCATGCGCCTGCGGCGGATGCGGCATCGAAACTACCAGCTCCATCTCGATCATCTTCTCAATCGCCAGGCTCACCGGCAGCGCGCCGTGCACTTCCATCCGCTCGACTTCGGCGATCTCGCCGTGCTCCGCCAGCACCCAGAGCTCTTCCAGAACTTCGTCGAGCTGTTCCTCGTCGGCCAGCGAGAAAATTTCCTGCGACGCGATCTTGCCATGATGCAGTTCAATTCGCCGGTCTGCCAGCCGCGCCATCACCGGATCGTGGGTAACCATCACGATGGTTCGTCCCTGCTGATGAAACTCGCGCAGCAGGCGCAGAACGACCTCCTCGTTCACCGCGTCGAGGTTTCCCGTAGGTTCGTCCGCTAGAATAATCCGCGGATCGTTGATCAACGCACGCGCAATGCATACCCGCTGCTGCTCGCCGCCTGACAACTGCGAAGGCAAGTGATGCACACGGTCGCCCATCCCCACGCGCGCCAGTGCTTCAACGGCCTCTTTCTCGTCAGTCATACTGTGAAAGTACTGCGCCAGCATGACGTTCTCCACCGCGGTGAGGAAGGGAATCAGATGAAACTGCTGGAAGATGAATCCAATTTTCTCTGCCCGCACACGGTTCAAATCCGCGGCAGAAATCCCCGCCACGTTCACGCCGTCGAGCCAGATCTCGCCCGACGACGGCCGGTCGAGGCAGCCAATCAAATTGACCAGCGTCGATTTGCCCGACCCCGACGGGCCCATGATCGACAGCCACTCTCCCTGCGTGACGTGCAGCGAGATGTGGTCGAGGGCATGGATATTGTCCTGGCCCGATCCGTTCCCCGTTTCCTTGGCGGGGTAGAGCTTCGTCACGTCTTTGATCTGAATCATTTCACTCTCCCCTCAGAATCAGCGCCGGCTGCACCCGGCGCAGCAGCGAGATTGGGAGGATCGCCGACAACAATGTCACCGCCATGCTACCAGCCAGCACCACTGGCAGCACACTCCAACGCGGCATCACGGGAGCGTGAAAGTTAACCCGCCCGATCCAGGCCGCAATGCCGATCCCAATCAAAAAGCCGATCACCGCGCCCGTCGCGCCGAGTACCGCAGCCTCGGCCGCGAAGAATCCATTGAGCAGCCGTCCCGACGCGCCCAGAGCCTTCATGATGGCGAAATCGCGCCGCCGGTCGAACACCCACCCCATCAGCGTCGAGAGCACGCACAAAGCCGCAGTCAGAATGATCAGCGCCGCCGCCGCCAGCAGCGTCGCGCGCGTCTTGCCCAGCACGCGAGCCTCCCCCTCCATAATCTGCCGCACCGGATGAACGTTGCCCGCCGGAATCGCCCGCGCCAGTTGGTTCATGATGGCGGAAATCTCCTCAGGCGAACCCGAAGCGGCGACTTCAATCGTCGACGGCTGCACTCCCGTCCATGCCACGAAATCCGCCAGCGAGACGTAAATGCGGCTGTCCTCCGCCGCGCCCGTCTGCACCGTGCCGGCCGGAGTCACATGCAGGGCCCGTGCCTGAAACGTGAGATCAAAGGGCTGATTCTTCGGTGCGA
>DATDGW010000048.1:0-2467 GCA_036521895.1 Candidatus Sulfotelmatobacter sp. | reverse complement strand
GCAGAATCGTGGAGACGTGAGCAAAGACGAGCACAAACTTCGGGTTCTGGAGTCGCGCCAAGAAATGACGGGAGCAGATCGCCAGTGGGCTGGACAATACGAGGCGGGGGACGTGGTTCGCTATTCGCGCGGAAGCAAAGCCTTGAAGATCGAAGCAGGAGAGTACGCGCGAGTCAGTCATGTGGACCCGAAGGAAAACCGTATAACGATCGAGCGCGAGAACGGAACACTGCAGACCTACGATCCGCGACGCCTCTCCGGAGTGTCGGTACATCGCGAGGTCGAACGCGAATTCTCCAAGGGTGACCGCGTCCAGTTCACGACACCATCGAAGCAGCTAAAGGTCGCTAACCGAGAACTCGGCACTATC
The DNA here is from genome assembly GCA_036521895.1 of Candidatus Sulfotelmatobacter sp. GTDB lineage: Bacteria > Acidobacteriota > Terriglobia > Terriglobales > Acidobacteriaceae > Sulfotelmatobacter. The sequence continues at coordinate 2,097 of DATDGW010000048.1, read as the reverse complement.
GAGAGAGTTAGCTCCGGGGGTGACCTTAGTATCCGCCTGGACTCGGGACGCGAGGTTCGATTCAACATCCGAGAGCACGCACACCTTGACCACGGATACGCAGTCACCAGTCACAGCAGCCAGGGACAGACTGCGGAGCGGGTATTAATCAATGTGGACACGGAGAAAAGCGAAATGTTGGTTAACAACCGCTTCGCATATGTATCGGTTTCACGGGCCCAACACGACGTCCAGATTTACACGAATGATGGCGGCAAGCTTTCGCAGAGCCTCAGCCGCGAAAGTTTGCAACGCACAGCAACAGAGGTGGAACAGCAGCCCGCGTCACCGAAGATCGAGCCAACTTCCCCGCGAGGAGTACATCCCTCCGAAGAGAAGCAAGGCCATCGCCTAGGGATGGGACTCGCATGATAAACGCTTTGGCGGGGACCTTTCTACCGCATACGGTCAAGATATTCATCCCGGCCCACATGTTCACGCGGCTCGACGCTCATAATACTTCAATAAGCCACCCAATCGTTCTTTGCACTGGACCGGTCCTCGTTGTTGTCGATCCGGTCCTCGTGGCGACGGCAACAGCAGCTTGTTGCCTTTGCCCTGATGGTTGCGTTCGCCATGGTAATGCGCGACGTACTCGGTTAGGGCGCGGCGCAGCGAATGCTCTCCAAAGAAGATCAGGCGTGACAGGCATTCCTCTTTCACCGATCGCACCCAGCGCTCGGCAAACGCATTCAGATTCGGACTGTGCGCCGGCAGCTTCAGCGGTCGGACCCTCCCGGCTTGCATGGTCTGGCGAAACAAGGGACAGAATTTGCCGTCGCGATCGGGCAGCAGGTAGCGGCTGTGCGCGAGAAAGCCCCAGTCCTTCATGGTCATGTTGCGTGCTTGCTGCTCCATCCACTCCTGATCTGGGTAGCGGGTGATGCCCGCCAGACAGATGCGGCGCGTCTCCAGCTGTATAAAGAAGAGCACATAATAGGTGACCAGTCCCTTGAGCGTGAGCACCTCGACGGTGAAGAAGTCAGTCCCGGCCAGCACCTCCATGTGGGCGCGAATGAAGTCGCGCCAGCGCGTCGTATGCTTGCGCTGCGGGGCAGGCGCAATGCCGTGGCGTTTGAGAACATTGCCCACCGTCTGATCCGAGACCGTGTGGCCGAGATTGGCGAGTGCCCCCACGATGCGATCGTAGCCCCAGGTTGGATTCTCTTGCGCCATGCGCACGATCAGATCCTCAACCGCCTTCTCCACCCGCGGTCGCCCGACTGATTGTCGGTATCTGGAGCCGTCGAACTTGCGCGCCACCAGCTTGTGGAACCACCCGAGAATGGTATCGGGTTTGGCCGCCACGGCGATTTCCGCCAGGGCTTTGCGCCCGAGCCGGTGCGCGATCTCGGCCAGAGTGGACTTTTCCCCGTCCGACAGTTGCAGCCGGCCTTTGATCTTGGCGCGCAGAATCCGATTCTCGGCCGCCAGATATTCGTTGCGCGCCAACAATTCCTTGTCGACTCTTCCGGTGATGTACGCCAGCAGGCGCGGCCACTCCATCTGAACTCGTACCTCTTCTTTCATGTTCGAAACGCTCGGGAGGTTGAATTTTACGCGGCAGGAAGCTTGTGGAAGGCTGAGGAGAGGAAAACAAGGAACGGGTGGGACTCACGCCTTTTCAGTGCGTTCGGATTTTTTGACCATGCGACCACCCTCTTGCGTTTCAATTACTTAGGTCTTAAGCCCCAACGTATCCTACCGTGTTCCTACCGTTTGAACGACGCTAACGAACGCCCACGTCCAGTTTCCGCTACCATGAAAAACCAGCATAACATGCAGGATATTCATGGTAGGATCCTTCAATGGTAATTGACCGCAAGACCGATATCGCCCTCGTCCGGAGGGCCTTGCGTCGCAGCCGTGTCGTCGCCATCCTTGGACCCCGTCAGTGTGGCAAAACAACGCTCGCCCGTCACTTTGTCTCCCCTGACTCGCTGAATTATTTTGATCTTGAGGAGCCTCAAAGCTTGGCCCGCCTGGCCGAACCAGCGACAACCCTCCGTCCCCTCAAAGGCTTGGTTGTTATCGATGAAATACAGCGGCGCCCAGACC
>DATDGW010000047.1:0-1956 GCA_036521895.1 Candidatus Sulfotelmatobacter sp. | reverse complement strand
AACGACAAAGTCGACGGCATCATCAGTTTCCCCAGCCGCCCCCAAGTTCTGCGGACCTGGATACGGCGTGCCTCTCGCACCCTGATTCCGGTCGTGTGTGTCGCCACCGACGCTCCCAATAGCGGCCGGTTGGGCATCGTCGCGATCGACACGCTGGCCAGCGGTTCGATCGCTGCCGATCTTATGGGAAGATTCCTCGGCCCCCAGGATGGTTCGATCGCGGTTACCGTGTTTGACATGGCCATCACCGAGCATGCAGAAAAATACGCCGCGTTCGAAAACACATTGCGATCTTTTTATCCCAAGCTTCGACTACTGAAACCCATCGAAGATCACGACGTCGAGGCGGAAGCCTACAACAAATGCCGCAAGCTGTTTGAAAAGAACCCGAACTTGTCGGGAGTCTACGTGACGACAGAGGCCTCCCTCCCCGTGCTGAATGCGGCCCGCGACGCGAACATGCTCGATCGCCTGACGGTCATCACGACCGATCTGTTTCCTGACCTCGTTGCTCAAATTCGGTCGGGCGCGGTGGCTGCGACCATTTACCAGCGCCCCCGGGCGCAGGGCCAGATTGCCTTCCGCATGTTGCACGAATTCATGGTGGAGGGCGCCGGTCGATCGCATCAGGTCGCACTGGCTCCGCACCTGGTGATGCGCGGCAATCTGGATTTCTTCTTACAGAGACAATCGCGGGAATCGGCCAAAGAAAGAGAAGAGGAATCGGCCGAAGCCCCGCGCGAACTGGCGGAAGATTACGCCTAGCGACCGAACGCGCTGCGAGCGCGTCTTTAAGAGAAAACCTCGAGGAGGGAACATCGCGTATCTCGGGATCGACGTAGGAACTGGCGGCACCCGCGCGCTCGTGATGGACTCCGCGGGGAAGGTGATCGCCTCCGGATCGGAAGACCACGAGCCGTTCCTCAGCCCGCGGCCCGGCTGGGCCGAGCAGGATCCACGCGATTGGTGGCGTGCTTGCGGATCGGCGGTCCGCAAGGCGCTGCAGTCCTCCAACCTGAGCGCGAACGAAATTGCGTGCGTCGGGTTCTCGGGACAGATGCACGGCGCCGTCCTGCTCGATTCCGCCGATGAAGTCGTGCGCAGCGCCATCATATGGTGCGATCAGCGCAGCGAAGCGCAAACACACGAGTTGGAGAAAGGGTTCGGCCGCGACGCGCTGATCCAGCTGACCTGCAATCCTCCGCTCACGAATTTCACGCTGACCAAGCTGCTGTGGGTGCGCGAGACCGAGCCCGCGAACTGGGCCCGCGTGGCCCACGTGATGCTGCCCAAAGACTACGTGCGCTTCCGCCTCAGCGGAGAGCGAGCCATCGATATGGCGGATGCGTCGGGCACTCTTCTTCTCGATGTTGCCAACCGCCGTTGGTCGACCGAAGTGTTGCGCAAGTCCGGCATGGACGCTGGTTTGCTTCCGGCTCTGCACGAATCTCCTGCGGTTTGCGGCAAGGTCTCCGCTGCCGGCGCGGAGGCCACAGGCCTGCGGGTCGGCACTCCGGTGGTTGCCGGAGCCGGCGACCAGGCAGCGGGTGCGGTCGGCATGGGCATCGCGCGTGCCGGAGCGGTCAGCGCCACCATCGGTACTTCTGGCGTTGTCTTTGCCGCGACCGATCGTCCGGCGCTGGATCCTCAAGGACGCCTGCACACCTTCTGCCACGCCATTCCGGGACGCTGGCATGTGATGGGCGTGACGCAATCCGCGGGATTGTCGCTGCGCTGGTTCCGCGATCGCTTCGGCGTTGCGGCAAAAGACGGACGCGACCCCTACGACATTCTTGCCGAAGAAGCCACATCCGCGCCCGCTGGTTCCGAGGGCGCATTCTGGGTGCCGTACCTGATGGGCGAGCGCACCCCTCATCTCGATCCCAACGCTCGCGCCGCTCTCGTCGGACTGACTGCGTCCCACACGCGCGGCCACCTCATCCGCGCGGTCATGGA